>NZ_JCAUBA010000014.1:0-202006 GCF_059692235.1 Paenibacillus sp. J2R1T-4 | reverse complement strand
TCGAGGTGGACGTGCAGTAATGCATGGAGCTGACGAATACTAATCGGTCGAGGGCTTATCCAATACACTCATACCCGAGTGACAAGCACAACAAACACGGCTCGTTACCGTTATTCGCATCCAGTTTTCAGGGTACAACCCTGTAACTGAATAATGTTCCCTGATAGCTCAGTTGGTAGAGCACTCGACTGTTAATCGAGTTGTCACAGGTTCGAGTCCTGTTCGGGGAGTATCAATCCCAACAAAGTGATGAGAAGCACTCCGTGCATTTCAGATTACTTTGTTGGGTCCAACTAATCCTCGCTTCCATAGCTCAGTAGGTAGAGTGCATCCATGGTAAGGATGAGGTCACCGGTTCGATTCCGGTTGGAAGCTCCAGCAGTTATTTATTCATGGCCCGTTGGTCAAGCGGTTAAGACACCTCCCTTTCACGGAGGTTACAGGGGTTCGAATCCCCTACGGGTCACCACTCTACCCCATAAAGTGAAGCGTAGCGATGATGTTTATTCCGATTACTTTACGCGGAACCCAAAAGATACTTTGGAGGCTTAGCTCAGCCGGGAGAGCATCTGCCTTACAAGCAGAGGGTCGGCGGTTCGATCCCGTCAGCCTCCATATTACGCCGTTGTAGCTCAACTGGTAGAGCAACTGACTTGTAATCAGTAGGTTGGGGGTTCAAGTCCTCTCGACGGCACCATGTCCTTTTTCCCGAATGGTTAATAGCTATTTAAATGGGAATATTAAACGGGGCAGCGAATGTAGTAGTGGGGATTAGCCAAGCGGTAAGGCAACGGACTTTGACTCCGTCATCCCAAGGTTCGAATCCTTGATCCCCAGTTCTTCTCGCACATCACAGTAAGAGCCATTAGCTCAGTTGGTAGAGCACCTGACTTTTAATCAGGGTGTCGTAGGTTCGAGTCCTACATGGCTCACCATTTTTTTTACAAGAGGGCTTGCACTTCTTGTAAACCTGGTGTATAATACTTACCTAGGGTGCTCTTGGCACTCCGGTAAAGCAACATAACCCTTCGAGGTTGTTGCATCCTAATGCGCGCGTATGGCGGAATTGGCAGACGCACTAGACTTAGGATCTAGCGGGCGACCGTGGGGGTTCAAGTCCCTCTACGCGCATCACGGAACATGAAGAAGCTCCCAGGATCATCTGATCTGAGGAGCTTCTTCTTTTCTCTACAGAGGCAATAGTGCATGACGAATTGGATCTTTGTCTGTTATACCGATGAAGACGGGAGTTGGAATTCAACGACTATGGATCTGATTATGGAAGCTTAACAGAGATGATTGTCACATCTT
This sequence comes from Paenibacillus sp. J2R1T-4, assembly GCF_059692235.1. Taxonomy (NCBI): domain Bacteria; kingdom Bacillati; phylum Bacillota; class Bacilli; order Caryophanales; family Paenibacillaceae; genus Paenibacillus; species Paenibacillus sp. J2R1T-4. Next base: position 200,695 of record NZ_JCAUBA010000014.1, on the reverse strand, counting down.
CAAGGGTAATAGAGCCGTGAATGGCGTTATAAGACGTCCGAACGACACCGTAAGTAGTTTTGTTGGTGGACATCCTGCGAATCGCTCTGTAGGCTAACAGGAGCCCTGATATAGCTTCTGCAAGGGTAGATTATGCTTAAGGCAGCAAATCACCTCTGGCACGGAGATTTAGAGTAAGACTTCCTTTCAGTAAACGGAACTCATCTTATTGCTCGTAAATGGGGTCATTTTATACCTGAAATTGGGATAAAGTTGGTTTAAAATGGGCTTTAGAAGCTCATAAAAGTTCAGATTGAAAATAATTTAAAAGTTTTTAAAAAAAAGAGTTGCATTTTAGTCCAAGCTTTGATATATTATTTCTTGTCGCCGCAAACGGCTCGCTTCAAAAGAGCGAATGATCGTAAGGGAGTAAATATCCCACAAGCGCAACTAACATGCGGACGTGGCTCAGTGGTAGAGCATCGCCTTGCCAAGGCGAGGGTCGCGAGTTCGAATCTCGTCGTCCGCTCCATACAAGCTTTCTTGTGCCTTTAGCTCAGCCGGATAGAGCGTTTGACTACGAATCAAAAGGTCGGGAGTTCGAATCTCTCAAGGCACGCCATTCTTTAATAATTGTCGGGACGTAGCTCAGCTTGGTAGAGCACCTGGTTTGGGACCAGGGGGTCGCATGTTCAAATCGTGTCGTCCCGACCATCTTTCTCCATTGCGGGTGTAGTTCAATGGTAGAACTCCAGCCTTCCAAGCTGGTAGCGTGGGTTCGATTCCCATCACCCGCTCCACAATTCAATCAGAAGAGACCGGAAAGGTCTTTTTTTTATAACTTCCCGGGGTCCCCGCAAAGTAATCGGAACACACTTCAGAGGCTCCGAGTCACTTTGTGGGGTTATTACATTTCCGGGACACACCGCAAAGTAATCGGACTGGCTCAGACGCCTACCGTGCTTTGCGGCTTTTTTTTGCCATATTATCCAATTTGTTTATTAGCGCGTTAAAGCAGGAATGTAGCGAATGATGTCGAAATATTTATTATTCGGATGAGGTGAGAGAGAGCATGTCAGAACAAATGATTGATTCAAACAGAGCGAGTTCGAACCACTTACTGCGCAGAGATGTGCGGTTTTTAGGTAACATTCTTGGTGAGGTGTTAGTTCACCAGGGAGGACAAGAACTCTTGACGATTGTGGAGCAAATTCGTGAGATGAGTAAGAAAATGAGGGATTCCTCAGACCCTACCCTCTTTCAGGATTTCAAGAATGTTATTCGTTCCCTGAGCCAGGAGAACCGTCATCAGGTTATTCGTGCTTTTGCTATTTATTTTCAATTGGTTAATATCGCGGAACAGAATCATCGAATTCGCCGCAAAAGAGATTACGAAAGATCCGCTGTCGAGCAGATCCAACCAGGCTCCATCGAGGGTGTAATCAATGAACTATTCAAATCTAAGGTGCCTGCATTTGAGGTTCAAGAGATTTTGAACACGATCTCGCTTGAGCTCGTGATGACAGCCCACCCAACGGAAGCAACACGCAGAGCAGTATTGGATATTCACCAACGCATTTCCAAAGAAGTAATGGAGTTGGAGAATCCATCCTTAACTTATCGTGAGCGTGAGCAGCAGCGGGAAAAGCTGGTGAATGAAGTCCTCATTCTATGGCAGACCGATGAATTGCGTGATCGCAAGCCTACTGTTCTGGATGAAGTGCGCAATGGAATGTATTATTTTGATGAGACATTGTTCGAGGTGCTTCCGGATTTGTATCAGGAAGTCGAACGCTGCTTGAAAAAATATTATCCAAATGAAAGCTGGAACGTTCCATCCTTTTTGCGTTTTGGGTCCTGGATCGGTGGAGATCGCGATGGCAACCCTTCAGTAAAAGCTGAGATCACTTGGGAAACGTTAACTCTACAACGAGGTCTTACACTGCGTAAATACAAGCAAGCCTTGACGAACCTGATGGAGCACATGAGCTTCAGCACTTCGATTGTACCTGTCACGGCAGAGCTTCTATCTTCCATAGAAGCAGACAAACAGCATATCAAACTTAAGACCGAGGATGTATGGCGGAATGACCATGAACCATACCGGGTTAAGCTTACTTATATGTTAGAAAAGCTGGATAATACGTTAGCAGGGGTTAAACAGCAGACGTTGAAATACAGCGCACCAGATGAATTCGTTAATGATCTTAAGATTATTGAAACAAGCTTACGGAGTCATTACGCTGATTATGCAGCCGATAACTTCATTCAGAAGCTGATTCGTCAAGTGGATCTATTCGGATTCCATCTTGCTACTCTGGATGTTCGTCAGCATAGCAAGCACCATGAGTCAGCAATGGCCGAGATTCTTGCTAAGATGCAGATTGTAGATCATTATGCTGATCTTAGCGAAGAAGAGAAGATCGAGCTGCTAAGCGGCTTGTTGAACGATCCGAGACCGCTCGTCTCCCCGTATATGGAGTACACGGAAGGAACAACCGAGTGCATTAATGTGTATAAGACGATTCAGGCCGCCCAACAAGAGTTCGGTCCAAGATGTATCTCCACATATTTGATCAGTATGACGCAGGGTGCCAGCGACTTGTTAGAGGTTATGGTATTAGGCAAAGAAGTTGGATTGTACCGGCGCGAGGCGGATGGAACTGTAACGTGCACCTTGCAGCCATCGCCATTGTTCGAGACCATTGAAGATCTGCACGCTGCCCCTGGCATTATGCAAACTTTGTTCGACATTCCAGCTTATCGTGCAAGCATCACGAGCTTCGGTGATCTTCAGGAGATTATGCTAGGCTACTCGGACAGCAACAAAGACGGCGGTGTGTTGACAGCCAACTGGGAGCTGCGTGTGGCCCTTAAGGAAATTACTCGTGTTGCCAAGCTTAACCAGGTTAGACTGAAGTTCTTCCACGGTCGAGGCGGTGCACTTGGTCGAGGTGGGATGCCGCTTAACCGCAGTATTCTTGCACAACCTCCTGAGACACTCGGAGGCGGTATCAAGATCACGGAGCAAGGCGAAGTGTTATCTTCCCGTTATTCCCTCAAGGGGATTGCATACCGAAGCTTGGATCAAGCTATATCTGCTCTCATAACGGCTGCCAAATTAGCTAAGAATGTTCAAGCAGACGAGCAGGAAGCCGAATGGGAAACGGTTATGAGGGACATCTCAGAGAATGCGCAGACGAAGTACCAGGATCTTATCTTCCGTGATCCAGACTTCCTGGTGTTCTTCAAGGAATCCACACCGTTACCGGAGATCGGAGAGCTGAATATCGGCTCACGCCCATCCAAACGGGGGAACAGTGATAAATTCGAAGATCTTCGAGCGATCCCTTGGGTGTTCGCTTGGACACAAAGCCGCTATTTGCTGCCAGCTTGGTATGCGGCTGGATCCGGGCTGCAAACCTTCTACGAAGGTAAGCCGCAAAATCTCGAGCTGCTTAAACAAATGTATGAGGAATGGTCGTTCTTCCGCACGATGATTGATAATCTTCAGATGGCATTATGCAAAGCCGATTTGCCGATTGCCAAAGAGTACTCAGCCATGATTAAGGATGAAACGATAGCGAATCGCATTTTTGGATTAATTGAGCAGGAATATGAATTAACATCCGAATTAATACTGCGGATAACCGGACAGAAGGAAATTCTTGATAACGTGCCGGTCATCCAGGAATCGATCCGACTGCGTAACCCTTATGTGGATCCGCTCAGCTACATGCAGGTTCAATTGTTGACAGAGCTGCGTTCTCATGAAGATGGGTCAGAAGATTCTGCCATGCTGCTGCGGGAAGTATTGCTTACGATCAACGGAATTGCTGCAGGTCTTCGGAATACAGGTTGATATAGATGAATTCAGGTCGGGCGTCTCTACCGAAATGGGGAGTTGCTCGACTTTTTGTTTGAAATTCGATACAGTATATCCAAAGAGTGAACCAGACATAGTAAAGTAATCTGGACCGGTAATATATGTGGGGGTTAGAGTGACTTGAAGTCTTCGACCGCATGGTGGATAGCCATCGTCTTGGTTCTTATAGGCTCAGCAAGTTATGGGATGCTGTCACCTTTTGTGAAAATGGCTTACGATCAAGGGTGGAACGACGTCCAAGTTAGCGCGAGCCAGGTTACAATGGGAACGGTGTTGTTATGGTTGGTCTTGCTAGCTACACCTAAGGCTTGGACTAATCCTTTCAAGGAGCCTTGGATTCGTTTGTCGCTAATCGGTGTCTTTGGCTTGGCATTGACCACTTTTTTCTATAATACGACTTTATCGAAGCTGGATGCTTCCTTATCCATTGTCTTGTTGTTTCAATTCACTTGGATGACGATACTCCTCGATTGTATGTTCGAACGCAAACGCCCGACGCGCTATCAGGTAATCGCTCTGGCGGTTATTATGCTGGGGACACTGCTTGCGGTAGGTTTAAGCGGAGATTCACTTAAGGGTATCGATGGGCTCGGGGTAGTTTTAGGATTGTTGTCAGGATTCGCTTATAGTGTGTTTCTTTTCTTCACTGGACGTGTTAAGACCTCGCTGCATCCGATCATGAAGTCGGTAGTGATGCTAACGGCTGCTCTCCCAGTCATCTATATCATATATCCGCCTGCACAGGTATTTGAGGCTGGAACTGGCCGCTTGCTGTTATGGGGGCTGTTGCTAGGCACATTGGGACAAGTCGTTCCCACTATAGCTTTCAACATCGGAATTCCGCGAATTGGCAGTGCTCTCTCAGCTATGCTCGGATCGATGGAACTGCCTGTGGCGATTACCGCTGCTTATTTTATACTTGGGGAGCCTGTAGGTTCTCTGCAATGGATTGGGATAATCTTGATTTTGTGTGGTATTATGATCTCGGAGCGCAAACCAGTTTCTGCCAAACTGAAGTACATTGAGAAGTAGAAATACGGAACTTTGCGCCGTTTCAGTCGTAGGTAATACGATAGTTAATGCTTTCGAAGTATCTTTGCTGAAGCAAAGGTTTTAGGAGGAATGTCGGTGAATCACGTGGAAACGCGTCTGGCTAAGCTCGCACTGGGCGGAGACCGGCGTGCCTTTATTGATCTAGTTGAATTATACAAAGATAAAATTTATCATCTGGCTTACCGGATGCTTCATAATGTCCAGGAATCGGAAGATATCGTGCAGGAAACTTTTTTGAGGGTGTATACAAATTTGCATCGATACGATGAAACCCAGAAATTTTCTACGTGGATCTATCGAATCGGGACAAACTTGTGTATTGACCGTCTCCGTAAGCGCAAGCCGAGTTATTCGTTGGATGCGGATGTTAATGAGAGTGAAGGTAACGACTGGTACTCGATGTTGTCTAGTCCTGACCTTACCCCAGAAGGGGAAGTATTGCTCTCGGAGACACAGGAGCAGGTTCGCAATGCGATCGATTCTTTGCCTGAGAAATATAAGGCTACTGTTATTTTACGATATTTGCATGATATGTCCTTACAGGAAATTAGCGATGTTCTGGATATGCCTGTAACGACGGTTAAGACAAGAGTGCATAGAGGGCGGGAGTTTTTGCGTCAAAAGCTGGAGAAAGAGGCCATGCTCTAAAATTTTGTTATAAAAAAGTAATGGATCTGCATCTCAAGTTGAAACATATTTCGAAATCGAACGTATAGTACGATACGTATTTCACAGGAACAACGAAAATGTTAATCAGAAAGGAGTGGCTCTCCTATGAATTGCAAAGAAGCCATCCCTTTAATTCACGATTATTTGGATGGATCACTCTCGGGGTCACACGCAAAAGAGTTGAAGGTGCATTTATTGTCCTGCACGGACTGCCATAAGCATTATCAACAGCTGGAGAAGGCTGACAACTTGTTCCGGTCGCTTGGAACGGTAACAGCCCCCCCTCACATAACCGATCGTGTGTTAAGGGCATTGCCGGCGCCGCCGCGTCGCAAGTCTTGGGTAAGCTGGGTTCGACGTCATCCGGCGCTCACAGCTGCCGCTATGTTCGCTATCGTCATGTTCAGCAGCTTCTTCTCCCTATGGAATGAAGATACCGATCTGGTTCTTCGAGGGGATTTGGAGAATCTGGTGATTGAAGGGAATCAAGTATATGTGCCTCCACAGCAAGTCGTTCATGGCAATCTCGTTGTTGAGAACGGCTCGATCCAAGTGGATGGAACGATAGAAGGCAATCTGATCGTAATCGACGGCACGTATGCTCTGGCATCAACGGCAAGGATATCCGGCGATATCAAAATTGTAGATGAAGCTTTACAGTGGCTGTGGTACAAAACGAATCAGTTTTTCTCAGTGGTAACGCATTAAGCATTCGACGGTAAGCCTCCCGCTGCAATCAGGGGAGGTTTTTTGCTTAAAATATGGTATGATGTAATGTAAGCAGCTATATGGATATTTACACACAAGGTTGCGCGGGGGTTGTCGATGGACTGGATTATGGAGATTGGCGTCAATGATGTCATAGACATCCTGATTGTCAGTTATGTTATCTATAAATTAATCCTGCTCGTACGTGGGACAAGAGCAGTTCAACTGCTTCAAGGAATATTCGTCGTCGTGCTTACTTGGGCGCTCAGTATCTGGTTTAAGCTGAACACCTTGAAGTGGATGATGGATCAGATGTTTACCCTTGGGGTATTGGCCATTATTATTATTTTCCAGCCGGAGCTTCGCCGTGCCCTGGAGCAATTAGGACGCGGTCGGTTATTCAGCCGTTCCTCAAGCACGGAAGATCAGGATGTTACTCAGCGAATAGCTCATATTTTGAAGGCTATGAACCATTTGTCCAAACGTAAAATCGGAGCACTCGTCGTATTCGAGCGAAATACTGGGCTTGGGGACTATGTGGAATCTGGCATTCAAATCAAGTCACAGATTACTTCCGAACTGCTCATTAACATATTCATTCCCAATACTCCGCTGCACGATGGTGCTGTTATTATCCGTAATGGACAGATTATGGCGGCGGGCTGCTATTTGCCGCTATCGGAGAATCCCTTCATAAGTAAAGAGCTTGGAACCCGTCATAGGGCAGCTATTGGGATGAGTGAAGTATCTGATGCTGTATGTGTAATTGTATCCGAAGAAACAGGGCAAATATCGCTTTCTTTGAACGGTCAGATCGTCAGGGACATCAAGGAAGAATCGCTAGTGTCCAAGCTCTATGAAGAGCTGCGGCCTAAGACAAAAGAAAAAACTCCTTTCTGGAAGAGGAAGGGGAGTCCTAATGAATAAATGGTTAAGTAATCCGAATGTAGTGAAGATCATTGCGTTAGTACTCGGTATTCTGTTATGGGTAGTAGTGAGTACAGATCAGAGAGGCGCTACAGGCACTACTGTTGTAACGAACAAAGAAAATACAATTACAAATGTGAAAATTACCCCTGTGTACGATAGCGGAATGTTCCATATTCAATCGTTGGATCCTTCGGAGGTTATGATTAAAGTATCTGGGAAGGATTCCGCACTGAAGAAAGTGAATGTCGCTACTTATCGTATCGTACTGGACTTGACTAATGCCAAGGTTGGGGAGAACACACTTCCGCTCAAACCGGAGAAATTCCCGAGCGGGGTTGATGTATCAATCTATCCGCCTTATGTAAGGGTAGTTCTTGAAGAGAAGAAACAGAAGGAAATGCCAGTGCAGGTTAACGTAATAGGTGCGCCGGCAGCAGGCTATAAAGCAGGTCAGCCGGTTGTTAAGCCAACTTCTCGAGTAGTAGTAACCTCAGCGAGCAGTATGATCGATAGTGTTGCCACAGTCCGCGCAGATGTGAGTGTAGATAATGCAACAAGCGCTGTTACAAAGCAGGTGAAGTTAGTCGCTTTTGACGCAGGTGGCAAACAATTGGAAGTTTCCATGAATCCGCAGGTAGTAGATGTCGAGGTGCCAATAACCCAGCCATTCAAAAAGATGCCGCTGCAGATCAAATCTACAGGTACTCCTGCACCAGGGTATAGTGTTGCTTCTTTTGTGCCTAGCGTCGAGCAAATAACGGTGTATGGCCCGCAGGAACTGTTGAATGCAATGGAATTCTATGAAGGCCCACCTGTTGATTTGACAGGATTGAAGGAGAACAAGACGTTCTCACTGGATATTCCACTGCGCACCAAGGTCACTACATTGGATCCTGGAAAGGTCGAGGTCAAGGTAGAGATTGTTCCTTCTTCCACACGATCTTTTGAACAGGTGCCTATCACGATTGTTGGTCAGAATGATGTATACGATACGAAGGTGACGGCTCCTGCTAATGGGAATGTGAGCTTAACCCTTGAAGGTGCTCCGACTGTGCTCGAGAAGCTGAAGCTGCAGGATGTGCAAGCTATAGTCGATGTGAGTAACTTGCCGCCAGGGAAGCATGAGGTGTCCGTGAATGTGAACGTCTCACCGTTCGTTCGCAAGGCAGGAGCGGAGCTGAAGGCGACGGTGGAGATTAGTGCGAGGACGACACCGACTGCCACTCCAACTCCAACCCCAACCCCAGGCGGGGGAGCAGGCGGCGGTACGCCAAGTACAGGCAATGGAGCGAACAACTCGGGAGCTGGCGGTGCAGGAGGGAATACTAGCATCCCAGCAACAGGCAACGGGACATCTACACCAACACCGACGCCAACACCGAGTCCGACTGGTACGCCCGTTCCGTCGCCTAGCCCGAGTGGAGCCACTAGCAGCAACACACCTAGCCCAGGAACGGGAACAGTGACTGGTATGGGCTCTGGAACAGGCGGTAAGGACCCGAATAGGAGCGGCGGGACTACTGGTAGGGCATAAGCATATATTGCTGTATTGCAATTGGAAATACCTTTATAATGTGCATGCAGGCTTGATTCGGTGTAGTAATTTAGTAGGGGAAGTTGCATCCAAGAAGCAGGGAAAGTTAACTTGAGATAGCGGCGAAATAAGGCGGGGAAGTTAACCGGGAAAACGGTGTTAAAGTGAGTTACCGGGGCTGAGCTGGGGAAATAAACCGGGAAATCCGTGTTAGAGTGGGCTAGTGAGGCTGAACTTGGGAAATAAGCAGGGAAATCCGTGTTAGAGTGGGCTAGTGAGGCTGAACTTGCGAAATAAGCCGGGAAATCCGTGTTAAAGTGAGCTAGCGGGTCCGAACTTGCGAAATAAGGCGGAAAATCCGTGTTAAATTTTAAATATGCTAATCATTTTATACTTTTACTCTTTAGCAAGCGTAAATTGACAGTCACTTTTTTCAAGCTAACAGGCTGTCGGCTGTGTTGGATTTAACATAAAGGGAGAGACATTGAACTATGGGGAAATATTTCGGAACTGATGGTGTGCGTGGGGTAGCGAATAAAGAGCTCACACCGGAATTAGCTTATAAAATTGGCCGCTGCGGCGGATATGTCTTAACTCAGCATGCGGCGGGGAGGCCAGTCGTGTTGATAGGTCAGGACACGCGTGTATCTGGCCCGATGTTGGAAGCTGCGCTCGTAGCTGGACTCTTGTCCATTGGAGCGGATGTTGTTAGATTGGGCGTCTTGTCCACACCTGGAGTCGCGTATCTTACGTGCAAGCTTGGTGCAGACGCCGGGGTTATGATCTCCGCTTCCCACAATCCTGTTGAGGACAACGGGATTAAGTTTTTCGGAAGCGATGGGTTTAAGCTGTTCGATGAGACGGAGCTCGAGATCGAACGGTTGTTGGATGCCGAGACAGATGAGCTGCCACGCCCAGTGGGCAGTCAGCTTGGCTCGGTGAGAGATGACGCGGAGGCGAAGTATGCTTACGCGGAATTCTTGAAAACGACGGTCGAGGCGTCGTTCGCTGGGCTTAAGCTCGTACTCGATTGCGCCAATGGCGCCGCCTACGAGCTTGCCCCTCGTATCTTCCGCGAGCTGGGCGCGGAAGTCATTGCCATCGGCGCTGAGCCGGATGGCAGCAATATCAACGACGGATGCGGCTCTACGCATCCGGAGAAGCTTGCGGCCGAGGTTGTGCGCGTAGGCGCGCACCTCGGGCTGTCGTTCGATGGCGATGCCGACAGGCTGATCGCCATAGACGAGACAGGCGCCGAGGTAGACGGCGACTTCATGCTGTGCATCTGCGGCGATGCGCTGAATCGCGCAGGCAAGCTCAAGCAGAATACCGTCGTGACGACGGTGATGGGCAACCTCGGCTTCTTCAAAGCCGCGAAGGATCTAGGTCTTGGCACGGTCCAGACGGCTGTTGGCGACCGCTACGTGATGGAAGAGATGCGTAAGAATGGGTACAATCTGGGCGGAGAGCAATCCGGCCATATGATATTCCTCGATTACATTACGACCGGTGATGGAATATTGAGCGCTTTACAGCTTGCACAGACGGTCGTCCAGTCCGGTAAGAAGTTAAGCGAGCTGGCGGGTGTCATGCAGAAATATCCGCAGGTATTAGTTAACGTGCGTGTAGCTGATAAAAGCAGGCTGAACGGAAGTGAAGCGATCGGACAAGTGATTCGCAGTGTTGAAGATCGTTTTGCAGGCAACGGTCGTGTACTTGTTCGTCCATCAGGTACAGAATCCTTGATCCGCGTAATGGCGGAAGGGCCGGAAGAAGCGGTTGTGCGTGCTTATGTGGAGGAAATTGCGGACGTTATACGGACAGAGCTTGGTTGAACGGAATAGCAATTATTGTATATTTATACTCTATGAAACCCCGTCCTCCGGCTAATTAGCCGGAGGATTTGTGCAAGCTGAAGGTTGATAGAATCAAATATTAGTTGCATAAACGAAAAGAAATGAATACTATATAGAGTAGCACTTTGGAAATGGAAAGGTGGATCGAGGTTGTAAGGCATGACAAGCGCCAGAACTTGCGGTGTTAATCTCCTGATGGATTGAAGGAGTTTAACGTGACCGAAGTTGACGAGGTAGAGGTGTTCGGAACATTCGGCGGGGACCTCTCGGCTGTATCACGGCCGTGAACAGGAGGGCAAAAGAACGGGGTGACCTGTTCGACAATACTCCTGTATGATGATAACGGGGTGGGAGACTGGATCTGACAGCGAACGGAACGCTGCGATTCGGTGAGGAATATACTACACTACCCTGCTAACTATTAACTATATTAACTGCACGTATATGAGTTATGGATGAAGGCTTTTGTACAGTTTGATTACTAGTATTATAAAATTTTGCTTCAATAAGAAGCATTCTTTCGTGTTGTCTTTTATGCAGGGTTCGTTGACAACTGAATAGCAGGACGCTTATTTTGTCATGCCTGACATAATAGCCGCACGGAAGATCATGAGACGGGGGACATGAGACGATGTGTGGAATAGTTGGATATATAGGGAACCGAAATTCTCAGCCTATACTGTTGGAAGGGCTCAAGAAGCTGGAGTATCGCGGGTACGATTCGGCTGGCGTGGCCGTATTTACAGCAAATGGCTTGGAGATTAAGAAGGCAAAGGGCCGCTTGGCTGTATTGGAGTCGCAGCTCGAAATAACACCGCTTATGGGAACAATTGGGATTGGGCATACACGTTGGGCGACACACGGCAAGCCATCCGATGTTAATTCGCATCCCCATACAGACAACTCAATGAAATTCTCGGTTGTGCATAACGGTATCATCGAGAACTACATGAAGCTGAAGGAAGAGCTGACGGCGAAGGGACATCAATTCGTATCAGAGACGGATACCGAGGTCATTTCCCATCTGATCGCAGATCTGTATGAAGGGGATATCGTGAAAGCTGTACAGCAAGCTGTTCAGAAAATGACAGGTGCCTTTGCACTGGGAGTCCTTACCGAGTTTGAACCTGATAAGCTTGTAGCGGTACGATTAGCTAGTCCTCTGATTATTGGGGTGGGGGAAGGCGAGAACTTTATCGGCTCCGACATTCCAGCGATACTGGAGTACACACGCAACGTGTATATTCTGAACGACGGCGAGATGGCTGTTTTGACACGAGATGGTGTCGAATTAATGACTTTAGAGGGGAATTTTATTTCCAGGGAAATATTTCGTGTCGATTGGGATCTAATTACGGCAGAAAAAGCCGGCTTCGAGCACTTCATGCTCAAAGAAATCCACGAACAGCCTAAAGCCTATAAAGATACAATGGGAAGCCGCATTTCTCCTGATGGCAGCCGTGTTGTACTTACTGAAGTGGGTATGAGCGATGCTGAGATTCGCAATATACGCAATATCCACATCATAGCTTGCGGCACTGCTTATCACGCGGGGATGATTGGAAAGAGTGTAATCGAGAAGTTGGCGCGTATTCCGGTGGAGACCGACGTGGCATCCGAATATCGCTACCGCTCACCGATCATCACACCGGAGACATTAGTTATAGTTGTCAGCCAATCTGGTGAAACGGCCGATACCTTGGCTGCATTGCGTGAAGCCAAGCGATGCGGTGCACGTGTGCTGGCTATCACCAATGTTGTGGGAAGCTCCGTTGCTCGCGAAGCTGATGATGTAATCGTTACGTGGGCAGGGCCAGAGATCGCTGTCGCTTCAACAAAGGCGTACACTTCGCAGCTAATAGCCTTCTTCTTACTTGGCTTACACCTGGCACAGACGCTGGGAACGCAATCTGCTGACTACGTTCGCGAAGTAATAACTGCTCTGCGAGTTCTGCCGGAGCAAGTAGAATACTTGCTTGGGAAGAGTGAGCCGATCCAAGCCTATGCTAAGGAAATCGCTAAACACCAAAGCTTGTTTTTCATTGGCCGTGGTTTTGACTATGCAGTAGCTCTCGAAGGCTCACTCAAGCTGAAAGAGATTTCCTACATTCACTCGGAGGCTTATGCAGCAGGTGAACTGAAGCACGGTACACTCGCACTTATCGAAGAGGGTATTCCCGTCATTGCATTAGCAACGCAGGAAACCTTAATAGAGAAAACCATTAGCAACATTAAGGAAGTGAAAGCTCGTGGCGGACGTGTGTTCGGCATTGGGCTTGCAGGGAATGAAGAGCTTCACAAGGCTGTAGATGAGGTGTATGAGATTCCTCGGACACATCCATTGCTTACACCAGCATTGTCCGTTATTCCACTGCAGTTGTTAGCTTATTATGGCTCACTGGCGAGAGGGAATGACGTGGATAAGCCGCGGAATTTGGCTAAAAGTGTTACGGTGGAGTAGGGAGTTAGGTTTAGTTACTACTTTAAGAACATAATTTTCATATTTTTTGTCATGCAAGGTCTTCCCTGTTACGTGGCAACGGTCTCCCAATTTAAAAACTCGCTTTATAGTAACGCCAACTTGGTATTTGATATTTTCATTTGAAATAATTTCAAGAACCCGAAAGTTATAATTGGAATCGAGAACCCTGAATATTTCTCCGGTAATTTCAATGTTCTCAGATGGGTACTTAATCGAATCAGAAACAGTTTCTACAACTGATTTACTCATCTGAAATGCCTTTCTTATCAACAAGGAGATTATTGTGACAAGTGCAAAAATCCATCCATAAGCTTTAAAAAATAATGAAATAAATATTACAACAATCATTATCAAAAAACCTTGTATGAAATTGATATTTATCAACTCCTCAAAAAAAAGCTCTAGGGATGCCTTCCCATAGAGCTCTCTGTTCTTTGGCGATGCTTTTGGACAATTAAACCTTAACACATAAATTTCCATATATCCACTGGATATTTCGTGATCTTCCCATGGAATGAGTTCTTTCCATGATCATCAGATTACTCCATTGGAAGGGGAAAAACAAAAAAGGGGAGAGGAACGAATGGAGCTCCTCGATCTGTTTGATTGGTTAACTGAGCAATACGTACTTTTCGCATAATCTGTTCAAACTTGGGGACCGTGAGGTCCTCATTTTTTTTATGTTTACATCGGAACAAAAAAATTCACTTTATTACCGAAGAAGTGGTAATCCAGTGAATTTTTTATTTCCCTTTTTATGAGGTGACGCATTTTATTGAGTAAATTACCTCCGCCCGCCAAGGCTTTGCTCTGCAATGTTAACCAGTTGTCTGGTAATTTCTCCACCGACTGATCCATTTTGACGAGCAGATGTATCCGGTCCTAATGTAACTCCTAGTGATGAAGCAATCTCAACCTTCATTTGATTTAAAGCATTTTTAACGTTTGATACTGCGTAGTTTTTGTTAGTTGCCATTATGGTCACCTCCTTTGTTGCATATAGGATTTGCAATAAATATTTTCCTATTCATACAATGTAGAGAGAATTCAGTTTATTTAAAAGTGAGTAACTGTAAGAAATAAGATATAAAAAATAAAGTGGTTTTGTAACAGAATTGATATCTGTTATTCATCTTGTTTTAATGAAGAATGCTTATACTTACTAATGACCCCCTTTTTACATATATATTTTGAAGACCCGCAGCCCGTTGCTGTGGGTCTTTTTTTGGGTGCGCCCAGCATGGGCGCTATCTTTAGGGTTCAAGTCCCGAATGGTGAAGGCAGTAGTAACCATAGCTCAAGACAAGGGTGTCGATCGTGAGATCGAATCTGAAGGAAGTCGGCGGCAAATCTCTGGTCCGAGGAACACGAATCTCATATAAGGCTAACTTTCGTTGGATGAGACTGCCAATCAAGTCAAAGTCCATACTGCCAAAGGCGAAAGGGAGTAAATGAGGCGGATAAATGGAGAGGAAGATAGCGTTCTTACCTGGGGAGATCTGTACGTTGGCAAAGTGAGCTTTGCAAGCGGATCTGCGAAGATTACGTTGAATGTACAGAAGTCAGCAGAAGCCATAGTACGCAAGCTGTGACGACAGCAAGCGGAAGGGCTGAACATGGAATAGGAATTGAACGACTTGGATTTCAAGTGTAAGTGCTGAAAGCAGACAATCCGAAAGGACTTGTCCGAGGAAAGTAACGGTGAATACGTGAGGGTACTCGGAAGGGCCGAGCTTACACATGGCATGAACAGAAGAACAATTCACGCAAGGAGCGTATTTAAGGATGATGAAGTCGCTTTTGTCTCGGGAAAACTTACTATCGGCACTCCATCGTGTCGAGGCGAATAAAGGAAGCCATGGCGTAGACGGCATGCCTGTAAAAGCCTTACGAGCGCACATTCTACAAAACTGGAATTCCCTTCGTCAAAGTGTGGAAAATGGAACCTATGAGCCGAGTCCAGTCCGTCGGGTCGAAATCCCGAAACCGAACGGTGGAACAAGGCTTCTTGGCATCCCTGCTATACGCGATAGCACGGTACAGATGGTAACGAAAATGGTTATTGAGCCCATATTCGAGGCGGATTTCAAGGAATGCTCCTATGGATTCCGTCCCAAGAGGGATGCCAAGGGAGCCATTCGTCATATACGGCGTGCCGTTAAAAAGGTGTTTACTGGGTGGTGGATGTCGATATCGCCGGGTACTTTGATAATATTCCGCATGAGAAGCTGATGAAGCTAGTGGAGCAACGAATAAGCGACAAAAGAGTTCTTAAGCTCATACGGAAATGGCTGAAAGCGGGATTCGTAAAAGATGATCAGTTCTACGAAACCGAGCTCGGAAGTCCTCAAGGTGGAGTCATTAGTCCACTACTAGCAAACATTTATCTGAACTATCTCGACACGATCTGGGAAAAGAAATTCATTGAACTCGGTACACTCGTTCGCTATGCGGACGACCTGGTCGTCCTTAGCAAAACCAAAGAGCATGCCCTAAAGGCAATTGA
Source organism: Paenibacillus sp. J2R1T-4 (assembly GCF_059692235.1). Taxonomy (NCBI): domain Bacteria; kingdom Bacillati; phylum Bacillota; class Bacilli; order Caryophanales; family Paenibacillaceae; genus Paenibacillus; species Paenibacillus sp. J2R1T-4. Next base: position 185,092 of record NZ_JCAUBA010000014.1, on the reverse strand, counting down.
GGTATTGAAAGCTGTATTCGGCAAACTCGAGTTACAGATGAATACGACCAAATCCAAGCTAGTCAACCTATGGGATGACAAGGTAGGATTCGATTTTCTAGGCATGCATCACCGAAAAATCCCAAAACAGGTTAGAGGAGCAGACCATTACATGCTGCGAAGCTACCCCTCGAAGAAAGCCATGAAGAAAATGAAAGAGAAGGTAAAGGAAGTCACAGAGCCACGAAACCGACTGTTCTGGACAATGAACCAAATGGTCAAAGAACTCAATCCGAAAATCCAAGGATGGAGAAACTACTACGCGATGGACACCTTTGCTGATCTGTTTCTGAATAAGATTGATTGGTATATTCGAAAAAGGTTAATGCTGTTTTGGAACAAGAAACCTAATAGTCGGAAGAAGCATAGTCACTCTAGAATAGCGGGCATAGTCGCTCAGCATTCTGGTTTAAAGAAACTTGTAGGCTAGGAAAGTACCGTAAAGCGGAAGAAAGAAGAACATCGGAAAGCCGGATGAGGGAAAACCTCACGTCCGGTTTGATGCAGGGGGAGCTGGAAAAGTAAAAAAGAGGGCTTCCGCCCTCCAATGAAATTTCAGTTCTCTACTCTACCATGGCGAACCCTGGCAGGGAGGCGGCCGTCCGTGTCCGTCGGTGCCGGCCGATTCGGTGGAGCTTGAACAGTTGCAGCACCGGTGGGCGCTGGCCGTTCCGAGTGCTTTGGCATTCACGTCGATCCCTGACCGGGCAGGCGGTGGCATACGGATCCGTTGGAGCCCGGCCGTTTGGTGAGCACGAGCTGCTCTGCGACGTTAATGAATCGTTTGTTCTTGTTCATCCAGCAACTCTCGTATAATTTGATAGATTCAGGGAATGCTAAGCAATCAGGGTACGACGGGTACGCCTCCATCGAATTCGAAGGCATGGAAGACGCTCTGATCGGCACAGCATACGGGTTGGAGAACGCCCGCCGTATTTGGAACGAATTTTAGGGAGTTCGAAACAGAACCCTGCTACCTCAACTTTGAATGGAACGCTGAAGGCGTGTTGGGATTAACGATTACTCGGCCGGTCAAAATGTAAAAAATTGAGAATACGGCAATCATTCCAGTGCCTAAGCTGGAGGAGGACTGCTACGATTGGTGGGAGAGGCATGAACAGGTGCTGCGGAAGCAGAAGGTAATCGATCCCGAGGTCGTCCTCATCGGCGATTCCATTACCCATTTCTGGGGAGGTGAGCCAGCGACGAAGGGCATCCAGGGGGCGGCCGAATCGTGGAGCGCCGTATTTACCCTTATCGGGTGCTCAATATGGGATTCGGATGGGACAGGACGCAAAATTGCTCTGGCGGCTCGATCACAGGGAGATGAGCGGTATTTCTCCCCGCACAGTTGTCATTCTGATCGGAACCAACAATACAAGCGACAGGGAACGCTCGGGCGAACCGCCCGGAGGAGATCGCGGAAGGCTTACTGGTGATTTGCGACCGGGTTAAAGATTTAGCTCCGCAAGCGAAAATCATTATCATGGCCGTGTTCCCCCAGGAGCAGTTTCCGGACCATCCCCGCCGTGAGCTAATCGCTGAGATTAACGCTCGTTACGCGGAGTTGGTGAAGGAACGGCAGTACGATTTCGTGGATATCGGTCCGCGTATGCTGGAGACGGACGGAACATTGTCCGTTCTGACGGCGCCCGACTTCTGCCATCCGACTGAACGAGGATACTGGCATTGGGCGGACGCGCTTCGACCTCATCTGGAGCTTTATGTAAGTAATGACGTTCGTGACTAGACTCGAAACTTGAATATCGAATACAAGTTGGATCCGGGTGATGAAGCCTACGCGGGATACAAGGCGTTCCCGACGGCTATGCTAAAGTCAAGCGCATACTGGATCACCTTCATTTGAGGGATGCCGTTCATCGTAACGGGGAAGGCAGCTGCGTGCCCATCGGGCACGGAAACACCCAAGTGAAAACTACTGGCCTTGCTAAGTAATCAACAAGAGATACCGGAATCAAGTGGCTAATTCAGCACTTGGTTTTTTGTTTTACACCGTACGATTGAGTTTATTTTCCATCATTATATATAACCCTTCAAATCTGAGGCTTCAGTTCCAGTATGTTTCTTCTGGTAAGTACCTGGCGTGAATCCTGTAACTTTCTTGAAAATGCTGATAAACGTAGTGCTATGAACGAAGCCGACTTTCTCAGAAACCTCCTGAACGGTAAAATTGCCCTGTCCCATTAAACGCGCTGCCTGCTCCACTCTAACAGAGTTGACATAATCTACAAACTTGACGCCATACTCCTCCTTGAATAATCTGCTGATTGAGCTCGAGTGAAGATTGAAGGTATCCGCCAGCATCGACTGCGACATGTTCGGATCACTATAATGCTCATCAATATAACGCTTGATGTCCTGCACGACGGTCCGATTGTTCTTGGAGTCCTTCCATTCACGAATCCGATCAGAAACGACCTCAAGAGTCTTGCTCAGGGAATTGCCGATATCCTCGAGCGTCTCTCCTTTTCTCAACGCTTTCTCCAAAGAGGTGTTTGCACTTAACCACACATTCTCCAGCTCATCAGGCAAATCACTCATCTTGTGCTGAATGTGAAACAACAGGACGAACAGCAAGTTCCTTACTTGTTCTCCACTGAAGGAGCCCGTCTGCAAAGTGGCAATGAACTGGTTTAGCTCATCCTCCCATGCACGCTCTCCCATTCGCAGCGAGCGACTCATTTCTTCAATTCTTTGCAATTCGGTAACTGTGTTGTTTTGCTCGCTATCCGGCAATACGCTTTGATCAATAATTCGGTTCAGCCCAAGCGACACCTTGTATGAAAGGGCCTTGCGAGTAGTCTGGAAGGAGAGAGACACGGCCTCGATCCGCTCTACCGATACACCAACTGCAATCGTCACCGTGAAGGGAAGCTCCCTTTCAGCCCACCCACGGAATTGCTCCATCAACTCCAGGAAACTGCCTTCCATCCCTTCCTCCTGGATCACAATAGCCCCGAATTGGTGCTCGCTAAGCCAATCAGACGCAAAAGAAATATGGGACCGACTTAGACTTCTATTAAATACGGTCTGAAGCGTATCTTTGAACAGTTGTTTCTCATGCTCAGGGTACATTTCGGACATATCGGTCAGGAATCGATCCATTTCAACCAAAATCGCAGTAGGACGTCCAGTTTGAAGCTGTAGCCCAAACATCTCCTCCTCCAAGGTCCCATAAAAGGATGCTGATTCGATGCGCCCTTCTGCCAAACGGCGAAATTGATGGGCTCGCTTCAGTTTCAGATTGGCTTCGTTTTCTTGTTTAAGTCGGGTGGAATCCTTCCATAGGTTATCGATGGCGTGGCCGATCGTTTGGAACTCATCCTTGCTCCTGTCAGGAAGCGAGCTGGCCGGTTTGTGCAGCGCATCCACCTTGCTGATTTGACTGATCAAAGACTGCATGGGCCGATAATGCTTGCGGGTAGTCATCACAAGCCAGACCAGACCCACCAATATGCAGAAACCGCCCAAGGAAATTGAAATATACAATGCCGGTTCCGCCCAGCCCAGTATGCCGGGCTGCAGGACCCCGCTCTCCATCGTCCATCCGGTATACGGCATATTCGCCTGGGCCAGCTTCCTGCTTTCTTTGCCGTCTTCCTCCGTCATTTCGGTAGAAACTACCGGGTTGCCGTTCCGATCCAATACTTTCAGGTAACCCGTTGTCTGATGAACAGACCGATTAAGCAGCTCTTGCATCGTCTCTATACGAATTTGGGCGACTAACAACCCTCTTGTTCGCCGATCCGCAATTCGGGCCAGCGAGATTACTTCGTCACCTTCGTTTGAAGAGGGGGTAGAGGAGACCGTCCTGAGGTCTCCCCATACATATCTGGTCTTTGAATTTAATTTTTCTTCAATATAAGCCCGATCCGGATGTTTGTTAAGCTCTGTAATCATGGTGGCTTCCAGCACACCTCCGTCTTCAGGCTTCATCAGGTACAGGTCATGAATAATCGGGAAACGCTTCTGAAAGCTCGTTAAAGCGAGCGCGGCCTGATAGGAGGACACGTACAAATGGTCATCGTAATTATAATAATAACCCTCTATCGTTTCGGAATTGATCAAGGAGAGCATGCCCTCTTCAATCTCAATCAATATCTGTTCCATCATCTGTGCAGCATTATTGACAACGTTTTCATTAGACTGAATGGAGGATTGCTCCGCTAATTGCCGTACCGTCAGAAACATAATCAATAACAAGGTGCAGCAAACCGCAAGGAACATGGGCATGTAAGAAAACAACATCCGATAAAACCAATTGCGTTTCATGTTGTCCCTCCTTCCTGATCTCCATTAAATATCGGCAGCATCCGTCAATTACCATAATTATTGCCCTTCAGCCTTATTACGTCAAGGTTATGGAAGCACTATCAAAAATGCAAAGCTCTGCAAAATTGCTATATATCCAGCATGGTTGGCATCCGTTACGATAATAAGCAAGCCGGCGGTTTTAATCCAATTATTCAAGCAACGAACAAAGGGGATGATTCGCAATTGAGACAGAAGCATGGTTCGAGAGGGAAGACACTTGCTACGCTTGTCCTTGCAGCAGCTGTACTAAGCGCATGCAGTACTGACGCTGACAAAAACAAGTCAGAATCTACACCGACACCTGGAGGTTCTGTATCGAATGTCCAACAAAGAGAAATGTTGAACCTTCGCATTATGATCGATGGTCCAGCCAACGCCCAGCTTCCTGCAGCTCAGGATGATTTCGTAAAAAAAACGATTGAAGAGAAATTCAATGTCAAGCTACAAGTCGATTACATGATTCCTAATCAAGATTATATCAATAAGCTGAACGCCAACCTCTCAGCTAACGATCCGCCGGATATGTGGCGTGATGCAACTGGAGATGGCGGACAAAAATACGCGATGGATGGCGTCCTCGGAGACATTTCCAAATTTGTAACCCCTCAAACTATGCCCAACTATTTTAAATTTTGGGTGGACGAGGAAACTTTCAAGCGCTACCAGGTTCAAGGAAAAACTTTCCGTGCCCCCCTCCCGTACAGTAAAGAGCTGTATAAAGCCTGGTATATTCGGAAGGATTGGTTAGACAAGCTGGGCTTGCAAGTTCCGAAAACTTATGAGGAATACTTCGAAGTTTTGAAAGCGTTCACCAACAAGGATCCTGACGGTAATGGAAAGAAGGATTCGTACGGCTTCACTACGGCTGCAGGCGGCGATGGAATTGGTTTGGAATGGCCGGAATATTGGAAAGCCGGGCTCGTCTTCGCCCTCTCCCTTGAGAATGGCAAGGTCCTGGATATACAAACTGATGTGCGTCTGGAGCAAGTATTGAACGATATTTCTAAGGTTATCGCTGAAGGAGTCATCGACCCCGACTGGTTCCTGAACAAAAATCCGCAGCACACCGATAAGGCAGCTCAGGGAAAGGTTGGTGTGGTCTTAGGGTCAACGAAAGATTTTGCCTATGATTCCAATCCTCAGAGTTTACAAAGCAAAACCAAAACGTTATTCCCGACTGCTAACTGGGTTCCGTTCACTCCGTTTGGCAAGCAGCCCATCCAAACCTTACCTGGTCCTGGCTCACCTTTTGTTTTCCCTAAATCGGTAGTAGACAATGACCCGGCCAAAGTGACCCGGATTGTGGAGATTCTGGACTGGTTGGCAAGCGAAGAAGGATACCTGCTCACCCACTACGGGCAAGAAGGCAAGCATTACACCAAAAGCGGTCGGACCGTTACACTTAAACCGGAAGCAATCTCGGCTGACATCACGAATAAGGGCGATTGGCTGAGCATTTGGGATTTCTTTACACCCGCTTCGCCGAACGTATACGGCCTGACCGTCATTGACCCCAAGCTGACCGAGCGCGATCGTGAAATTGAGAAGGCGGTTGCTGCGATCCCGACGGCTCCTTACATCGGCACAAGTCTTATTCCGCCGCCCGGATTCGATTTGGCTACATTCCGCAAGCGCCAGCGCGAGCTTCAAGCCAAGGCTATTTTCGAAGATAAATCCGGGAAGAACTGGCCTGCTTATCGGGAGGAGCTTCTGACCAAGTATGAGGGCAACAAATTGTTCCAAGGATATGCGGAGCAGATCAAAGCAGCAGCGGTTAGCAAGTAATCACTTCTTATAAACCAATTTGGAGGGTGATCACCGTGAGGACATTACGTACGTCGATTGCTGGTTTTCTGATTTTTGTACTGTTGCTGGGCGGGCTTCAAGCAGGAAGCCCTTCCGTTCATGCGGACTATAATGATATATCTCTAGCACTTGCAAACAGTGGGTTTGAAGAACCCCAGCCAAATACAGCTATTCCCGGTTGGTCCATGTCTTATAATGGCGGGCTTGCGTCCACCACCACCGAGAAGGCGTACAAGGGAGCGAAGAGCTTAAAGCTCGTCGACGCGTCGATTACTTCAGCAGTTGGCCTGGAAAGCGATAAAATATCGGCTGAGACAGGTTCGGTTTATACCGCCTACGCGAACTTATTCCTTAACGGCACCGAAGCCCAGATCTATGTCCGATTCTGGGACAGCAATAACAACATCTTGGGATCGTCGAACAGCGTTTCAACCAACAACGGAGCCTGGCATGAAGTGAAAGTACAGTCAACCGCCCCTGTAGGGACCCGCTATGTAAGCGCGCTGCTGTATACGTCCTCTGTCGCTACAGGCACTGCCTATTTTGATGAAGCAGGGATATCCGTTGAGAGAGATATGCTGATCAACAACTACAGCTTCGAGAAGTACATCGGCAGCAGTCCTTCAAGCTGGGAATTGATACACAACGGGGGAACAGCTACGGTTTCTACTGATCGAGCCTTTACCGGAACCCACAGTCTCAAAATGGTGGACAATCGAAACGATAAGGCACTCAGTATGCAAAGCTCCAAACTGGCAGCGGTTGAAAATGAAACTTATACCCTTCAGGCCAGAGTTTTCGTCAATGACGGCCAAGGAGCCCAGCTTTATATGAAGTTTTGGGACAGCAGCTTGAATTACATCGATTCATCGCCGTTCGTCAATACCGGCAGATCGACCGGGGACTGGAAAAGCTTGTCCATATCGGGAACCGCCCCCGCCAATACAAGTTACGTCACGGTCATGCTGTACATTCCTGCCGCGACTACGGGCACCGTGTACTTCGACGATGTTCAGATTAGCAAGCGGATTACGCAATTAGGGCCCCAAATGACCTCCACCATCGTGCATGGAGCTGCTTTCGGATACGACGAGAATCAGAAGCCCGTCCTGTATGCCGTTACCGATGGCAGTGGAGCCACTCCGCCCAGACTGGCCGTTATTGACTACAATACGAATCAAATCGACAGGATTGTAGATGTTGATGCTCCGAGCGGCGGCACCAGTCCCGCTTGGGCCGTTACCTTCTCTTCGGATGGAAAAGTATATATGGGATTATTGAACATGACAAACGGTGCACTTTACAGATACAACCCCGGAGATGCTTTTGTAGAAAGTCTCGGAGTACCTGACCCCGGCTCCAAACTGATCTGGGATGTCAAATCAGGCGCAAATGGCGAAATTTATGTGGGTACGTCTGCCAATGCGACATTATACAAATATGTATATGGAACAGGCTACTCCGTAGTAGGGGCTGCTCCTCTGCAATCAAATGAAACATTCGTCAGAAGCGTCGCATACGACCCTGTTTATAATGCTGTGTTTGCCGGAATAGGAACTCACGCCTACCTGAAGCGGCATGATTTCGACACAGGTCAGACCGTCGAGATCCTGCCCTCCTCCTATCATTCGGAAGCCTATGTATACGACCTTCAATACAGAGACGGCAAGTTGTTTGCCAGAATGTCCCCGAGCCCCAATCAACTGGTGTTTGATGTGACGGAGGGTTTGAATGGAGATGTAGTAGTGGTGCTGGATAGCGAAATACCGAATTTCACCTCATATGGACTCACATCCAGCCTTAATGACGAGGTTTACTACACGAGCGATAAAGTAATACACAGCTACAATATGGTTTCCAAAACAGCAAGCTCGCTGAATGCAGTGCTGCCGATCAATCCAATCGAGATGGAAATTGCCCAGTTGGACGACCAGCTGCAGTATCCCGGTTATACCGTAGTCGGTCTTGGCAGTAATGCAGGCCAACTCATGCTTGTGAAATATAATCTACAGGACAATGTGGTGCACACCGTTGAGCTCTCCTTGCCGGAGGCCAACACCAGTATTAATTCTGTCGCAGTTGGACCCGACGGTCGTATTTATACGGGAGGATTTCTGAATGGCGGGCTCGGCGCCTATACGCCGCTTCGAAGCGATCTGACCGAGCAATACAAAGCAGTAGGCCAAGCCGAAGGCATGTATTCCTTCAACAACAGGCTTTACCTGGGGGTTTACCCGCTTGGCCGCATATACGAATACGATCCCTCCCAACCTTGGACGCTGAACACCGGTGGCAGCAATCCGAAGCTGCTGTATACTACTGGCGACGAACAAGATCGGCCGTATGCCCTTGCCTCAGGCGGCAGCAAGCTCTTCGCCGGTACCATACCGAAAGCCGGGGCCGTTGGAGGCGCCTTGACCATCTATGATACGGCCCTCGGAGGGTCGCCTACCGTCATTCGCAATATTGTTCAGGATCAGAGCGTGACTGCACTGACCTACAAGGATGGCGTCGTTTACGGAGGGACATCGATCTGGGGAGGGGCTGGAACGACCCCCACTGCCTCTTCCGCAGCCTTCTTTGCGTATGATGTATCGAGTGGTCTGAAGACCCTGGAAATCGTGCCGGTTGTCGGAAAGAAAGCCATTACGGCCTTAATGGTTGGCCCGGACGGGAACATCTGGGGGCTCGCTGAAGGGAATTTGTTCATATACAGTCCTTCCCAGCAGCAAATCATTTACAACCAGCTTAAATTCTCTAACGTCTCGTACACTGGGGCTACTTATTCTGACGCTACGATGCTGATGGGTAAAGATGGAAATATTTACTTAAAAATCAGAAACGGGTTGTATAAAATCGATCCTGTGACCAAAACGGTAACAAATATATCCACCGGGATAAACGTTAGAGGCCTTACTCAAGATGATTTTGGCAATTTGTATTTTTACAATGGCGTGAACTTGTATCGGTATTCGTTCTAGCATCCTGCAGGCGTGGAACGAAGCTGTTCTCCGGACTGAAGGACCCAACGCATCGGGCTCTCCTCGATACCCACATTCCCAACGGGACCGTTCCTTTAGCAGTTCGACTGCTAGGGAACGGAATGGCAGAGGAAAAGTACGACAGCCAGCTACTGACTCGTGTGCGTCTTGAACTGCAGTGAAAATTAGAGGAAGCTGGTGAGTGCATGTCATACCGATTCGCCGTTATCGGCTGCCGGCATGGGCATATTACGAGATTTATAGACGAAATGCTGCAAATGGGGCACGTCTGTGCGGGTATATATGACTCCGGCGATGGAAGTTTGGCTAGGAAGCTGGCGAAAGACTATAAGGTTCCGTACGTGAATAAGGTGGAATTGTTGCTTGAACCGTCCGTTCAACTTGTAGGTACTTCCGCCATAAATAATGAGAAAATGGACGTCATCGAGTTATGCGAGCGGCATGGCAAACCGGTCATGGCGGATAAACCCCTTGTCACCAACCGCACTGAGTTAGAGCGGCTTGAGGCCGTGCTGAAACGGGGCCGCATCCAGGTAGGCATGATGATGACAGAACGCTATCGCCGATCGATCATTACCTTAAAGCGGCGAATCGATGAAGGCGTGCTCGGAGAAATTACCCAAATTGCGATCCGGAGGCCGCTTAAGCTTTTTCTCGGGAACCGCGATCCGTGGTTTTTCTCCAAAGTTCAGAACGGTGGAATTATAGCGGATCTCATGATTCACGATTTCGATCTGCTCCGCTGGTTGACCGGCGAACCCGTCGATGAAGTGCATACGGTTGCTGGCAAAAGCATACTGCCGGAATACCCGGACTTCTATGACACGGCCAATATTCAGGCTGTACTAGGCGGACGCATTATCGCCGGTCTTCACGCCGAGTGGCTTGCTCCGGAGAATGGCTGGGCTGCGGACGGACGCCTATTTGTGACGGGCACGAACGGCTGCGCAGAAGTGCGGCTGTCCGGGGATCCGGTCATTGCCGAGGAGGAGCTGCTTTTTACTGTGTACGGCGAGCAGCGGTTTCAGCGGGAAGAGCTGGCGCATGCGGAGTCAGGCTTGTGCGAAGACTTTATTCGGCGAATCGAAGGAGTGGAGAACTTCGGCCCGTCTCACACGGACTTATGGGAAGCTTGCAAAGCCGTCATAGCTGCTGACGAAAACGCACGCAGATTAAAAAATAGAAACGAAATGGTGATGACATGAGCGACAAAGGGCATTTGGCCATTAACGGTGGTCCGAAAGTAAGGAAAAATCCGTTTCCGGAACGCGGATTGCTCGGGGAGGAGGAGAAAAAAGCGGCCATCGCACTGTTCGACGAAGCGATTGCCAGCGGAAGCGCATTCGGCTATATGGGTCCCGAGGAGGAAGCGTACTGCAGCGAGTTTGCCGAATTTATGGGCGGGGGCTATGCGGATGCGGTCAACTCGGGCACGACGGCCGTTTATGTTGCTTTGCGGGCGTTAAACCTGGAGCCGTTTACGGAGGTCGTGGTCAGTCCGATTACCGATCCGGGCGGCATGATGCCGATCGCGCTGCTGAACTGCATTCCGGTTGTCGCGGATTCAGCTCCGGGGAAGTACAATACCGACGCTAACGAAATCGAAAAAATGATTACGCCGTTGACAAGCGCGATTCTTGTGGCGCATATTGGCGGCGAGCCGCTCGATATAGAGGCAATCGTAGCTGTAGGAAAAAAGTACAGCATTCCGGTAATTGAGGATTGTGCGCAAGCGCATGGAGCTGCAATCCATGGCAGGAAGGCAGGATCGTTCGGCGATATCGCTGCATTCTCGACCATGTTCGGCAAGCATCACTGCACAGGCGGTCAAGGCGGAGTCGTTTTCACCAGAGACGAATCGCTCTATTGGCGGGCAAGACAGGCGTCCGACCGGGGCAAGCCTTTTGGTCTACCCGACGGCTCGACGAACGTTATCGCGTCGTTGAATTTCAACCTGAACGATCTCGCGGCCACAATCGGGAGTGTACAGTTGAAGAAGCTGCCGCTAATCGTGCAGAAGCGCCGCGAAGTCGTGGCACAATTAAGCGAACATATGAGCAAGCTGGAGGCAGTCTCGGTCCCGCAGCAAATCGAAGGCGCGGAGGCATCCTATTGGTGGCTGCGACTGGAAGTCGATGAGAGCAAGCTAAGCTGCGATAAGGAAGCCTTCTGCAGCGCTTTGATTGCGGAGGGGATTCCGATCAACTCATCATACCGGGCGATGCCTCATCTGATGGACTGGTTTCAGAAGCAGTGCGCATTCGGCACTAGCGGGTATCCGTGGCGTTCTCCGGCTTACAAGGGCGATCCTGACCGTGAGTTCGAGGTGCCGAACGCCATGGCGGCGACAAGCGTACAGTTTAATTTATCCGTTACGGAAAGCTGGGGAAAACAGGAAATCGAGGACACCGCTGAAGCATTCAAGAAAGTGGAGAAGGCCTATTTGAAGTCTTAAATACAACCCTGATTAAGACACTGAGTGATAGCCGACCGTGGGAACTTGATACTCCTGAGCCCAGTTCACAACCGCTTTGGGCTTCAGCGCCAGAAAGTCGGGATGCTGGCGTGCTTAGGCATGCAGATCTTTAAGTGTGCGATCAGCTAGCAGGTCCAGCATCGTTTCTCCCCGAAGATTGTCATCCGTTGTCCGAATTCATTTATAGGAGGTCATTAGAGATGGGCAAGTCAAATAAAATGTGGGTACCGTTATTAGTCGCTTCAGTGATGGTCATGGGCGTTGTGGCAGCCGGATGTTCGTCGGGAGACAGCGGCAGCAAGGAAACGCCTAGTGCTTCCATCAAGCCTGGAGTAGCGGCGAAAGATAAGCCTAATATCGAGCTGTCCATGTTCATGAATAACTCAGGCCTGGAGCATTATCCTCTGGACACTACAGATCCGAGTAACAATCCCTTCATCAATATCGTAGAGAAAATCTCCAACGTTGACCTCAAGATTGAGGTCCCGCCATACAAGGATTATCAAACCAAGTTCAATCTGCTCTTATCTTCCGGTCAATTGCCAGACATCCTGCACACGAATTTTCCTGCTCCTACTTACAAAGTGGCACGCGAGGGTGCTTTCATCGACCTTAAACCTTATTATGATAAATCTCCCATTGTCAAGAAAGTCATTACCCCGCAAATGATGGAGCTCGCCAAGGATCCGATCAGCGGTAAATATTGGCGCATCCCAATGGCCCTTGACAAAGGGCCGCAAGGCCATGGGATATATACCCGCTATGACCTCGTCGAGAAGTACAACGCCGGCAAATGGCCGGAATCCGTGGAAGAGTGGGTAGATTTGCTGCGGAAGATCAAGAAAGCAGAACCGGACTCTGTGCCGTTCTCTACTCGGATCGTGGGAGACCAGCTGTTCGCTTTTGGTGGTGCTGTATTCTTCAACCTATACGGAGCAAACCCTTACTCGTATCGAATTCAAGGCGGCAAGGTTATTCCGAATATCGTGCTGCCGGAGTACAAAGCGGCGGTCGAGCTGATGAGATCTCTTTATGATGAAGGTCTGTTCGATAAGGAATTCGTGACATCCGATTCTACGATCTGGGCTACGAAGTGGGCGAACAAAAACGTGCTGTTCCAATGGAACGGGGCGGATCAGATCCTTCCGGGCCTATCGTCCATCATTACAACAGGAACGGATATTCAGAAAAAATATAAGTATGTGTTCGCTCCATCGTTGAAGAAATTCCCGGCTGTCCTGGCCGATCCTAAGTATGCGGCAGGATCTGTGGCATCCCCGATCTCGGATCACGGTCTGTACATCTCCTCCAAAGCCAAGGATAAGGATCGCGCATGGGACGTCATCGAAGCGTTCGCAGCGGATGAGCTGAAGGAAGCGGTCTTCTGGGGCAAGGAAGGCGAGACGTATATCATAAAGGACGGCAAGCGTACACCGATCGCCGAGAAGTTGGGCGCGAAGGAGCGGACATGGGCCCGCCACTTGATGCTGATCTATGGCTTTACAGACGGCCAAGACGCTCAGAATGCTACTTATGAACTGCAGATCGGGACTCCGTTGTTTAAGACGGTCCAAGACAGTATGAAGGTGCTTGCAAGCGAAGCCGAGAAGATCGGGTTGACCAATCCCCCGGGATATGTAGAATCGGACGATGTCTTGATGAAGAACTCCGAAATGATGCAATCGATCAATAAGTTCACGTCCGAAGCGATCATGGGCCGCATCACGATGACTCAGTTCGACCAGGAAGTCAAGGCTTGGGAAGCCAAGTACCGCGCGCTGAAATACGATCCGCTGCAAAAGTTTATCGATGCCAATAAAGATAAGCTTCGCTCTCTGGGCTTCAAAAAGGTTGACTGGTAAATTTCGGATCGGCCTCAATGACGAATCATCTTCTCTCAGGAGCAGATGGGCATTCATCTTTTAATTCTAGTGAAGAGGGGCATTTCCAATAATGGATCCATCGACCGCAATTGAGACCTGGCCAACCGTCCCCAAACCGAATAAGCGTGGTCGGGTGAGAGTAAGCACATTAATTAACTTGTTTATTTTGTTCGCGCCTACGGCCATTCTTCTGTTCTTGTTCAACTATAAGCCGATGTACGGCATTATTATTGCCTTCAAGAATTACTCGATCTACAAGGGACTATGGGGCAGCGAATGGATAGGCTTAAAGCACTTCGAGTACTTTTTAACAGACGATAAGTTCTGGCAAGTTATGAAGAATACTCTCTTAATCAATTTTTACGACCTTATTTACGGGTTCACTGCGCCGATTGTTTTCGCTCTATTGGCCAATGAGTTGTATCAGAAAGCATTCAAACGCGTCATGCAAACCATCTCTTACTTGCCGCACTTTCTGTCCTGGGTCGTAGTTGCGGGGGTGTTCACATCTTTCCTTTCGCCAGAGACCGGGCTGTTCAATCATTTCTTAGGCATTTTCGGGATCGACCCGATATACTTTATGGTCGAACCGGGACTGTTCCGCGGACTTCTGGTCTTCGCTGATATATGGAAAGGTGTGGGCTGGTCCGCTATTTTGTATTTTGCCGTGATCGCCGGAATCGACAGCAGCCTCTACGAGGCCGCATGGATTGACGGCGCCAGCCGTTGGCGTCAGGTCCTTCATATCACGATCCCTCATATGGTCCCCATGATTACCTTGCTGCTTCTGCTACGGATCGCACATATGTTCGGCATCGATTTCGACCGGATCTTCCTTATGCAGAATCCGCTTGTCTACGACGTATCGGACGTCATCAGTACGTACGTGTACAGATTAGGGCTCGAGCAATCCCAGTTCAGCTTGACGACTGCGATCGGACTTATGCAGAGCGTGTTGGGATTCCTCTTGTTGATCGGATCGAATCAATTGTCCAAGCGTTTGACCGGCATGGGCTTGTACTAAGGAGGTAAGAGGACTTACATGGATAGGTATATGTCGCCATCACGGCTGATCTTTCAAATTTTCAACTATACGTTCTTCGTCGTGTTCTGCATCACCATCCTGGCTCCATTCATCAATGCCATCGCGATCTCCTTGAGTAGCTACAACGGGGTTCTGTCGGGCAAGGTCGGGTTGTGGCCGATCGAGTTCCAGACGGATTCCTACGAGAAGATTGCCGGCAACTACACGTTCCTGCGCTCCGCGGCGAATACGGTGTTCCTGACCATCGTGAACACGACTCTGTCCGTCATCATTTCGCTCTGCGCGGCCTATGCGTTGTCGCACAAAATGTTCAAGGGCCGGACAATCGCCTTAACGTATATCCTGATCACGATGTTTTTCAGCGGGGGGCTGATTCCTTCCTACCTGAACGTGATGGATATGCACTTGGGCAATACGTATTTCGCCCTGATCTTGCCTTATCTCGTCAACCCGTTCTACATTATCGTGTATAAGAACGTGATCGATTCATTGCCGAAGGAGCTGATGGAGTCGGCGGAGATCGACGGAGCCGGGGAAATCCGCATGCTGTTCCGCATCGTGCTGCCGTTGGTATTGCCAATGACAATGGCCTTCGTCATTTTCAGCGCTGTCTCGCATTGGAACCAATGGTTCGGCGTCCTGCTCTATATCAAGGAGAAATCGATGTGGACGCTGCAGTTCCAGCTTCGCGAAATTTTGAACAATTCCAGGCTGGAGGACGAGGTGCTCAATCCGCTAGGCCAGCAGATCATTCACCCGGAGAACCTGAAGATGGCCGCTCTTATGGTCACCATTCTGCCGATTATCGTCATCTATCCGTTCGTACAAAAATATTTCATCCATGGCCAGCTCGTCGGTGCCGTAAAGGGTTAACCTAAGCCATTTATTACATGTACGACTGAGACTAAAAATAGAGCCAGTATGATCAAAAGCCTTGATCTTACTCAATGTGATTAACTTAACGGTATAGTCAAATAAATTTGCCCCCTTTAGGCATCAATCTAAAGGGGGCAAAAGGAGAGAATGTGCTATGGATAAAAAAATGTGGGGGATATTAGTTCATCTTGGGATGAATATGTGGAGTGACCGCAAAATTGATGAAACGCTCGCCTTTGAAAAAGACGTATGGGACGACATTGTTGAGGCGTGCGTTGCAAACGGATTAAATACGATAGTTTTGGATTTGGGGGAAGGGGTGCAGTATGCCAGCCACCCTGAGCTCGCAAAACCGGGGGCATGGACGCGGGAGGAGGTCAGGCGGCAGGTAAAGCGGTTGAAGGCTGAAGGCATCGCGTTGATTCCTAAGCTGAATTTTTCCGCCTGCCATGACGCCTGGCTCGGAGACTACGGTCGGATGCTTTCCACTCAAACCTATTACAGGGTATGCCGGGAGCTAATCAGCGAAGTTTACGGACTGTTTGACGCTCCGAAATACATTCATTTAGGAATGGATGAAGAGGATTACGAGATGCAGCAGGAAATGGACCTTGTCGTTATTCGTCAGGGAGAGCTTAGGTGGAATGACCTGCAATTTCTGTGTGATTGTGTAAGTGATACCGGGGGAACCCCCTGGATATGGGCCGACCTTTATATGGACGTTACCGAAGAATTCAGAACCCGCGTAAGCAATGAAAATATTGTTTTGAGTCCGTGGAACTACAACGCTATTAGACGGGAGCATTATACGCCGATTGAAACGAGACCGGGAGAGGCGCTGCGTTATGCTGACAGAAACTATAAATATATTGAGGAAGTGCCGTTCTGCACAAACTTTATGGAAAAATCGCCCCGTCTTGCTGATGACGGCTATAAAATCGTTCCTTGCACCTCGAATTACTTTAATTGTGAATACAACATTCCAGATATGGTAGAGTATTTTAAGGAAATCGCCCCCGGCGGCAATTTGCTCGGACATATTACCGCACCGTGGAAAAGAACCACTAAGGCGCATTTGGACAGCTTTAAAAAAGAAATCCGTATGTTGGGTGAGGCAAGGGATAAATTCTACAGCTAGCAGGGTGCTGAAACAGGAAGTCATAAGATACTACAGTTTGCGCGCAGGTACAGCTCAAGGAACAGAAGCCGGAGCGATATTGCTGCAATTCTGGGGTGAGGCTGATTTTCGGCGCCGTGCGAAGCTGGGCGTCTTGCTCTGCACGACCAGTATCGCAATAATGAAGGGATGGAACATTCGTTCCAAGGGGTGATGGCCTATCATGTCTATTCTCCGACTTATCGGCGGAACGTTGCCAGCTTGGCGGAGATCGGCTGGAATGCGCAAAGAGAGTATATGCATCTGCGCGAGACGATGCGGAAGAAATTCCAGGTTTATTGAAGCTTTATAGATACTGTCGACGGCGAATCAATGTGTGATTAGAACAAATATCCGGGAACTAACATATCTAAAAATCCTCAAGCATTGTCTGCTTGAGGATTATTTAGATTAAAATATTCAGTCATTATGGTAGGTGCGGCTCTGAGATATTACTTTCTTATAAGCGACACAGTCTACGCTCCCAATCGCAGGTTTAGCATCGCGGCCTCCACATTTAATTCGAACCTCCGCTTTATCACTATCGATGATACGGTTCGGCGGAAATAAGCCGATAAAGTCGACTTAAAACGCCGCCGTGACTTGGATCGGCGTATTTCCGCTATCACGGCTACGTCGACCTGTACAATAGGCAGGCGGTTTTCGCTTTTCGGAAAATTAGCCGCTTAACGAACAATAAAGTCGTTGGTGGCTTTTAAATAATAACCGTCATTATTATATACCGCATCATCAGTATGTTTTGTGATGTTTCTACCTTAATCGATAATCTTTCCATGCAAGCACACGGAAACATTTATACCAAAGAACATAGCATTATCATAGTCAGCAGCAGACTTTAGAACAAAACCACTATTGAACATATCATTGCTCCTCGATCTTTGGAGGGTAGTCAGACTTTAATAGTTCAACTGAATCGTATTTTGCAGTTTCGAAAATTAACTTTGCTGGGGCTTTAGCCGTAGGATTCTTTACTATGTGGCCGTAAACCTTACCAAATTTTTCGAATACAAACATAGTCTTATCCGGTTCATTGAGTAGTGGATATTTATTGAGCATGAAACACCTCCGAATGAACCTATTCGACACAAAGAAAGAAAATACCTCCAGGTGGCGAATGGTGAAAGTTGAGAGGTTATTTATCAAGAATTATTCAGGAGAGGGTTTGGGTTCACGTTTAGTTGGGACAAAAAGAACCCGAAGGTGAAGATTTCTGGACCTTCTTTGCAACGTGTGAAAGCAAAGATTAAAGGGATTACATCTCGGAAAAGTCCGATTTCAATGGAGAACCGAATCAAAGAGCTTAACCAATATCTAACGGGATGGTGCGGATACTACGCATTGGTAGAGACTCCCCACATTTTTCAGGAACTGGACGAGTGGACACGAAGAAGGTTGCGGATGTGCGTTTGGAAGCAATGGAAACTACCGAGAACGAAGGTAAGGAATCTAACGGCTCTAGGCATTCCTATACAGAAAGCGCATGAATGGGGCAACACGAGAAAGAAATACTGGAGAATTGCTTGTAGTCCGATTCTTCACCGGGCTTTAGACAACCAATATTGGAAATCTATGGGCCTAAAGAATCTAACGGATAGATACAAACTTTTGCGGAATATGACATGAACCGCCGTATACCGAACGGTACGTACGGTGGTGTGAGAGGACGGGGGCTAGGCGCCCCCTCCTACTCGATTTTAAAGGATAACCTGAGTCCCTAATTGACATCGTCTATATCTAAGAATCGGGTGAGTTCTTTTGTATCGCGGATATCGAGTACGTTCATGAGGCGTAGCAGGTTATGGCTATCCGGTGCAGTTTCTCCAGCTTCCCATTTTTGATAGGATCGTACCGATGTGCCGATGGCGTCCGCAACCTCTTTTTGGGTATATCCTTCGCGGTTACGGATCCTTTTGAGTTCCTCGTTATCGAATTCCATCAACTGTGGTCCTATATGTAAAGCGTACCACACATCGGTTCCATCCTCTTGCTCCCCCCAGCAATTAAGGCCCCATATAGCTGTCGTCGGCCCGACCTGAATGAAGAGCTCACCTTTGAGGCGGTCATTCACTTTTGCCCACACACGCACTGGGTTTTTGATCCGAATTCCAATCCATCTTAAGATCGGATGTCCAGAAGCGTCACACGGGAATGTACCCGAGACTCGAATTTTATTGCCATCTCTGCTGGTGTAATCATAATTATATTGCTGTTCCAAGGGGTAGATTATCGGTAGAAGATCGCTTCTCTCCAAAACATCATTGTAGGATACGATAAAGTGCTTGGGCATTTTATCGGACAAATTGAGAACTTCGATAAGCTTCAGGTAGTGAGACCATTGGAATAGGAATTCAGTCTGACATAAAAGTCCCGTTTGTTTGATGGGGTAGTTAAATATCAACTCCACTTCTAACTGGTGGTGATAATGCATCTCCTCCAGCGTTACAAACAGCTGTTCGATGTATTCAGAAGCTTGCTCACCATATTTATGTTCCCGAATAATTCCCATTACATAGTCATTTAGTTGTCCTAGTTTGTCAAAGTTTCTCTGGGATCGATAAAAATAAAAGGGGACGCGTCTGAGAAAAGTTTCAACAGGGAGTGAATGGTTCGGGAAGTATAGCTCGTTTTCCTTTTCTCCAAGGTAGGGAAATATTTCTTCACCAATGGTTTCATGCCTACCAAAGTAAGACATGAGCTTTGTAATAGTCTTGGGATCGTCTATATACTTCTTTAACTGTTCCTCAACCGAGAGTGTAATCGCTGGCATCTCCTGCACCTCCTGATATGATACTTCCAGTCTAACACGAAGAATTTGGGTATTATAGATGTCTATTTATTCGTGTATTAACGAGAGCAGGGCAAACAAATTGCGATATACCAATTGTTATATGGTATGATTACAGAATTCTAAACGTCATGTTATTCGTAGGGACTTATGATCTTTAAAGTTAATAGTCAACTTTACCATAAATGTCGGGTAACATTAAAGTTGGTGCATAGACATTAATGTTGGTGCATTTACAAAATAGTTGGTACTCCTTTGCTTGGAGTGAAGTCCAATAAATATCACCTAGAAGTGGTCCCGATGATAATAATTATTCGGGACCACTTTTCTAAAGGCGGAGGAAAATGGATACCATCGGTGCAAGAATTAAGTTTGTCAGAAAACTGCGGGAACTAAATCAAGTAGCAATTGCCCGGGCACTTGGTATATCACAAGAGAACTCTTAGTGAATTAGAAAGCAACAAGTTTTCACCTTCTGTAGAAACGCTCATACAACTTCATCAAAAATTTGATGTGGACTTACATTGGCTTCTATTAGGGAAGAAGAACTAAGCGCGGGTTTTGGGGTATAGTGCATGCCACACTGACAGCGATTAGGTCAGGGGCTCGGGCTCCCTTACTCCACCAAACATTTGATAACGGAATCCCTTGCACAGCAAGGTTTTTTTGGTTTTTGCTTTTGCTACTTGGCGGAACAGTCATAAAAATATGGAGGAAAACACGACGCCATTGTCCGGTGATATCGCTTACCGTTTGCCATGACCGGCGCTACGATTCCGATTGGCAGGCGCTTAAGCGGGTGGTCGATTCCGGTGAGCTGGGGGACATTTTGTTCTGGAAATTGGAGCACAAAGACGATACGAGGAGGAATGGCCTTGAGGATAGGAATTGACAGCTTTACGCTCCGGGAATTGAACCTGGATCCTTATCAGTGTCTCGATTATGCCAACAAACGTGGATTGGAAGGCGTGCAGTTTGGCGGCGTGGACGGGTTAAGCAGCAAGCGCGATGTGGGTGAACTCCTGCACTTAAGGGAATACGCCGATTTGCTCGGGATTTATATAAACGTTTCCGTAGGTACATGCAATCCCCATCTGTTACACCAATCGGAGGACGAAGCAAGAAGCGCAATCATCCGTGATACTCAACTCTTCGCCAAAGCCGTCTGGTATGAGCTGAGGAGCGTAATCAGCCACAATGACGAACGATACAAACACCCCGTTCCATGGAACACGCATTTATCGAGAAGTGCCGATTTCGTATGAAGTCTGAGATCGGTGCTGGAAGAATGCGAAAGTCGGATCAACGCCGGGCCAGCTTCGTTGAGTTGGCTTCGATTGAAGCTTTTTTACAACGTAGTTTCCAAAATTACTGTTGTCTTTCCTCCGTGATCACACCATAATTCAGGTATAGTAGAAGAATAAGCGATTGTTCTGGGGCCATGAAAAATGGGGGTGGTACAGACAATGAAAATCAGATTAAAAATGTATCACTACAAAATCATCATTATTCTATTAACCGTGGCGATTGTCCCTTTTTTGGTTGTAAGCATTTACAGCACGAACCTCTTTTTGCGATATTCGATCAATATGTTCAATTCCAAAAACGAATTTGAATTGATTCGGACGGGCGCTTTCATGGAAAAAACATTGCAGCAAAGTATGGAGGCGATCTTATCGGAGATGGCGGATCAGCAGTATACGAAAATGCAGTCTATTCTCGATAAAATGAATATCCACCAGAAGTTGACCAAAGTAACCTATAACAATAAGTATGTGGACCAAGCATTGCTGTTTAATGAAGATGAAGGCTATCTGATTGTCTCCAATTACGGCATCGTGAGCGACCTGCAAAATTCGCCGTACCGCTGGATCAACGACGATATTGTCAAGATGGCCAACTATCAGGTTAAAGTGACGGGAACAAAAAGTTTGGTTTCGGCAGGGCAAAAGAAATACATCGTGTCGCTCATTGCCAAACTGCCGATGCATGATACGCAAGCCTATCTTATTTTTAATGTCAATATGGAGGCTTTGTACCACGATTTTTTGCGGCAACTGAATATTAATAGCGACGTGTACAACTATTACTTGAAGGATGCATCGGACACCGTTATTTTTCATCAAGATTACGAGCAGCTCAGTTCTTCCGGAACGCAGGAGAAGGAGCCGCTTACACGAACGGGTCGACTCGTTGTGAACAGTTATAAATTACCGACAATGGGATGGAGTTTAGTTAGTGAAGTGGATACTTCTAATTTGTATCGTGATATATTCGAGGTAAGGAACAAAATTATTCTGGTGCTGCTAATCTCGCTGTTTATTATTCTGATCATGATTTTTTTAGGCACGAGACTGCTTTACAGGCCAGTCAAAATGGTTATCGCCAAAACGACGGCGCTTTTTACCGGCAAAATAGGCGAGAAACAAGGCGAATTTGAATTCCTCAGCTCTGCTTTCGAGGATGTAGTGAAAACCAATCGCCATTTAAAGCTCGAGACCGAACAATTAATGAAAAAGACATTGGTGTACAATTTAATCAAAGATCGATTTATTCTGAACACAGAAGATATCGATCATTATTTGCACGGCTATCGTACGGATCTGGTGGTGGTATATTTTACGATAAACGACCAAACGGAATGGTCCATGAATAATCCGCATCTGATCTGCCAAGTGGAAAATGACCTTGGTACCTCATTCGATATCGATTTATTCATCGAATCCGAGCGGGAATTTATCGTTTTGTTCCGTCTGCGGCGAGGCGACCTGAATGCATTTATTACTGAACTGTTATCCACGCTGGATGATCTCATCACAAAAAGTTTGACGATTAGCATCGGCGGTATTCATCCGTTGGACAAAATCAATAACTCCTTTACTGAGGCTTTATACGCTTATAATATGGGACGAATCTACTCCGGGCATACGAATATATATTGCTACAACAAACTGCCGATCGATTACCAGAACAAACAAATGTCGGATCCCGCTTTCGAGGAGTTGGAGCTGGCCGTCAGGCAGCATAATGAAAAGGCGTATTGCGATTTGTTGCATATGATGTTTTCGGAAAACAGAAGTGTGATGGAGTACAATTATAATTTGTATATGAACATTTCTTTGCTAATCCGGCTTTACGACCATGAAAGCGTGAAGTTTTTGCGTGAAATGAACGAGTTGATCACCGACAAGGGAATTATGAATGCGGTCTACGTCAAACAGTTCTTAATCAGCAAATTTAAAGGCTACATTACCGATTACCGCAAAGATTTCAACGACTACGTGCAGAAGGTGAAAGCGTACATTGCGGAACATTATGCAGCCAATTTTTCGATGGATGATCTTGCGGAGCACGTTGGAGTGACGCGACAGTATATTAGCCAATTGTTTAAAAAGCAATACAACACGACGTTGATTGATTATGTGACCCAATATCGCGTCGAACAAGCGAAGGAACTGCTTGCCAATACGTCGATGAAGGTTTCCGATGTTGGAAGCAAGGCGGGATTTAACAGCAAAAGTTATTTCACCAAAGTGTTCAAGCTGAATACGGGTATTACACCGTCGGAATATCGAGAGTTGGCCTGGAACCGCATTCACAATAAAGGTAGTCGCATCGCCTTGAACAACGAAGAAGAATTGGCTAGATAGCCGCTGCATCAAGATGGTCTTAATTGCTTGAATGTATCGTATGCCTGCTTCCATTGTTCCGTCCAGCCTTAAAGTTTGGATTGAAAAAATGGGTCGTGGTCGCAATCGTAAATTCGCAAGATTGGATCCCGTCAAAAAATAGATGAGCAGATCGGGTGTAAGCAGCAGTGTTGACGCGGCCTCCAATTTCGGGGAGGCCGCTTTTTTCATTCTCCTTGCCGACGTATCCTAACATTTGTTGCAGCAGCTTTATTCGAAAAGCTTCGCTTTCAAGCGACGCTATTTCCTCGAATGCCTCGTTCGTCAGCACTTTTGGCTCCCGGACCGCTCAGGCGATCAGTCAAATTTTGGAGCTTTCCTCCACAACCTCTTCCCGATCATACGCTTCTCGCAAATTGCGGCCGGTCGTGATAAGGCCTCCATTTCCGGGTTAATTGCAACTTTATCACAGAGACCGTGCAATCATACAAAAAGAAAAACTGTTGTAATAACGGAAATAATAGCTTCCATCCTGCTTTTTTACAATCATCTTGACAATTGTTTGATTGAACGGCCCGAATGTTTTCCCTATGCTGAGAGCGTAAAACCACAATTTCACGAAGGGTGGTTGTCATGAAACCAATGGATTATGGCTGATTATGGCGTGTCGTTTATTACTGGGAAATGGTCGGAAAATCAAGTTCGTCTGTGGGTCGAATCGCGTATGCGCTTCATAAACGAAAAAACAGGGAAAGTCGAAGACTATTATCAATGCGGTGCTTGTAAAAGCGAAGCTACAATCGATATTGCCGCAAAATGAAAACTTAAAAGGGAGAAGTGGAAATGGATAAGATGATCGTTAAAGAAGGAGTTACCGTATTGTTTCTTGATATGCGGGAGATTGAGACGGCTTCAAACGCCAAGCTTACGGTGAATCCAGCGAAGAAGTGCAAAGCGAACCCGGTACTGCCTTTAGGCGATTACAGCGAATGGGACGGATGGCGAGCTGCCGATTGGGCTGGCTCCGTGATCTACGATCAAGACGAAAAGTTGTTCAAAATGTGGTATTACGGACAGGCGGGACCGTATGGAGAAACGTCTACAGGTTATGCCACCAGCAAAGACGGGATTTGGTGGGACAAACCGAACCTTAACATTTTTCCGGCCAACAGCAAGCGCAACAATATCGTGTTCAGTCATTACGATCCTTCGGGATTGCGATTTTCCGAGCATTTCTGCGTGACGAAGGATTATGCCGAGAAGGATGAACGTAAACGATACAAGGCCTTGACGAGGGTGCTAACAAACGAACCGATAGACGGCAAAACCCCGCGCAGCTTTCAATGGGCGTCCAATGTCGTCTATTCGCCCGACGGCATCCATTGGACGACAAGTCCGCATACGGTAGACGGGTGTGTGGACATGGCCAATATTATGATCGATGAAAGCGATCCTGGAAAGCGATTTAAAATTTACGGGTGTTTCGGAACTCCGACACGATGGTCACATACGATCATGGCCTATGGACCGGACATGGAAAATCTTCAAATGCAGTCCGAAGATCCGCTGATGCCTCCGGAAGAAGAAGCTACGGTTCACCTGTTAAGCGGGTTACAATACAAAGGGTATTATTTAGCGTTATACAACTACAGCCTATGGGCGGATTATTACGGGCATACGGGTAATGAAGACGCGGTCCAGGCCAGGAGTAGGGATAACCGCGGTCCGCGGGACTTAAGGCCGGGGGAAGGATGGGGAGCTTTCAAAGCGAACACGAGACTTGCGGTAAGTAGAAATGGCATCAGTGATTTCGTCAAAGTAAACCCTAGCGAAGCGATTATCGACAGGGGAGACAAAGGCGAATGGGACGATGCTTTTATCGTTACCTCAAATCCTGTGGTGAAGGACGATGAAATATACGTCTTTTATACCGGACACGGCGAACCGTCAGCCAACGGTCCTCAACGCTTCGATGTGTCACCCGTTAGAAGCGGACTCGCCAAGATCGAACGAGGAAGATTGACTTATCTCTCAAGCGAAGACCGGCTTTCTACGGCTGTCGTTACGACAATTCCAATGGAATTGGAGCAGTCCGGCCACCTCGAGTTGAGAGTTAATGCGGGAGAGTTGATCCCTTATCGCGATTGGATCGAGGTGGAAGTGATTGATCCAGCGACGAACGAGCCGGTAAGCGGGTTCACCAGGAGAGACTGTGAGGATATTTATTTGGACGGTTTCGATATTGTCGTCACCTGGAACGGTTCAAGCTCCTTGGCCATGAAGGATACAAACCGAATCAAGCTTCGTTTTTTCCTGCATGGCAAGGCAAGATTGTATTCCTTTGCGTTTGAAAGAGGAAAGGAAAATGCCTGATATGGATTTGGCGACAAAGAAACGTTTAATCGAGCAATTGACGGATTGCGCCACTGCGCTGGTATGCAATGCTGAAGATTTGCTCTGCATCGAAGTGCCGTATATGGACCAGACCATCAAATGTCTTTCTCCCGGTCTTCCCCCCTTGGTGGGGGAAGCGGTGACCATCAAGCTTGACAGCTCGACGCCGGGCAATAAGGCGGATGCCGAGCCATACTTCAACATGTTGGACGCTATGAGCAAAAAGGATATCCCGCAAGTGGTCGTCATCCAGACGGTAGGTATCGATAAGTCGAGAGAATGTGCGGCAGGCGACGGCATGGCCAAAACGATGATATCGGCCGGCGCCGTAGGCCTCGTGACAGACGGAGGAATAAGGGACATGAAAGATATTTTGAACCAAGGATTCAAAATATTCGGCATGGGGCACGTTGTTCACCATGCCCCCTACGTTTGGAGCGGGCTCTACGAACCCGTGCAAATAGGCGGGATTACGGTCAGGACCGGCGATATTATCCACGGCGATATCGACGGCATGATGGTGGTGCCGGAGAAGAGCTGGGAAACGATCGTTGAAGCGTGCTGCGTTACGGTGGATTTTGAGAAAAAAGCTCATTTGGTGCTGCGGCAAAGCGGGTTGTCCATCCCGGATAAGCGGGACAAGGTGCAGCAATTATGGCGAGAAGCAGTAGAAGCCGTGAAGAGGAGTGGGAACGAATGATTATCGACCGCATCGAAAATGCTTCGCTTTATTACGGTATGCATACATCGATTAAAAAGGCGCTTGAATATTTGAAGCAGACGGATTTCTCTACAATGGAGCCGGGCAATTACGATTTGGACGGTGAAAATATGTATGTCATGGTGCAACATTACTTGAATCGCCCCATCGAGAAAGGGATCTGGGAAGCGCATCAAAAATACATCGACCTCCACTATGTGTATGAAGGAAATGAACAAATGGGCTATGCGTGCGTCAGCCAATTATCCCTGATCAAGGAATATGATGAGAAAGAAGATTATTCATTTTATGCGGGAGAGGGGAGCTGGAATGTTTTCCACGAGGGAACATTCGTCATTTATGGTCTCCAGGATGCTCATATTCCGGCAATAGCGATCAACGAACCCCGACCCGTAAAAAAAGTGATCGTGAAAATAAAAGCATAACGCCGTTTCTGTGCAAACTTCATTTATACAACGGTTCTGACAAATGTGTGATTGATTGATACGGAATCTTCCCCTCATGATAAGTGTAGACACAAGCAACCTCTACTTCGAAAAAAGGAAGCTTATACAAAGAAGGGGGACGAGAAGCAAATAGCAAGTTCTCATGGATGGGCGTTGCAATATGCAGGTAGCGTAAATGGGTGGCAAAGATGGAAAAAAATGAACCGGGAGGAACGCTTATGAATCATGTGTGGAAGAAGAGCTTGATCGTAACCGTCTTATGCCTGTTGTTGTCGACGGCAGCGGCTTGCACAACGACCGAAACTGCTGAACCGAAATCGAGCAAGCCGGCCGAAGGGACCAAAACCGGAAACCAGGAAGCACCGGTAAAAATCGTCTCAATTAGCGCCTATCCCCAGTATGTGAAGAATAATGCAACGGAGAAACACGTGCACGACATCATTCAGGAAAAAACTGGCGTAGACGTCCAGAGGGTTTTCAGCACAATTGAAGGCCGAGCCGCCTATAACACAAAAGTAAATTTAATGCTGTCTTCGGGAGAACAATTGGATATTATTCCTTTCGAAACTATCGATGACGCGGTCCAGTTGTACAAAAACGGGGCGATTATTCCGATTAACGATCTCCTTGATAAATATGGACCGAACCTGAAAAAAAATATCCCTCCGCAAGCGTGGGCGGAAGTTACTGTCGGCGGTAAAATTATCGGCATTCCGAGCGCCTATCAAAACTCCGCTCCGTATATCATGCAGATTCGAACGGACTGGTTGAAAAATGTCAACCTGCCGATACCTGCCACGCTCGAGGACTTCGAGAAGGTGATGGATGCTTTCCTCAACAACGATCCGGATCGTAACGGGAAGAAAGATACGTACCCGCTTAATGCCGGCTCGGGGGCAATCCCTCTGAAAGAGTTGGAATTGGGCTTTGCTCCCTACTTCCTACCGCAAGCGATGGAATGGTGGCAGGACGACCAAGGGAAGCTGCTGCCGCCAGAAATGCATCCCGGCTACAAGGCGATGCTGGCCAAATTGGTCGAATGGAATAAAAAGGGCTATATTTGGCCGGATATGCTGTTGTCAACGGGCTCCAAGCGACTCGAAGCGATTGCGCAAAACAAGATTGGCACCGTGTCCGGATGGTGGACTTCACCCGTCTATGGCGGAACGGAAATTTTGGTGAAGACGATCCCGGATGCCAATTACGAACCGTTCCTCCTGCAAGGGGGACCCGGCGTCAATAAGCTGCAAACCGTTCCCGGCGCCCAACAAGTCACCGTGGTCACGAAGCAAAGCAAAAATCCGGAGGCAGCCATGAAGTTCCTCGATTTCCATGCGGCGAGGGAAGGGTATGATATGGCCTACTACGGATTGGAAGGGGAATCCTATAAGAAAATGCCGGACGGCACGCTGGAATTTATCGGCGGCGATAAATACGACCAGGGGAAAGCCAATTATTATGTGCTGTATTGGATGTACTATATGGATTGGAAGGATGGCGGCTTCTCACCGTGGGCGACATCATCCTGGCTTAACGTAGCATTCAATTCACTTCTGAAAAAAGTAAACAACTTGCCACGTTTCGACTATACGGACAAAGGGGTCATCTATCAAAAGACGGAATGGAAGTCCTTTGCGAAGCTGAACGATATGGAAACTTACTTGACGGAGCAAAAGACGAAAGTGTTTACAGGCGAAACGCCGTTAAGCGATTGGGATACCATCATGCAAAAATGGCAGGAGATCGGCGGCAGACAAATGATCGAAGATAAAAATGCCCAGTTTAAAGCGGCAAAAAAATAACGTCTGTCCTAACTGTGTCCCCCGTCATGCCAGTTGTGACCGGGGGACGGTTTCACAAGTCAAGAGGAGGTTCATTGTGATTATTCATAATGTAAGGAAATATAAGTTCCTTTATTTGCTTATTATGCCGGGCCTGCTCTACTTTATCGTTTTTTATTACATTCCGATGTACGGCGTCGTTATTGCCTTTCAGGACTTCAAACCGTACGGCGGCATAAGAACGATGATTTACGATCCTGTATGGGTCGGATTCAAACATTTCGAAGACTTTTTCAATTCTTACTACTTTGGCCGATTGCTCAAAAATACGCTGCTGATCAGCAGCTACAAACTGTTGTTCGGTTTTCCCGCTCCCATTGTGCTCGCTTTGATGCTGAATGAAGTCATTCGCGCGAAGTTCAAAAAAATCGTCCAGACCATTTCCTATTTGCCTCATTTTCTGTCATGGGTCATCATCTCCGGTATGGTCATGTCTTTGCTGTCGCGAACAGCGGGTCCGATTAATACGATCATTACCGCTTTCGGAGGCAAGCCGATCGCGTTTATGGGGGAGCCTGAGTACTTTCGCAGCATACTGGTAACCAGCGATATATGGGCAACCGTCGGGTGGGGTAGCATCGTTTATCTTGCGGCTCTCGCCGGCATTAATCCCGCCTTATACGAAAGTGCCAAAATAGATGGTGCCAACCGGTTCCGGCAAATCGTGCATATCAGTTTGCCCGGCATATCCAATATCATTTCCATCCTGTTCGTGCTCTCCATAGGCGGTATTCTAAACGCAGGGTTCGAACAAGTACTTCTGTTGTATTCGGAAAGTGTATATAGTGTCGGAGACATTATTGATACGTATGTATATCGGGAAGGGTTGCTGAGGAACAATTTCTCCTATGCTGCAGCCATCAGCATGTTCAAAAATGTTATTGGCCTGCTGTTCTTACTGATAGCCAATTACGTTGTGAAACGATTAGGGCGAGAAGGGATTTGGTGAGCAAGATGAAATTCAGCTGGTTCGGCTCAATCAACGCGACACTGCTTACGATCATGTCGCTGTTTTTTGTCGTCCCCTTTATCGTATTGATCAATCAATCGTTTATGTCCAATGATGCGCTTCTAAAATATGGGTATACCTTATTCCCTCGAGAGTTTGTACTCTATGCCTACAAATATTTGCTGGTAGAGAATACTTTTATTTATCGAGCTTTTGCCGTCAGCGTATTGGTCACTTGTGTCGGAACGTTACTCTGTCTTTTGTTCACGTCCAGTCTGGCTTATGCGTTATCGAAGAAGTTTTTGCCTTACCGTAGCGGCCTTACTTTGATCGTTCTAACGACAATGTTTTTCAGCGGCGGCTTGATTCCCACCTATTTGCTGGTCGTCAATTTGGGACTGAAAAATTCGCTTTGGGCCCTTATACTGCCTGCTTTAATCAGCCCCTGGTACATGTTTCTGATGCGAAACTTCTTTATGGAAATTCCCCAGGAAGTGGAGGAATCCGCTCAAATCGATGGGGCCAATGAGATCGGTATTTTGATCCGAATCGTTCTGCCGATGTCGCTTCCTTCGATCGCAACGATCGGCTTGTTTTATGCGGTCGGGCATTGGAACAGTTGGTTTCCCGCCTCGATTTATATAAATGCGCAGGAGAAATGGCCCATGCAGTTGATTCTCCGGGGCATTATTTCCAACCTCGATATGGCCGGTGGTGATATGGGGCAGAGGGTCGAATGGATGAGAAATATGCCGAAGGAGAGTGTGAAAGCGGCGGCGATTTTAATTACGGCGCTGCCTATTATTTGCGTCTATCCGTTTATTCAAAAGTATTTTGTCAAAGGCATGCTGGTCGGTTCGATAAAGGGATGAATGTCCGTTTAGCTTGGCTTGCTCCGATCTTAACACGTATTCTTGGATGAAATGAGGCTCGAGGCGAACGACGATGAAAAGGCTATTTGTGCTTGGAGACAGCATATCGATCTATTATGGCCCTTATTTGAAACAGATGCTGCACAACCAATATCATTATTGCCGCAAAGGGGACGATGAAGGACACTCGCCGTCCGACCTGATCGACAATCACTTTCTGGTCAACGGAGGAAATAGCAGCAGAGTACGGGACTATTTACAGGAGCGGCGCGTCAAGCAAGGTTGGGATTTTGACGTTCTGCTGCTGAATTGCGGATTGCACGATATAGCAACGGTCGCAGGCGTAAAGCAAGTATCACTCGAACAGTATCAAGATAATTTGAGTCAAATCGTCCAACAGCTGTTGAATACCACGATCCAAGTTTACTGGGTGCGAACAACCCCGGTTTTGGAATCGATGGCCAATATGCCGGATCAAGGATTCGCAAGATATAACATCGATGTCGCTCGATATAATCAAACAGCCGATGCAGTCATGACGTCCTTCGGTATACGAATAGCCGATCTTCACGGCTTTACCGTTTCCCTGGGAGAAGAAGCCTTCCGGGATGGCGCCCACTTCTCAGACAGAGCGTGTGAACTTCAGGCCGCTTTTCTGGCTGGGATATTGCAAAATTAACGGCTTATCTCAGAGAGTTGTTCCTAGGGTACTGATGAAGGAGGAATATGTTATGGCCATAAAATATTTTGCCGTTCTGTTGCCGATGCTGGATCCTGAAAAAAGCCGCGTTTACCGGGAACAGCATTTGGCTTTTTTGGCCGAGCGCAGGGCGGAAGGGAAATTGTTCGCGAATGGCCGGTTTATCGATGGCTGGGGAGGACTGGTCGTTTACAGAGCCGAATCCCTGGATGAAGTAACGCGACTGGTGCAAGCAGATCCTTACATCGTGCAGGGAGCAAGAACGTACGATATTCATGAGTGGGAGCTTGTAAAAGGGAAGTTGGAATAAATGAGATAGGGGTAAGACTTGTTAAGGAGTTGACCGTTATGATGAATATTGGATTTATCGGGTTAGGGATTATGGGCAAGCCTATGGCAACTAACCTGATACGCGCCGGTTATAATTTATGTGTCTATAATCGCAGTAAATCGCCTGTTGAGGAATTGGTTCGTCTCGGCGCTTCTTCAGCGCAGCATGCAAAAGAAGTAGCACAGGCATCGGATATTGTCATTACTATGCTTCCGGATTCCCCGCAGGTCGAAGAAGTTGTGTTTGGCACAAACGGTTTGTCGGAAGGATTAACTCCCGGCAAAATTTATCTCGATATGAGTTCCATTGATCCCATGACAGCCAAGAAAGCAGCAGCCGCTTTACGTGAGAAAGGCGTAGTGATGTTGGATTCGCCTGTGAGCGGAGGGGAAATAGGCGCGATTGAAGCCAAATTGTCCATCTTTGTCGGCGGGCCGCAGGAAATCTTCGATCGGATGAGACCGCTCTTGGAGAAAATGGGGACGACAGTCACAAGGGTTGGGAATGTTGGAGCAGGCAATGCCTTAAAGCTGATTAACCAGATTATTGTCGCCATTAATATGGCAGCGATTTCAGAGGGACTCGCATTTGGACAAAAAGCCGGAATTGACCCCATTGCAGCTTATGAAGCGATCCGCGGCGGTTTGGCGGGAAGCAGGGTGCTGGAAACGAAAATATCAAATATAAGTCATCACCATTTCACTCCCGGATTTCGGATCCAACTACACGAGAAAGATTTGAAAAATGCATTATCCATGGGTAAAGAGGTGGGCGCCTCTTTGGAGTTTACGCAACGGGTTTTGGAAATATTTTCTTATTTAACTAAATCGGGCTGCTCTTCGGAGGATCATAGCGCGCTTATTAAATGGTTTGACGGTAGCATTCATCCAGGGTGCTAGGATAAGCCATTATTTAATCATAGCAAACGGATTTCATTCCGTTTTGTGCCTCGAGCGAAGCGAAAGGAATGGGTATAACGATGAACGTCATGGAGATGTTCCGATTGACAGGGAAGGTAGCGGTCGTGACCGGGGGGTCCGGGCTCTATGGCGCGCATATCTCCGAAGCGCTGTGCGAGGCGGGCGCCACCGTGCTGATCGCTTCACGGAACGTAGAGCGGTGCGAGGAAGCGGCGGAAGCGCTGCGGTCGAGGGGCTATCGGGCGCATGGGATGCAGCTCGATCTAGGCGATGAATCAAGCATCGAGGCGTTCGTCCGGGAGGCCGAGGCGTCGCACGGGGGCATCGACATCCTGGTGAACAACTCGGTTTCGCGCACCGGACTGAACGACATTGAGAAGACGACGGCCGAAGGCTGGCTGGCGGCGCAGCAGGTGAACGGACTCGGGCTGATGCTGATGTCGAAGGCGGTGGTCGGCCGGATGAGGGAGCGAGGCGGCGGCAACATCATCAACATCGCCTCCATTCAGGGGATCCTCGGGCCGCATTTTCCCGTTTACGGAGAGACCGGGATGACAAGCGGCATCGAGTATACGTATGCGAAGTGGGGCATGGTCGGGATGACCAAGTGGCTCGCCAACTATTACGGAAAACACAACATTCGCGTCAACTGCATCAGCCCGGGCGGATACAATCCGGTGGGCACTTCGCGGGAGATCAAGGCGGATGAATTTCTGCGTAACTACATCGAGCGCACGCCGCTCGGCCGCATGGCTGTCGACGCCGACATCAAGGGTGCGATCGTCTATTTGGCGTCGGAGGCGTCCAAGTATGTGACCGGCCACAACCTCGTGCTGGACGGGGGGTGGAGCAATTGGTAACCGAGTCGATCCCCTACAGCGACTTCCGGGGCATGAAGCTGTCCAAGCTCATGCTGGGCACGGCGCAGCTCGGCATGTCGGGCTATGGCGTCGCGAACCGCCAGTCGCACGTCGATGACCGCGCGCTGTTGGACCGGTGCCGTCATCACGGCGTCAACTGCTACGATACGGCGCTGGAGTATGGCGACGCCGAGCCGAAGCTCGGCCGGTATTTCGAGGAACGGGGCGAGCGGCCGTTCCTCGTGTCCAAGCTGAAGACGGCGCTGGATCTAACCAGTGATGCCTCGTTGGAGGCGGAGGTGCGGCAAAAGGTCGAGACGATCCTGACCCGGCTCCGGATCTCTCGACTGCCCGCACTCATGATTCACGAGCCGCAGGTGCTGACCGTATACGGCAGCCGGCTGACGGGGATCGTCCGTCGGCTGCGGCAGGAAGGGCTGATCGAGCGAGCCGGACTGTCGCTGGGCGCTTCGCCCGATCGGCAGTATGCGGATTGCAAGACGTGGCTCGCGGACGACGTCTATGAGCTGATCCAGCTGCCGATGAACGTCTGGGACCGCCGCGTGATCGCCTGCGGGGCGCTGGAGCGGTTCCGCGAGCAGGAGAAGCTCGTCGTCGTGCGGAGCGTGTTCCTGCAAGGATTGTTCTTCCACAGCGGGGAGTCGCTGCCGGCCGTTCTGCGCGAAGCGGCCCCGCCGGCGCTGGCCCGGCTGAGGGCGTTCGCGGAGGAGGAGGGGCTGTCCGTCGCCCAGCTCGCCTTGTCCTACATCCGCGATCTGGAGGGGGTTCATTCGCTGGTCATCGGCGCGGAAACGCCGGAGCAGATCGACGACAACGTGCGGCTGCTGCAAGGTCCGGCGCTGTCGGAGCGGACGCGCGCTCGCGTGGAGCAAGCTTTTCGGGACGTACCTGAGGTGCTCATTACCCCGATGCTGTGGAAATAAAAGCAAATGCCTAGCAAGACGTGTCAGTTTAAACGATATCTGCAGAGCGCCAGACACAGAGCTTGTCTGGCGCTTCTCATGTAAAAGACTGAACCAGTTCACAATTCAAACTTTTGATCGAAATCGATGTTGTCGTCTATGCGCCGACCCGCAGATCAGAGCAGGGGGCGTAGAAAGGGAGGGAGTATGGAGATTAACGACAAGATTGCATGGGTTAACAGTCAGTGCCGGGGAGTATGGCGCTATGACGGGCTACTTCCGCCAATCCGGATTGAGCATCAGATCACGATGGGTGAAGGGGGGACTTCCCTCGTACGCAGCCGGCATATCGCCAAGGAGTTGGGGCTCTCGGACTTATATTTCAAGCTGGAGTCATGCAACCCGACGGGATCGTGCGGTCGGCGTCTCGTGGGCGCTGGAGCAAGGCAAATCGGGCTGCATCGGCACATCGTCCGGCAATGCCGGCGCTTCCGCCGCCGCTTATTCGGCGCGGGCAGGTCTGCCGTACCATCTGCTCGTGTTGGAACGGATCGTCGAGGCCAAGCTGATGCAGGCGGTTATCCATGGAGCGAATGTGTTGCGGATCAAAGGCTTCGGAGACTGCGCGGAAGTCGGTGACCAGGTATTCGCCTATATCGAGGAAGAGGCTGTGAGACGCAAGCTGGAAGTGATGATCACTGCCTTTCAGTTCAATGCCGACGCAATGGAAGGGGTCAAGACCATTTCGTTCGAGCTGGCGGAAGACGCTGTGATTACAGGCGAGAGGTTGGCCGACGCGATATTCGTACCGACAGGCGGTGGAGGACTGTACACGGGGATTTGGAAAGGATTCAAAGAGCTGACAGAGAAAGGGTTGCTCGGCCATATGCCGAAAGTGGTTGCCGTACAGTCCGAAGGCTGCTCGAATATTGTGCGCGCTTGGCGGCAAGGGACCGGCGAGCCTGCCCCCGGGGATTCGACCTCGCGCATTTCCGGACTTCAGGTGCCGAATCCCCCGGACGGAAGAAGGGTGCTTCAGGCGCTGAACGGCGGGGACGGTTTCGGCGTATCCGTGCAGGACGAAGAAGTATGGATGTGGCAGGAGAAGCTCGCGGCCCAGGAAGGTATCCTGTGCGAGCCAGCCGCCGCCGTGTCGCTGGCCGGCGTTCATCAGGCGCTGCAGAACGGGACGCTCAAGCCGGACTCGAGCGTGGTGTGTATTGTGACCGGTGCAGGCTATAAGGATAACGACCGCTTGCGGGCGATCTACGCGAACAAGCCGGAGAGTCCGTTGTACGACTTGCCCGAGCTGCAAGGTCTGTAAGCGGCCGGCGAAAGTGGTGATCGAACATGTTGATTACAGACCGTATCCACCTTGTCGGCAGCGGAGGATTGAATTCGTGTTGAGCGGGAAAGTACAATCTGGTTTTAAGGGGTGCATGGAATCATGAATACAATGGATATGTTCCGTCTGGACGGACAAGTGGCAATCGTGACCGGCGGTTCCGGCGTATACGGACAGCATCTGTGTCTTGGGCTGTGCGAAGCGGGAGCGCTCGTCGTGGCCGCCGGCAACGAGTTGGATGCTTGCGAAGCGGTGGCAGCGGCATTCCGGGAAGCCGGCCATCGGGCGTTCGCCATGCATCTGGACTTGAGCGACGAAACGAGCATCAACGGTCTCGTCGACCGGGTTGTCGAACGGCATGGCAGATTGGACACGTTGGTGAACTGTGCGGTATCCCGCATCGGCAACGCCAATCTGGAGGATGCGACGGCAGCAGGTTGGGAAGCGTCGGAGAAAGTGAACGGCGTCGGCACGATGCTGATGACGAAGACGGCGGTCAAGCAGATGCGCAAGCAGGGCAAAGGGAATATCATCAACATTTCCTCACTTATGGGCGTTGTCGCACCGAACTTCCCGATGTATGACTCGGACGACATCGTCAGCGGGATCGAATATACCTATACGAAGTTCGGCTTGATCGGAATGACGAAGTGGCTGGCCGGCTATTATGGCAAATACAACATCAGAGTCAATTGCATCAGTCCCGGAGGCAACAACATCAAGGGAACGAAAGACGAGATCCGATCGCAAGCGGTAATCGACGCTTATTTGAGTTTAACGCCAATGAATAGTTTCGCCGACGAACACGATATGAAAGGTCCGGTCGTCTTCCTGGCGTCGGATGCGTCCAAGTATGTGACGGGCCATAATCTGATCGTGGACGGAGGCTATTCGAGCTGGTAATGAAATCAACGTGGCTTTCCGGCCGCTACATATACGTGATTCGTCAGGCAAAAAGATATGCCGGACGGGAATCAGCCCCCGCCCGGATGGACTAGAGTGTGGATCAATCATACCTGTAAGGGGCGGGGAGAAAATGCGTGTAGGCATAGCGGGTGTTTTTCATGAAACGAATACGTTTGCGTCGGGACAAACCGGGATCGAAGGGTTTCAAGCAGAATGGCGGGGTGAGAGAGTAATGCTGCATGTGGAACACATAAGCTTCGAGCAATTCGATCCTTCATACTTGGAGCGCGGTGCGAAGCGGAGTATGCTGCTGCGATTCGACGACAGCGAGACGGAGTCGGGCGTTATTCCGGTCAATGTCGTGACGGGGACGGAGGACGGACCGACATTGCTTGTATTGGCGGCCGTTCACGGGGATGAGTACGAGGGCGTGCGGGCGCTTATTGAGCTGTACAGGGCCATAAGTCCCGACGATTTGCGGGGGACGCTGATCACGGTTCCGGTCGTCAACGTGTCGTCCTATCGCAGCGGGACCCGCACGTCAGGCACCGACGGCCGCAATCTGGCGCGCGAATTTCCGGGCAGCCCCACCGGCACCTATACGCAGAAGCTTGCCCATGCGTTGGACTGTGCGTTGATAGCTCGGGCGGATTTCCTGCTTGATCTGCACAGCGGAGGCAGCCATTATGCGATGCCGTTGATGGTCGGCTATTACGAGAACGAACAGTCGGAGATCGGCCGTAAGTCGAAAGCGGCGGCGGAAGCGTTCGGGATTGACGTGATGTGGGGACACGAGGAGGTTGCGCCGGGACGCACCGTGAGCGCGGCGACGGATCGCGGCATCCCGTGGCTGTATATCGAGGGATACGGGGGCAAGCGCATCCGCGAGCAAGAACTGAAGCATTTTTACGAGGGCACGCTAAGGCTGCTCGATCATCTTCAGATGCTGCGAAATCCGGGCGTATGGATCGACTGCCCCGCTAATCCGGTCGCCTGTCGTATGTTGGGCGAGGGAGATCTGGATCAGGCACCAGTTGCGAGGCATGACGGTTTCTTCATCCCTTCCGTGCGCCTGCTCGATCGCGTGTCTGCCGGCCAAACGATCGGCATGGTGTACGATTGGTTCGGCTCGCCGCTGCAGGAGGTACAATCCCAACAGGACGGGTATGTCATGATGTTGAGGGAAGTGCCGTACACGCGGCTAGGCGATGGTCTGTATGCATTGGCGGCACATAAATTATGAACTGATCTTGTGAATTGGGGGTGTAATACAATATTCAACACGTTGAACAGGGTTGCAAAGCCGGTCGCTTCAACGGATTGAATATATTGGGATTGAATTGCGGGCAAGGGCTGTTGTAGGTTGAAGCTATCCCGGGGGCCCGGGAACCAATAAGGAGGAATGAACGGTTAACACTCGAAGCCAATCGCCCGGCGGAACCATTAGGTTAAAAGAAAGTCATACTATTGGAGGTTACCACAGTGGAAAGCTTGAGCAAAAACGTGAAGTTCACTTTCTTTGATAACCGCACCTATGAATACATACATGGATTTACAAGAGAGCTGGGACAGGCAGAGAAATACGAAGGCAATCCCGTTCTAGTTCCTGAGCTCCCCCATGAATTCAAACGGGTTCATTATTACGGAACAGCCTTATATGATGAGAGAGAAAAGCTCTATAAAACTTGGTACTCTTCCCATTATTACGGTCCCGCGTTCGGCGAATCTTCACGTGAAGCCTTTTCCTATCTCAGCTATGCTTATTCGCACGATGGCGTTCATTTCATTAAACCTGAGCTGGATGTTGTACCTGGAACCAATATCGTATTGGATAACGACCAGAGAACTCACGGCCCATCCGTCATTCTCGATTATGAGGAAAAAGACCCGGACAAACGGTTTAAACTCGCGATGGCCCCTTACACGAAAGGATGCAGTATTTTCATCTACGCCTCTCCCGACGGCATCCACTGGAAACCAATGTTTGAAGAAGCTGTCATTCAGGTAGTTAGCGACTGCCACATCGGGTTTTATCGCGATCCGAATTCTGGATTGTACCGGTTATCGTTTCGAACCCGATGTCCCGATAGACGGGTATGGATCGCAGAAAGCACCGATCTTGCCAACTGGACGAAGCCTGTGCTTGCAATCGAACCCGATCAGCTCGACTCATGCAACACTCAGTTTTACGGGATGCAGATGACGCCTTATGGCGCTTACACAATGGGGATCATCTCCATGTATGATACTTACGATTATAAAGTAGATCCGAATTTTGGAAAGATGGCGGGGACGATGGATATCCAATTGGCGTATTCCCGTGACGGATTTTGTTGGCATAGAAGTATGCAAGGAAAAATGCTAATCGCCTTAGGCGCTGAGGAGGAATGGGACTCCAAATGTATCATGCCTTCATCAAATGTAATTTTCAGACCTGATCGGATGGAGTTTTACTATGCGGGAATATCAGTCGATCATTCTGGGTTTGGTCTCCTTCCTTATGAGGATATCCCTCTAGAGTGCATTGGTTTGGCAACGCTGCGGCCCGATGGATTCACGTATTTGCGAGCAAGCAGGGATTGGTGTGAGCTTATGACTAGACCTTTCGCAGTGGAGCGCGGGGAGCTGTATATTAATGCGGCTGCTGCTAACGGTTATGTAAGGGTAGAGGTATGCGACACTTATGGTCAGGCTATTGAAGGCTTCTCCTTTAACGACTGCGTGCCCTTCAATGGAGACAATATTGCCGCCAAAGTCGAGTGGATCGGGAATCCGGATCTCAACAAGATCGAACGTCAAGTCATTCGGATCAAAATTCGGGCTCTCCAGGCCGAGCTGTATTCCTTCTTCTTCCCGCATAGTCAGGATATAAGCGAGTATTGGAAATTTAAAGAAGTTTCCTGTTTGTCGCCGTTGAAATACGATCTGGAGTAAGGG
Source organism: Paenibacillus sp. J2R1T-4 (assembly GCF_059692235.1). NCBI lineage: Bacteria > Bacillati > Bacillota > Bacilli > Caryophanales > Paenibacillaceae > Paenibacillus > Paenibacillus sp. J2R1T-4. The sequence goes on along the minus strand of NZ_JCAUBA010000014.1, from coordinate 145,894 downwards.
GATTAAGAGATGTACCGAGCTGCCGTAATAGGATTGGGCTATATCGGATTACGAGCGGATATTCCGCGGAAGGTCATGACGCTCAGCCATACTTTAGCCTATCAGATGAACCCTGCAATTGATCTCGTAGCCGCTGTCGGCAAAACGAGAGAGCAAGGCGAACAGCTGGCTCTAGTAGCTCCGCGAACCAGCTATTTCACGGATTTGAGGGCGATGCTGAGCCGCCATCAGCTCGATATGATCAGTATTTGCACGCCGGAGCATATTCGTTTTGAGCTGCTCCAGACCGTGCTGGAGCATTCATCGGTGCCTCTTCTTTTTCTCGAAAAACCGGTGGCCACTAGCGTCGAAGAAGCGAAGAAGATTGCGGACCTTATTAAACGTCACAAGCGAACCGTCGTGGTCAATCTGTCAAGAAGGTGGAGCGAAGGGGCCAACCAGATTCGCCAGGCTGTTCAATCCGAAGAGTTCGGGAAGTTAAAGAAGATCCATCTGCGGTATACAAGGGGCATTTACAACTACGGCTCGCATCTGTTCGATTTGGTACGCTTTGTGGTCGGATCGATCGACCAAGTCCAAGTTGTTCATCAAGTGGCAACGAATAGGGATGCTAAGAAGGACTGGACGTATTCCTTTCTGTTCACATTAGCCGGTGGCGGGATTACAGGCTATGCTGAAGCATTCGACGATCGGGATATTCTGATGTTCGAGATGGACCTGTTTTTCGAAAAGGGGAAGATTGAAATGCTGCGGACAGGGGATGAAATCCGGTTCTATTCCACCGGAAAGAACGCTGTGATTCAAGGGAACCATTGGCTGTTGCAACGAACGGAAGGGGATTTGCTTAGCCGCTCAAGCCTTATCGAGAAGGCTGTTGATCATCTGGTTCACATCCTCAGAGACGGCACTGAACCGCTCAGCTCGCTCGAAGATGGGATTTACCCGCTCTATGTAGCGGAAGCATTATTACAGTCCCATAAGAATTATGGATCATTGGAAACAGTGATGGTGCACGGAAGCCAATAGGCAAAGCCGAACGGAAGCACCGAGCGGATAAGTGACAATCCCCCTTATTTCGCTCGGTTTTTTTGTATTCGGCTCATACAAAGGGGGCAACATTCATGGAGGAGTACCGAATTGAAGGAGACCAAGTGGGAGTGTGGAGTTGGGCTAGTGAGCTTGGGCTCCAAATCGCTAGTCTCCACGACTATCCGCCGGATTTGGACAGCGATGGCAGCGGCATCCGCATAAAGGTTCCGTTCGTGGAACCAAGGTAGAGGCCGTCGTTGAGCGGGGTGGCCAAGCCATACCCGTTCTTGAGCGGCTGCATCGCCGCGCTGCCCAGAACGACGTTGCCCAGCCGGTGCTTCACGGCGCCTGTATGGCGATCCAACACGAATAGGTGGTCTTTCCCCGGTACCCAAAGCTCATCGCCGCGAACGAGCAGCTGCTTATCCCCCGCCCAGTTGGAGGCGCGCTCCAACTGCTGAACGGTGTAGGCCGCTCGAGAATTAGCAAGGGGGAGTGGCCAATGGTCAGGCAGGCCAGTAAACAGGTCTGGTAAGAAGTAAATCAGTTTTAGATACCAACTTTAATGTGAATATCAGACACAAACTTTAATGTCACCATGCGTTTAATACCCTTTTCCTCGACACTAACTATATTGTAAATTTAGATGAGGGTTGAAAACTCGGAATCCGTTGATTTTTCTGGGTTTTTCAGACACCAACTATAATGTCACTGAACACTTGTGTTTAATTCATTACAATAATGTTTTGTTCTGAACAATAAAATCTTGTTCTTGTTCAAAAAGTTACAAAATAGTTTTGTTCTGAAACTAAAAACAGCATGATTGGCCTCGTAATGTTTGACAGACGGGGCCTTTCTGTATTTGGGAGGAATTATGAACAGCATTTGGGAGAGAGTTAAACAAATTCGTATTATAAATAATCTAAATCAACAAGAATTTTTTAAAGTGAATTTGAATGGGCTTCTTTTATGGGAAGGGCAACAATTAAAATAAAGGGTAACTTCTTTGGTGAAGTTGCCTTTTTTTCTTTTATAAGACGAAACGCGCGAGAGCAATGCATGGCAGCCGGGGCATCCGATTATATTTCGAAACCTCTGAATATGGACCAACTCTATTCGTTGATGCGGGTATGGCTGACGAAGCAGGATACGACCCATGTGAACACGTAGGGTAGCGCAGCTGGATGCACTACCCTTAGAGTGGATAACTCCTGCTGTATAGAGAAGGATACTGCAAGAAAAGCGTCGTAAGGCAAAATAAAAAGCACCACTTGGGTGCTTTAAGCTGGGCTTATATTTCGGCAAGCACACAATTTTATTTCTGCCATAGCGCGAGTAGATACCATCTACCTGAGGCAGAGAAAGCAGTCCGTTTTTTAAAACCGCTTTTTATACACCCTCATTGCAAAGAAATAAGCTACTAGCATAATCCCGACGCACCACGCAAGAGCGACCCATATATCGTTGCCCACCGGCTGACCTGCCAGTAGCGCTCGGATGGCTTCTACTATCGAAGTAACCGGCTGGTTTTCAGCAAAGACACGAACGACCGTAGGCATCGACTCGGTCGGCACAAACGCCGAGCTGATAAACGGCAGGAAGATAAGCGGATAGGAAAACGCGCTTGCACCTTCCACCGATTGTGCGGACAGTCCGGCAATCGCCGCGACCCAAGTCAAAGCTAGTGTAAACAGCACGAGTATACCGGCTACGGCAAGCCAAGACAGTACCCCCGCCGACGAGCGAAAGCCCATAATGAGCGCTACGAGAATGATGACGACAACAGAAATGACGTTGGATACCACCGAGGTCAGCACGTGCCCCCACAGCACGGTGGAACGCGCAATCGGCATGGAGTGGAACCGCTCAATTATGCCCCGTTGCTTATCCAAAAACAGGCGGTAAGCCGTATAGGATATACCGCTTGCAATCGCAATCAGCAGGATACCGGGCAACAGGTAGTTCACATAGTTATCCGTACCGGTTTGGATTGCGCCGCCAAACACATAGACGAACAGCAGCATCATCGCAATCGGAGTGATGCAGACCGTGAAGATGGTGTCCATACTGCGGGAAATATGGCGCATGGAACGTCCTAGCATAACACCCAAATCGTTGAAAAAGTGCTTATTTGTCGCTTCCATTTACTTTCCCTCCTTTTTACCGACGATGGAGAGGAATATCTCCTCCAAGGTCGGCTGTTTTTCAACATACTCCACTGTCGTGGATGGGAACAGCTTTTTAAGCTCAGAAAGTGTGCCGTTGGCGATAATTCTACCCTCGTGCAAAATGGCAATTCGGTCTGCAAGCTGCTCAGCTTCATCCAAATACTGCGTGGTCAGGAGTACCGTCGTGCCGCCATCGGCAAGCTCCTTGACCATCTTCCAAACCTCGATACGCGACTCGGGATCAAGTCCAGTGGTCGGCTCGTCGAGGAAAATGATCTGCGGTTTTCCTACAAGGCTCAAGGCGATATCGAGCCTACGGCGCATACCACCCGAGTAAGTAGACACCTTGCGGTCGGCGGCGTCTGTCAGGCCGAAGCGTTTAAGCAAGTCGTCCGCAACCTGGCGCGGATTTTTAAGGTATCGTAGCTTTGCAATCATGATAAGATTTTCCCGTCCGGTCAAAATCTCGTCCACGGCGGCAAATTGCCCGGTCACACTGATCGCCTGCCGCACATTGTCGGGTTTGGACACAACATCGAATCCGTTTACGGTGGCGGTTCCACTGTCTGGTTTGAGTAGCGTGGTGAGGATTCTGACAACCGTTGTCTTGCCCGCCCCGTTGGAGCCGAGCAGGGCGAAAATACTGCCCTTTTCTACCTCGAAATCTACGCCCTTTAGGACTTGAAGCTGCTTGTAGGACTTTTGCAGCCCTGTCACTTTAATGGATTTGGTTTGCATACTTTTCCCTCCTTATCGGACTATAACCTTTGACAAATCGGCCCCCATGCCTTTGAGCGCAGCATAGGTCAGCTTATCCATGACTGCATCGTCAAAGCAGATGGTTTTGATGGAACGGTAATACTTATTGGTCAACGAAAAGAACGCCTGAAAAGATACATTCTTGAGTGTAGCGCCTCTAAATGAAGCTTCGGTTAATGCCGACTTGTCAAACTTAACGCCGATAAAGGTTTGCCCGTCAAAACGTTGCCCGCTCAGGTCGCAATATTTGAAGTCCACGCCGTCAAAGATACATCTATCAAAGATTGTTTTTCTAAGATCGGTCTTGGTGAGAGTGACGTCGGTCAGTTTTACGCCTGTGAATTTGGCTCCGTCCATCCCTGAAATGCTGAAGTTGGTGCGTATAAGGATTGATTTATTGAAGCTCGCATCCGAAAGGTCTAGGGCGGATAAGCTACAGTCAGTCAGATTTGCGCCATCAAAATTGGCTTCACGTGCGTCGCTGCTCTTAAACGAGCTGCCGGTCAAGTCTGCGCCCGAAAAGTTGGAACCGCGTAACGCGCTAGCATTAAATTGTCCTTTATGCGCAATAACGTCTGCAAAGTCGCTAACAGCTAGGTTACTCGCGCTAAAGTTTGTTACCACCTGCCGCTCCAGCGAGCGGGAGAGGTTGGCGACCTCTAGTACCGTTTGCTCAATGTCGCCGATGCTATCAATGGTCATCTCAAAAGCGGTTTCGTCGTCCTTGCCCTCTGCTTTGAGTTCGCGGAACCGCTCCTGCAAATCGGAAAGCAGGTCGGCCTTTAATTCGGTGGCGCTTTTTACCCCATCGTACGGTGCGAAAACCCCATTCAAATAGTTGTTCAATTTCTCATTCATAACATCCATCTCCTTATAGTAAGTTTTCAAGTACGCGCTTTGCGTACTCCCAGTTGCTTTTGTTTTGGGTGTAAGTCGCCTTACCCTTTTCGGTTATTCTAAAATATTTACGCCGTCCACCCTGAGATTCATCGCCCCAATACCACTCGATATCACCATCCGCTTCAAGCCGCCGGACGCTGGAGTACATCGTGGCTTCCTTTAATTCATACTCATCGCCCGAGCGCTCTGCAATCAGCTTGACAATCTCGTACCCGTAGCGGTCAGCTTCTGATAAGAGCCGTAGAATCATGGTATCGGTATGTCCGCGCAGCAGGTCGGATGTAATTTTGTTCTCGCTCATATTATCACCCCCGCATCTGTATAATACGGCATATTACTATGAGTGTCAAGGTAGTGTTATGAATAAAATACCTTGTTTGAAAATTCATAACGGTACGCCTGGGCAAAGAATCCGTTATTAAATGGAGTGAGATGCTCGACCATCGTATGTCCCTTGGGAGGATTCGCGAAGGGGTGCGGTATAAAGCCTAAAGGAAAAGTAGCTTTCCAACAAAGTTAGAATACGAAACAAATCGTGATTTTGGAATATTACAGAATCGTTCATTACTAGTTATACTTCAAGTAGTTCCATTTATTTTGAATATTGGAGGACTAACTGTATGAAAAATATTGTGGTTACCGGTGGTAACGGCCAGTTTGGCTCCCAAATTGTTACCCAGTTAGTGGAAAAAGAGTATAAAGTCGTCATTTTGGATAAAAATAATGGACCTGATTCTATGTTGGACCGGAAAAATGTGCTGACGAAGCTGGTTGATTTAAATCATTATCATGAGGTAGAGCAGGCGATGAAAGGAGGCGATGCCATCATTCATATGGCAGCCATCCCCGATCCCCGCAGCGGAGATGCTCCTCGCGTTTTTATTAATAATGTGGCGAGTACATACAATATTCTTGAATCGGCCTCCAAACTGGGATACCAAAAAGCTGTCATTGCTTCAAGCGAGTCCGCTTATGGTTTTCCTTGGGCGAATCGGCCGCTGTCTCCGCTGTATTTGCCTGTTGACGAACAGCATCCCTTGATTCCTCACGACTGTTATGGAACATCCAAGGCGGTTAATGAATTAACGGGGGAGTCATTTTTTCGCAGGACAGGGATGCAAGTAGTCTCTTTGCGTCTGTCTTCCCTGTGCACGCCGGCCACTTACAAATACTTCTATTCTTGTTTGGACAATCCTATGGAATTGCGAAGGGTTTTATGGAGTTATGTTGATATAAGGGATGCGGCTGCCGCATGTATCCTGGCTTTGGAACGAAATGGGCTGGGCAGTCTTTCCTTGAATATCACCTCTGATGATACTTGCAGCAATATAAAATCCCAGGAATTGATTCAACAATATTTTCCGGAGGTTACCGACATTAGGGCGACCTTCCACGAATACGAGTCTCTTTACAGCAACGCTAAAGCTAAAGAGATTTTGGGATGGAAGATCCTCCACAATTGGCGGGACCAACTATGATGAAAGCATTGGGAAGCACGATAGAATGAATAGGAATGGAATGGAGAGGAATAGTATGGCAGGGAAATTAAGGGTGGCGCTTGGTCAATTTTGTCAACTGACAGACGAACAGGCGAAATTTGCAAAGCAGCTTGGATTTGATAGCATACAGCTCAATACGCCCGCGCTTCCGGGAGATGATTGTTGGGAGTACAAAGATCTGTTGGAATTGCGCTTGCGCTGCGAAGAATATGGATTGACGCTTGAAGCGATCGAGAATGTGCCGATCGGCTTCATGTACAAAATCATGCTCGGCTTGGAAGGTCGCGATGAACAGATTCGAAATTATCAGACGATTATCCGAAACATGGGAAAAGCGGGCATTCCCATTTTGGGGCATCACTTCATGCCTGATGGAACGTGGCGCACTTCGTACACCGTTCCCCTTCGAGGCGGCGCGCGGGGGATGGGATTTGATTTGGAGAAAGTGTTTGTAGACGAAACGGACCGCAGTGGAAATTTGGTCATCGCTCGGGACCCACATTACTTGGGGCTGATCGATTCGATCGTCAAACAGCCGATAAGCGAGGAAGAAATGTGGGAGCATTATTCCTATTTTATCAAGGCGGTCATTCCTGTGGCGGAAGATGCCGGTGTCAAGCTTGCGCTTCATCCTGACGATCCTCCGGTCGCGAAAGTAGGCGGAATTTCCCGGTTGTTTTGGAATGCAGCCAATTTCAAACGGGCGATGGAAATCGCCGATAGCGACGCTTGGGGCTTGAATCTTTGCTTGGGGAGTTGCTCGTCGATGGCAGGCGGAGCGAAAACCGTCTATGACATGATTAATTACTTCGGACCCAAAGGCAAAATATTTTATGTCCACTTCCGCGATGTCCAAGGTACTGTACCCCAGTTCAATGAATGTTTCCTGGGAGATGGTAATTTTAATCCGGTAGAGGTCATGAGCGCACTCAAGCAGGTTGGATTCAATGGGTTCATGATTGACGATCACGTTCCTTGGATCGATTACGACAATAACTGGGGACATCGTTCTCATGCGCATCAATCAGGGTATCTGCAGGGAATTATTTCCGCCTTGGAAGTATTGTAAAGAGGATGCGGCCGCAAAACTTAATCCGACAATTAATCTTGAGGGAGAGCACAGTTGATGATGCGAATAGCCATAGGCCAATTCAGAGAGATAACGGAAGAAACGATGAAGTTTGGCAAACAGCTTGGGATCACGAGCTGTCAATTAAATTGGCCCAATTTGCCCGGCACTGCACAATGGGAGTACGAAGACTTGCTTGCGATGCGCTTGGAATGCGAGAAATATGGAATGAAGCTGGAAGCGCTAGAAAATACGCCTTTCGATTGGTATTTGAAACCGATGCTTGGGATTGCAGGAAAAGACGAACAGATCGAACATTACAAAACGACCATCCGTAATATGGGACGCGCGGGCATTCCTATTCTCGGTTATCACTTTATGCCGAATTCGGTATGGCGAACCCCGAATGAAATCGGTCGAGGGGGAGCTTCGGTGACCGCATTCGATATGAATCAGGCTCCGCAGTATAACCCGAGAGCAGCCTCTGGGGCAGCTGTGGCGGATTCGGATATAACCGTTCAACGGCTTATGGACGAAGGCCCTGAAAGATTTATCACCGAAGAAGAAATGTGGGCAAATTACGAGTATTTCATCCGGGCAATTATTCCTACTGCTGAAGAAGCGGGAGTGAAATTAGCATTGCATCCGGATGATCCGCCAGTGCCTGAACTCGGTGGAATCGGCAGGCTATTTTACAAGTTTGAAAATTTCAAGAAAGCAATGGAAATCGCCAACAGTGATGCATGGGGGCTTGATTTGTGTCTCGGCTGTTGTTCTGAAATGGTTGGTGGCGCTTTGAGTGTCAAACAAATGATTGAGTATTTTGGTCCTATGGGAAAAATCTTGTATGTCCATTTTCGTGATGTACAGGGTACAGTTCCAAAGTTCAAGGAATGCTTCCTTGGCGAAGGTAATTATAATCCGGCTGAAGTTATGCTGATGCTGAAACGGAACGGGTTTACCGGTTTTATGTCTACCGATCACGTACCCGTTATTGTCAACGATTCGCCTTGGCAGCATCGCTCCCGTGGACATGCAATCGGTTACATGCAGGGTTTGATGGAAATGGCGGTACTACTTAGAGAGAATAGGTCATCAAAGGAGTAATATAAAATGGGGCAATTAGAGCTAGTCATAGACGCAAAGGCGGAACTTGGCGAAGGCCCGAGTTGGGATGCGAAAAAACAGCTGTTGTATTGGGTGGATCTGACTGGTAAAAAACTGCATATCTATGACCCGTCCGCGAAAACCGACAACTATATGGAGTTTGATCAATTTGTGGGCACAGTCGTTCCACGAGCGTCGGGCGGTGTGGCATTGGCTTTGCAGAAAGGTTTTTTTACGATGGATGAGCGGTTTGAACGGCTCATCCCGCTGGTCGATCCGGAACATCATTTGCCTGACAATCGCTTTAACGATGGCAAATGCGATGCCGCAGGGAGGTTTTGGGCAGGAACGATGAGCCTGCATGGACATAAAGAGGCAGGGACGTTGTATTGTTTGCAAACCGATGGAAGCATCAGGTCGGTTATTTCGAAAGTAAGCATCTCGAATGGGATCGGCTGGAGCCCGGATCATCAAACGATGTATTTCATCGATTCTCTTACAAGGAATGTGGTTGCTTTCGACTTTTGTTTGGAGACAGGCGAGATTTCCGGAGGCAGAACGATCGTTACTTTCCAGGAAGGGGAGGGACTGCCGGACGGTATGACAGTCGATGCTGAAGGGATGATCTGGGTTGCCCAGTGGGAAGGGTATCAGGTTTCACGTTGGAACCCCTATTCCGGAGAACGGCTCGAGGTCGTGCCGGTTCCGGCGAAATTTGTAACTTCGTGCGTATTTGGCGGTGAACATTTAGATGAACTTTACATCACGACGGCAAGAGCCGGTATGACCGAAGAAGAGCTTTTGGCGTATCCGCACGCAGGAGGGGTATTTCGGATAAAAACACAAATAAAGGGATTGCCTACGTATGCGTTTGAAGAATTAAATTAAATATTAATAATGGGAGGCAATTTAGTTGAAAATTGCAGAAGTATTAACAGCTTACCCGGATCGGCTTTGGCATGTTGCCAAACAGGCCGGTGTGACTCATGTCGTTGCCCGGATGCCGCTTCGCCGGGAGGGTCAGCCCTCTGTCGACTACATGGATTTGTTGCATATGAAGAAACGCTATGAAGATTTCGGATTCAAGTTGGAAGTGTTTGAGCCCGGTCTGGAATGGCAGATTCATAAAACCCGGTTAGGAATCGAAGGCCGTGACGAAGAGATCGCGATGTTTAAAACGTTGATCCGAAATATGGGAGCTTTGAATATCCCTGTGCTTTGCTATAATTTTATGGCCGTTTTCAATTGGATTCGGACCTCGGTTTCCACTCCGGAGCGGGGAGGGGCCCTGGTCACCAGTTATGACCATACGCTGATGAAGGATGCGCCACTTACGGAAGCGGGAATCGTAAGCGTGGATCAGTTATGGGAAAATCTACGTTATTTTCTTAAAGAAGTAGTCCCCGTCGCGGAGAAAGCCAAGGTTAAATTGGCACTGCATCCGGATGATCCGCCACTTTCACCGATTCGAGGTATTTCCAGAATTATTACGAGCGCATCGGCATTAAAGCAAGCGATTGAGTTGGTTCCGAGTGAATTCAGTGGTGTGACATTCTGTCAAGGCACGTTGGCGACAGCCGGAGAAAATATCCCACGGACGATCCAAAACCTGGGTAGTCAAGGGAAAATATTTTTCATCCACTTTCGTGATATTCGAGGTACCGCCGAAAAATTTACGGAAACATTTCATGACAATGGTCAAACAGATATGTTTGAAGCGATAAAAATGTACAAAGCTGTAGGATTTGATGGGGCGATTCGGGTGGATCATGTGCCGACGATGGAAGGGGAAAATAATCGTGATCCGGGGTACGAGGTGATGGGAAGGCTTTATGCGTTAGGCTATTTGAAAGGACTGCTGGAAGGTGTGCAAAGCCAAATAAGCAAATAGTGAAGGGAGGGATTCTCTCCCCTTCATTATCATTGCCTGCCTATTTCTGCGCAGGTTGTCAGGAGAGATAATTATAGTTGGAATTCAAAACAAATCGTGATTTTGGAATATTTCAACGCTGAATATTAGATGTTATATTTCGTGTAGGCCATATAAAAGATGACTAATCGAGGAGTAGATCAAGTGACGGCAAAACGTTTGTTCCACAAAATGCTTGCGCAAAAATATTTGTATTTAATGGTGATTCCTTGTATTGCCTGGTTTATCATATTTAATTACTTTCCTATGGTAGGCATTATCATCGCATTTAAAGATTATACGTTTGCCAAAGGCATATTCGGTAGTCCCTGGTCCGGACTTGAATATTTCAAACAATTTGTAAGCGGTTACCATTTCAAAATAATACTGATCAATACACTTGCGATCAGTTTGTTGAAATTAATTTTTGGGTTTCCGGCACCAATAGTGCTTGCATTATTATTGAATGAAGTGAGAAAGCAATTTTTTAAAAGATGGATTCAAACGTTATCTTATCTGCCGCATTTTGTTTCGTGGGTTATCGTGCTGGGTATTTGGGGACGTATGCTCTCCGTGAACGAAGGTATTGTCAATAGGATGCTCGTCGGCCTCGGATGGGTAGATCACCCTTTGAATTTCATGTTAACTTCAAAGTATATGTGGTCCATTGCCTTGATTACAGAAATCTGGAAAAATATCGGGTTTAGCAGCATTATATATTTGGCCGCTCTTTCCGCAATTAATCCCGAATTGTATGAAGCTGCGGGAATCGACGGCGCAGGCAGGTTTTCGAAGCTTCGCCATATCACCTTACCGGGGATTCGGCCTACGATCGCCATTCTGTTTATTCTTGCTGTCGGTGGAATTTTTAATGCCAATTTCGAGCAGTTATATATATTGGGTCTTCCACCGGTATTGGATAAGACGGAGGTTATCGATACCTATATATTCCGCTACGGATTGCAAAATTTGCAGTATAGCGTCGGGGCTGCCGCGGGAGTTTTGAAATCGGTTATAGCGTTAATTCTCGTATTGCTAACAAATAGAATAGTGAAAATGCTTGGAGAAGATGGACTATATTAGTTTTCACGAGGGGGAGACAACATGAAACGATCAATCGGCGAGAAATTGTTTGACAGCGCTAACATTATGATTCTTTCCATATTGGGATTGGCGACCTTCTATCCCTTCTGGTATGTGTTAAGTATTTCTTTCCATGACAGTGCGGTATCCAGTTACTTTGACGTCTACTTTTGGCCTAAAGCATTTACATTGGATAACTTCAAAATCGTATTTGTGACAAATGCTTTGGTGAACGGGTTTATCGTTACGCTTCTTCGAACGGTAATCGGGTCTATTTTATCTGTCCTTATGTGCGGCCTTCTGGCCTATGGGTTATCCAAAAAGTATTTGATCGGGAGAACGCTTTTTCTGAATATCGTCATTCTTACGATGTTTTTTAGCGGGGGGTTAATTCCACTCTATATTCTTTTAAAGAATTTGATGCTGCTTAATTCGTTCTGGGTTCTCATCATCCCGAGTTTACTCAATGCCTGGACCGTCATATTGATGAAAACGTATTTTGCCAATTTGCCGGAAAGTATCGAGGAATCAGCCAAAATCGACGGGGCCAACGATTTGATTATTTTCTTTAAGATTATTGTGCCGATGTCCATGTCGCTCATTGCTACGATGCTGCTTTTTGCGGCAGTCTATCACTGGAACGATTGGGTTTCAGGTGAAATATTTATCATGGATCCGAAGAAGCTTCCTGTGCAGACGATTCTCATGAGAATGATCACTCAGGTGGATGCAAGCAATATGATTCAGCAAGGGATGAGCATGGAGTTTGTCACTAAGTCGCCATCGATCGAATCGATCAAAATGGCAGCGATTGTAGTGACGACGGTTCCGATCATTCTGGTGTATCCTTTCCTGCAGAAGTATTTTGTGAAGGGCGTTATGATCGGTTCGATCAAAGGGTAATTTGGCGAATATATGGCCATCTAGGCTTATATATTAATAGATTTACAAGGGAGAGTCGATTCGATGAGGGGAAAAACAGGCAAGTGGATGGCAGTTTGGTTGATTATGGCACTAAGTGTTTCCTTGTTGGCAGCATGCAGCGAGCAAAAAGAACCGGTCGGAAACGCCACCGCCACCGGAAGCGCAACACCGGGAAACAAGCAGGCGAAGAAGCTGGAAGATTACACGCAAGAGATGAAAATTACTTCATACCAAGGCGCCAGGTATGCGGGTCCAAGCAACGGGCCGACAACCGAATTCGCCAAATACGTCAAACAGAAGTTTAAAATCAATGTGGACGGATTTATTTGGCCGGCCGGCGAAGACGGTCAGAAAAAAGTTAGCTTGATTGCGGCATCGGGGGAAATGCCGGACATTATACAGTACAAAATCGATCCGCCCGCCTTGCAAATTTACCAGGAAATGGCTGACGCCGGTATGCTCCTCGATATCGAGCCGTATCTCAAGAATACGCCAGATATTACCAAATATTTTACCAAAACGATTCTCGATTCCTTTCGCAATCCGACAGACGGCAAGCTGTATGTCCTCCCCGGATTTACGGTCAACCCGGATTTGAAGGATCAATTGACGATCGCCGTCAATAACGTGCTGATGATCAGGGAAGATTGGTTGAAAAAGTTGAATCTCGAAGCTCCGAAAACGCCGGACGAGTTTTATAACGTGCTTAAGGCGTTCAAATCGTTGCCTCCTGTAAACGGCAAGCAAGTCGTTCCTTATTTGCCGCTTATGGAAGGCGTAGAAATCAATTATCATATCGGCGGCATGTTCGGCATTCACAGGTATAAAGACGCGCATGACGACAACGAAAAAAGAATGATCGATTACCACGAGAAACCGGAGTATGTGCAATTTTTAAAGTTTGCTTCCAAGCTGTTCCGGGAAAGTCTGATCGATCCGGAAGCCTATAAGCTGAAATGGCAGCAACCGTATAACGATATGATTCCAAAAGGAAATGTTGGCATCGCAAGCATGTGGCCAAACGATATCGCCGGTTTCAATGCGGGCTTCCAGAAGACTGATCCAAGCGCGAAGTATGTGCCGATACCGCTCCCGAAAGCGCCGGGTGTGCAAAACAGCCAAATCGAACGGATCAATACGCTCGGCACATCGGGGATAGTCATCAGCAAGAAGGTGTCCGATCCGGAACGATTGTTCAAGTACATGAACTGGATGAACACGAATGAAGGCTGGGCAACCGTGTTGTGGGGGCCGCCGTCAAAAGATAACGGAAGCTGGTACATTGCGGATGACGGCAAGCTGGTCGACAATCTCGAAGTGGATCAGAAGAAAACGGCCGACAATCCGAAGTGGGGAGCCGACGTTCTGGGCGCATGGGCATATGGTTTATCCGGCATTCTGAAGTATACGCACGATTTGGTGCTGGATAAGGCGCGTCCGATGAACGAGATGCGGGCACTTGCCAAAAAACAATATGCGGGCGAAATCTTTATGGATACGGTATTCGACATTTATCAAAATACGCCTCCCGGTCCGGTGCGTAAAGCGAAAGGTGTCGACCTCGACAAAATATTCAAGGAAACGGAAGCCAGAATCGTTATGACGGCCAAGGACGACGCCGATGCGGAAAAGATGTACAATGCGATGATGGATCAGGCAAAAAAAGCAGGGTTCATGGACATCATGAAGGAAGATTATGGCCGATACATGGCAGTAAAAGCGAAATATAAATAAGTCTATGCAGAATAACAAGCTAAAGCTAAGGTTTGAAGCTTTAGCTTGTTATTCTAGACCACTGAATGAAGGGAACGTTAATTGTGTCAGCAATAAAACATTTGCCGTATAAATACGAATTCCGCACAGACGAGCTGGACGCGATCAAATCGTGCAACGATGCGCATGGATTCGCCATAGTGAAGGAGGTGCTTACTCCGGAGCTGGTGGAGCGTTTGAAACAATCGATTCAAGACATCTTTGCGCCGGTCTTGGACACGCATTATACTCAACTCACTCCCCAAAAGTTGGACGAATTTTCCAAGGCCGATCGAAAAACCGATGAAGCGGCACATCCTGAACATAAAACTTATGTGATAGTTGACTTTATCGAAAAGTCGGAAGCACTCGCAAGTTTAATGACCTATGAACCCTATATGAGGATTGTACGCAACTTGTACAATGATCAATCGATCACGCTCAACCGCTCCGCGGCCATCTATAAAAAACCCGGCGCAGTTGCCGGCCCTTGGCATACTGATTGGGAGCCAATGGAGGGGGTTTATGGCCCGAACGCAGTATTGAACAATACCGGGGCATGCTCGAACTGGTTTTATTTGACCGGCGTACATCCCGATCGCGGAGGACTTGCGCTCATCCCTGATTCGCATACGATAAATTGGCAGGGGCCTGAGGGGTTTGCTTTCATGGAGAAAGGACGTTCCTTCTATCGCCAAGGAGGCACCCAAGCTCTCTACGACCGATTTGATTTTCCGGAAGTATTGCCGCTATATACGGATCCCGGCGACCTGATCGTATTTGCTGAACGCACGTTCCATGGCGTGTTTCCGCATAACGGCAGCGAACCACGTCTTAGCTGCGGATTGAGCTTCCGTCCCGGCAATGCCGGTTTTCCTAAATGCTGGCCGCTCTCTGAAACAACACGGCGATTTATCGCTTCTGCTTCGGCGGAAGCGCATCCCTTGTTGGAGCATTATACAGGTTTCAACAACAAATGGAGGAGCAACCAATAGAGGTTGGAGAGGAGAGGATTCGAATGACTGGCAAAGAGGCAGATATGAAACAAGTGAAGGAAATTCATATCATCCCGTATTCGCATCATGATTTTGCTTGGACGAATTCCAGGGAGTGGCACATTCGCCGATATCTTCTGTCGTTTAGCGAAATGCTTGACGTTATGAAAGAAAACGAACATTTCACTTGGATGATCGACAATGTGACGCATAGTTTGATTCCGTTTATTAACCATTGCCCTGAAAAAGTTGCAGAGATGAAAAAGCGGGTGAAAGAAGGCCGGATATACGTCGCCAACGGCGGTTATAGTTTGGCCAGATCGACCTATGTGGGCGAGGAGACGTTTATACGCAACATGGTCGAAGGAAAGCGGTTTTTCCAAACGTATTTTGACATCAGCAACATCGAATTGTTTTATAGTGCCGATGTTGCATGCGGACACAGCCAACTCCCGCAATTGCTGCAGTTGGCAGGGCACAAGTATTACCGGTTTCTCAGACCGGAGGAAGCGTTGGATGCCAAGAAAATTCCGCGCCAATTCATCTGGCAAGGGCTTAACGGTTCAAAGGCCTTAGTTTCCCGGGGTACTTACGGCGGATTTGCGTTTGATGCCAAATATACATTCAACGATTTTCAGCGGGAATGGGAGGAGACGAAGCAGGCGTTTTTCGATCAGGAATTAGTGGACAAAATCGATGATCTGCTAATGGCGGATATTGTCTGGCTGAACTACGGCGCAGACGATTTCAGACCGTTGCATAATTTGTTCGATGAACCGATCAATATTCTGGGGTTCGCTGAAGAGTGGAATAAACGGGAACAAGTCAGCCTGCTCTTTTCTGATCCTGTTGCCTATTTCAGAAAACTGCAGGCCACCAAGCTCCCCGTTCATGAGGGCGTACTCGATCCGTGCGAACTTTCTTATAATGCGCCGTTTCGCGGGAGGCATTCAATGTGGAGAATGCGGAGTGAATTGGACCGACTCATTGTCAAAGCGGAAAGTTTGGCGGCATTCGCTTCCTTGACTGGTATGGAGTATCCGTACCGGCAACTGGAAACATTGTGGAAGCAATTGTTCGAAATTACTGGTCATGCCATCGAATTTGTGTTTCGCTCAGACTTCGACGAATTGTACTCGATAGCGGAAGGCGCTAGATCGACGGTCCGCACCTTGATCAAACAATTAACCGATCATGTCGCCGCCAAGCTTCAGGTTGATCCGGGGTCGCAATACGTTGTCTTCAATACGCTCAACTGGCGGCGCATTGAAAACGTCCAGTTGCATATTACAAGCCCGTTCGGCGTATCGGGATTCGATCTGTACGACGGTCATGGCAACAAAGTAGATTATCAAATTGTCAATGTTTGCAGCGGAGACAAAAAGTATGTCAATTGCGAAGTCAACGAAGTGGATATCGTTTCGCAACTCGACGTTCCACCAATGGGATATGCCGGTTTGACGATGGTTAGAAACGGCATGCAAATTGTCGAAAAAATCAAAGCAGAATACATTGACGACGCAAACAGGCCTACCGCTCCAGACAAAGTAGTCATCAACAACGATCGGATCGAAGTGACAATCGAAAAAGGCCGAATCAGCGAAATTAAACAACTTGGGACAGGTCGGGCGAATCTGGTCGGGGGTACCAATGTTATCAACGGTTTGAAGTTTGTACAAACCGAGGCTTCGCCGACTTGGGTATCTTCCTGGAAAACGATTGATGAATTTGGTATCAAGCCTGAGAAATGGGAGCTTACGGAAAACGGACCTCTCCGGTGGATTTATCGTGTCAACGGTAAATTAGGTAGCAGTAAAGTTAAATTGGATATTATTCTGAACAGAGGGGAAAGCGCCATCGGATTCGACGTGGAGTTGGATTCCGACCGCGATGAAGGTTATTATGCCGTCGACTTTTCCTCCGACCCGAATACCTATTTACATGCGGACATTCCGTTCGGCGTTGAAGAGCGGAATCTGGCGAATGAATATTACGAAAAAATTCCCGGAACACCATCCAACTACAACGTCTATGAACGGGGATATGCCGGACAATTTTATGCAAGAAGCTGGGCTTTGTTTCAGAGCAGTGAAATCCCTGTCGCCATTGTTTCCGGGAATTGTTCGATTTATTACAGTCATGATATGAACAAACAGATCGTATCGCTTTTGCTGCACCGCTGCATGCCGCTTGATGGTAAGAAGGAGGGGTGGGTGAGGCAAACGCACCCGTCGATCGACGGAAGTGGAAAGCATCAATATAACTATTACCTTTATTTCCCTGAAAGTAAAGAACAGGTTGCGGATATCGCCAAATTTGCGAAAGGAAAGGCGCATCCCGCAGAAATTGCCGTCAAATATAATGTTGTATCAGCCGAAAGTATGCCGAATGACAAATCGTTTGTGGAGATGGATAGCGAGAATGTCATCATTACCGCTTTCTATATGGAAAACGGCAGCTACTTGCTGCGCTTTTATGAAGCGGAGGGGCGAAGTGCCACGCTACGCCTATCGCCGAAATTCGATTTCAGAAGGGCGCGAACGGTCGATTTGCTTGGGAACGAAGCTGATCAGCCGGCGGTTGCAGTTGACGCGGCCAATCGTCATATTTCAATTGCAGTGAAACCTTGGCAAATTGTCACACTTCAACTGGAAATCTAACATCGAGGGTACGAAAGGCGGGAGAGTCCTATTGGAATTCCGTATGAACGAAAGGCCAATCGTCATCCGTGCCTTTACCGAGCACGATGCTGATCTCGTTTATTCCTTCTTTCAACGGCTCTCGGACGATTCACGTTCTCTTTTTCACCCGCATCCTTTTACAAGAGAAGTTACCGAGCAACTGACCGGTCCGGATTTGGCGAACGCGGAGACGTGCCGGTTTTTGGTCGGCGCTCGCGATGAGAATGGAGAGAGCATGGTCGGATATTTGTTCTTCTGGGATTGGAGCAGAAGCGTACCGTGGTTCGGAATAGCTGTCGCCGACTCCTGGCAAGGGCGCGGCCTCGGCTCCGACATGATGGCCTTCGCTATCGATATGGCGCAATCCCACGGCAAGGGGGGCATTTTGCTGACCACGCACACAACGAATCGTCGCGGCCAGGCGCTTTACCAAAAATGCGGGTTCGAGACGATCGGAGAAAGTTTGACAGGGGAGCACCTGCTGATCCGGCGATTCTAGCGGCTTACGCTTCATATTCCGAATGATGAACAATGTACTCATTTTCTGTCGCTTGCTGGGAAAATGGGTACATTTACGCTCTTTTAGGCTTATCCGCATCGGTTGGTTATCTGTTATACTTTTGCATAAGAAGCCTGTTTACGGCGCTATCCAGAGGATGTGGTGTATACGAAGCTGCGCAACAAGATGCTTGTTTTTTTTGGGTTGATTTTTGTGGTGTTTCTGGTCAGCATCAGTTTCTTTTCTTACAAAAAGGCGGGAACTTATCTGGATCAGCTGTCCAGTGGCGCTTACAGGGAAGTGTTGAAGCAAGCGAATGTGACGCTCGATTACCGCATGAAAAATTACGAAAGGGTTATCAACACGTTTTACATCAGCGACGAATTTCAGGAGCTGCTTACCCAGGACAGCGGTGACAAATTCGACGAATATATGGTCAATAAACGATTGAAGGATTTTGTCGAGTCGCTGTTGAACACGTACGAATATGTACCGCGGGTGAAGGTGTACAATTTCAGCCAAAATACATTCTCGGGCAGCATTTACAAGGAATCCGACATCGAGGATCAGGAGTGGAAACAGAAGGTCTTGTCGAGCACGTCGACTAGCGTATTATGGACCATCCGCCGCTACGACCTTCACGGCGAGAAACTACTGAAGCTCGTGGCCGCCAAGGCGCTGCGCAACAAGCTCAACGACGAAGTGTATGGGATCGTTTCGCTCGAAATCGATCCGGGATACTTGTTCAACCAGATCAAAAATTTCGATTTGTTCACGGAAGGCAACGCTTATGTGCTGGGCGAGCAAGGCAGTATCCTGTTTCGTCAGAGCGATCGATTGATCGGACTGTTCAATCAAACAATCCCATTTGCCTACAAAATGTCCGGCGAATCCGGTTATTTTACGGAAACGATCGATGGTGAACCTCATCTGGTCGTTTATGATAAGAGTGTCAGCGGCAACTGGACGATGGCGGGTGTAGCGCCGATCGAAGGGGCGCTGCTGCTGTCCAACGAAGTCGGCGATTACATCCTCACCTTGTCCGTTTTGCTCATTGTGCTCGGCGTTGTCGTCATTTATGGGTTGTCTTATTTTTTTACGAAACGGCTGAGCCGGCTGACGGACGAGATGATGAAGGTGAGCAAAGGGGTGTTCGATGACCTTCAGATCGATACGAGAAGCAACGACGAAATCGGCGAAATGAACAAAGTGTTCCAATTGATGATGCGGAAATTGAACAAAAATATCGAAGAAATCAGTGAGATGAAATCGGACGAATTTGCCTCCCGGATGAAGGTGCTTCAGGCGCAAATCAACCCCCATTTTCTGTACAATACGCTTTCCACGATCAACTGGATGGCCATAGGAATTGGTGCGGAGGATATTTCACAAACAGTCAACGCGCTCGCCAAATATTATCGGATCGCACTCAGTAACGGCAAGGAAATCATTTCCGTCAAAGAAGAACTGGATCACATCCGGTATTACGTCTACATTCAGCAGATTCGGGTCAAAGACAACATTTCGTTTCGGTTTTCCGTCGACGAAGAGGTGCTCCTTCATGTTACGCCGAAAATGATTTTGCAACCGATCGTAGAAAATGCCATTATCCACGGAATTGAAGAACATAAGAAAACAGGCACGATAGTCGTATCCGTTCGGAAGCATGGTGAGCATATCGTATTCGAAGTGGAAGATGACGGCTGCGGCATGGATGAGAACCTGCAGGCGAAGCTCGTCTCCGGTCATCATGTCGCCTCCGGTTACGGTCTTACGAATATCGACAGTAAAATCAAGCTGTATTTCGGTAACGCGTTCGGCTTACACATCACGAGTAGAGTAGGAGCCGGTACGAAGGTGACGATCGTCATACCAGCCACAAGTCAAATGTAAACGGAAAGAGGCGAGCGTATGTTGAAAATCGTGATTGCCGAAGACGCCGCGATCGAACGGGAAGGACTGGTCAATAGCATTGATTGGGCGGCCCTCGGTATGGAGGTGGCAGGGGCGGCGGAAGACGGGGTTCAGGCGTGGGAGCTCGTCGGGACCCATCAGCCGGATATATTATTGACCGATATCAAGATGCCTCTGAAGGACGGCATTCAACTCGCCAAGCAGGTGAGCGAGCAGTACCCATCGCTCAAGATCGTCTTTTTCTCCGGCTACGAAGATTTCAACTTCGCCCTGGAAGCGATTAAATCCAAAGTGTGCGAATATATATTGAAGCCGTATACGATTGCGGAAATTACTGACGCGTTAAGGAAAGTTGCCGGTCTATGCTTGCAGGAGCAGAATAAACTCAGGGCAGAGGAGCTCATTCGCAACAAATGGGAAGAAAGCAAGGCGTACCGGGAAGAGAATACGTTCAAAGCGCTTTTGTATGGTCTGCACAAGAGCAATAATGTGCCGGAGGACCTCGGCCTTAGCGATCCGAAATCGGCATATGCGCTCATGCTGGCGCGTATCGTGACGTTATCGGACGACGGGGAAAGCGACGATATTGCGAAGCAGCGGAACAACCTGCTTCTCGGGAACTTATTGAAGGAGCGCCAGGCGATGTTTGATGGCGGTAAGCTGTTTTTGAACCGGGAAGGGGAGTTTCTGCTACTGCTTAACGAAGATCAGCATGTATTGCACAATAAAGCGGTGATGGAACGGATCGGTGCGCAGCTTCGGGACTGGATCCGGGCTCGGATCCATGCCGATTTGGTAATCGGAGTCAGCAATCCGGTCACCGATCCGCATCAGCTTGCCGATTGTTATGCGCAGACGCTCGAAACGATGAAGCTCGGTACGATTCTTGGCAAGGACCCGATCATGTTTTACGACGATTTTAATGGATTGGAAGCGTTTACACGCATGGATAAAATTGTGAAAACGGCCAAAGGAATTATTACGAAACGATACATGGAAGCCATTTCGCTGAACGATATCGCGTGTGAGGTCTATATGTCCCCCAATTATTTAAATACCATCTTCAAGAAGGTAACGGGGAAAAACATGAACAAGTACTTGATCGAAGTTCGGGTGGCGAAAGCCGTAGAGCTGCTGCAGGAAACGGACGCCGTCATTTCCCGGGTGGCGGCAAGCGTCGGGTATAAGAATATAGCCCATTTTAGCACAGTCTTTAAAAAACATACCGGATTATCTCCAATCGAGTATAGGGATAACAAAGTTAGAATACAAAACAAATCCTGATTTTGGAATATTACAGAATCGTTTATTAACAGCTAAACTTCAGCATCCTTTGAAATGAAAAGGCAACAAATATGCGAATGACAAGAATAGGGCAGCTAAAGGTGGAGAGCAAATAACCCAGGAAGTAAACGAATGGTATAAGAATAGATAATCATTTTACTAGAGGACCAATGCGGCGGCAAAGTACGAAACGGTGGGGAGAAGCTCCCTTGTGCGCCTTGTCTTCCATTTCGATGTTGCTGCGGCAAACGTGGTCGATTTGCTCGGAAACCGCATGGATCAGCCGTCGCTTGCCGTCGCCGCGGACCGCCTCGCCGGTTCACTGGTCGTGAACCTGTGGCAGATCGTCACGCTTCAGCTTGCGACGTTTTTTTGAATGGGGGATAAAAATGAATTTATTTGATTTATCGGGGAAGACAGCAGTCGTGGTTGGTGGCAACAGTACGTTGGGTGGTTCGATGGCGGCAGCGCTCGGTGCATATGGAGCCGATGTTGCGGTGGTTGGCCGCAATATGGGGAAATGCGAAGAGGTACGAAAACGTATTGAGCATGCAGGCGGCAGCGCCCGGTGCTTTAAGGCCGAAGCAACGAGCAAAGACGATTTGCAGAACGTTTTATCGAGTGTTCTGACTTGGACAGGGCATGTTGATGTGCTGATGAACTGTCCAGGCAAAATTAGCACGACTCCTTTTTTTGAACTTACGATGGAAGAATGGGATTCGCTTATCGAAATCAACTTGAAAAGTATTGTACTCGCTTGTCAGGTGTTCGGAGAATGGATGCTGAAGCAAAGAACAGGCGGCAGCATTATCAACATTTCTTCAGTATCCGCGGAAACGCCACTGTCACGTGTATTTACTTATTCCGCTTCGAAAGCTGCTGTAAACAATGTGACCAAATTTTTGGCTCGTGAATTTGCTCCTGGTAAAGTGCGTGTAAACGCGATTGTACCCGGGTTTTTCCCGACGGCTCAAAACCGTGAAGTATTGTCCCCAGACCGTGTGGAAGCAATTATGAGGCAGACCCCGATGGGTCGTTTCGGAGATCCCGCAGAACTGCAAGGCGCGGCCATATGGCTGGCTTCAGATAAGGCATCCAGCTTTGTTACGGGAGCGCAAATTCATGTAGATGGCGGTTTCGGGATCATGACCCTATAAAATGCGGGAGCCGACGGGATGGCGATTAAGCTTTCCGGCAGATGATGGAGTGATTGTGAAAGTAGGTTTGGATTCATTTACGATCCGCGAACTAAAGCTGGATCCATTCGAACAACTTGATTTTGTATGTACTGCGAAGCTCATGCCAACCGACAGCAGCCGCTGCTCTAATCTGATTCGTCAATTCGCTTTTCTGCTCTTTTATCGATTTTTTTGCAGCCAGGGATTGCAATTCTGAATGGAAAGATGTTTAATGCATCATTACTGATAAAAAGTATAAATCATGCGTATATTTCCGCACGAATCGCAATAAAAAAAGCCCAGAGGCTTCTCCTTAGGCTCAGCTCATTAGTTTTTTGACCAGCTCCGCTTTGCCTTTCACTTCAAGCTTCTCGTAAATTCGGCTCAGACCCTTTTTTACTGTAACTTCCGCTAAATAAAGCTTCTGGGCTATTTCCAGGTTGGATGAACAAGTCCTTGTTAGAAGAGCAATGTCTCGTTCACGAGGAGTCAGTCCCGATAAAACAGCATCCAGATTGGTCGTTTCGTTGTCGTCTTCTGTGGACTGATAAAGATTCTTCACAAATTTCTTCATCTCTTTGTCTTCCCTAAAATCGAGCACAAATACAGGTGCCGGGAAATCGGGACCAAAACCTTTATGTTTGGCTCTAGGCACCTCCACATATCCGATTCCTTTCACCGCTTCCTGGTTGTATTGCATTGGAGCGGTATAAATCATGAGCCCGCCTTTCAAATAGTAGGAAAGATAGGTTTGAAAGTACATAAACCGGGCGGCTGCGCTACCGTCCTTTGAAAAATCGATCATATATTGAAACCATCCTGCCGGTGACTCAGGCGTTACGTTCAGCTTATCCCGCTGCTGTTTAGATAAGACGCGGAAATAGGACTGGGTAATCGGGTTTTGTTCCAGCAGCCGAAGAGAACCACGATGAATGGGAATGTAGACGAAAAGGCCAACCGCTTCGTGTTTTTCATTCTTAAGCAGCCTAACCACATCGCTTCCGAGTGAAATCAGTTCGGATAGCTGCATTGACGTAAACCATTTCTCATTGACAGCCTTAGGAATTTTATAGATATGCTTTTCATTTGTAACTGGATCGTACATCTCCTGGATATAATCTTCAAGATTCGCAAGGACATCCTGAACATATTGTTCGGCTTCATGCAGATTATCCGGGTGAACCGTTTCAATATAATACGTTTGATCAACAGCATCATCGAAAAACATAGCCCGAAAACTAGGCTCCCCCACGATATAAATAAAATCCAACAGGAGAAGATTTCTCTCTTCCAAGGAAACATGCCGTGAGGTTAAGAGGCTATACTGGTAGTTTACGCTTCGCTGCCAAAGCTGATTATAGATTTGCGGCTTTTTTAGTCTGAAATCCTGATAGAGTGCTTTTCGGAGTACCTGATGCAGATACCATCCTCGCTCACTTTTTCTAACAAAGGAAAGATGAATGAGTTTGTCAAACTCTTCGTTGCTTATCTCCTTCTCGAGCATAGTTTCGAGGAGCTCTTGGTTGAACACACAGACCATGGTTACCGCTTCCAATAGTTCCCGTAGGGTTGAGTCCGGAATCTCTCGCATCCACTGACCGGCAATTTCTTTAAAGGTTTCATTCCACAAAAGGGATTCAGGCTCCTGTTCCCCCCTCATTCCTCCCAATTCATTTAAGCCCATGAAAAGGGATAACGCTAATGGATGGCCCTTCGTAATCATATATGACTTCCGAACGAAGCTTACGTGATGTTCACCATAAATAGAAGTGTATTGTTCACAGGTTTCGTAATCAAACGGTGACAATGGTACAAATTTGATAACTCTTCTCCATGCCGGGGATGAAACCCAGCCTCCTTTTAACGGGAAGCGTCCAGATAACACGATCAGGATACGGTTTGATAATCTAACTAAAAAGGAAGTACGGAGCCAATCATCAAGCTCATTCATCTCTTCATACGTATCGATAACAAAAACCAAGCGACCAGCCTGAGCCCGATGAGAAAGCTGCTGCGCAGCTTTCTGCAATAACTCTTCTTCCCGACATTCCTCGAGAACTTCAGTATTTAAAACGGCGAGCAACCGTGAGGCAAATCCTTTCGGTGTCTTGGTAAAATCCATGCTGTCCAAAAGAAAGAAAGGAACTCCTTCGTAGTCACAAATTCGTCGGAACTGATCCAGCAAGGAGCTTTTTCCGATTCCCCCTGTGCCGCTGACATTTAAAATGCGTGCTTTACTTTCCGGGTTGAACACGAAATTTCTGAACAACTCGAGCTCCATTGTTCGCCCGACAAAAAAACTCTCTTCTAATCGTCGAATCTCCTCACCAAAGCTGCTCATCAAAGCCTCCATCTGCGTACTGATATCAGATTATATACTTTTGAGTATACGTAAGGATCTATCCCGATCCTGTTTTTCCTTATATAGTCATATCATCAGTGGATATGAAACCACACGCGGAATTTAGTGGTTACATGCACTGGATTCGGATGAGGATGCCTTATTATAAATCCATCAGCAAAGGGGATATAGCAGGATAAAAATACAGCATTTTACTAATCAAAATTTTACTAAACTTCTAAATAAACTACAACAACTCGATTTTATCTGGTCAAATGGTTTTCTTATTACCGATGAAGAGCAGCAGCAAATCAAATAACAAAGGAGAGTATTTCAATGTACAATCGTTATGATCTTTACGGGCCCGTTCACAAGGGACTCCGCTTTGCCTTAAGCAGCCTTTGTTTTCAAACGGGATCGGTTGATATCTTATCCGATGATCAAGGATTGAAGTCGTTTCTTGAGGAATTCAAACGGGTCGTCATCATCTTGGAAGCTCATGCCCATGATGAAGATCTGCATCTGAACGATCCATACATGCAATATGCGCCGGAGACGGCAAAGCGGTTGGAAGATGAACACGAAGTGTTGGATATGAAGCTTGATAACATCGTTACGTTGGCAAATCAACTAGAGCATACGGAGATTTCATCAGAAGAACGCAGCAGTTTGTGGTACCAGTTGGGCAGAGACTTAACCCGCTTCACGGCCGAATATTTCATGCACCTGCAGAACGAAGAAGGGCCCGGAATGGATGCGCTATGGGCCAATCTGACCGATGAACAGCTCCATGAATATTCCGATAAAATACGATCTTCCATCCCACCGCACGCCATGATGATATTCCTTCACTATATGCTTCCCGCAATCACACATATGGATAGGTTCGCGATGTTAAGCGGCATGAAACGTTTTGCCCCTCGGGAAGCTTATGAGGCCGTTCTGCATTTGGCGGAGAGCCGTTTGGATTCGAATATTTGGCTGGAATTAAAGTCGTCGTTAGAAGCTGTATCATAAACGTGAGGTGAATTAAACATGAAAGTTCTTGTGGTAGGCGGTACAGGTACGGTTGGAAGTCAAGTGGTCGCAAACTTGGCGAAACAGGGAGAAGAGGTTCGGGTACTGACCCGGAATCCCGATGCTGCAAACCGCTTGCCCGACTCTGTTAGCATATGTCCGGGAGATTTGGAATCGCCTGATACTCTGGAAGCGGATTTTTATCAAGCTGATGCATTATTTTTACTAAACGCCCTCTCTCCTACGGAAACCGCTCAGGGTCTAAGAGCGGTCGAAGAAGCCAAAAAAGCAGGTGTAAAAAAAATCGTGTATTTATCGGTGCCGATGCCGGAAGATTCCAAACATATTCCCCATTTCAAAAGCAAAATTCCAATTGAAGAAGCCATTCGGCAGTCCGGAGTCATGTATACCATTTTGCGTCCCAATAATTTTTATCAGAATGATTACTTTTATCGGGAAGCGATTCTTCACTATCGAATTTATCCGCAGCCGATCGGTTCTATCGGACTAAATCGCGTAGATGTAAGGGATATTGCGGATGCTGCCGTGAATGCGCTCCTACGGAATGGTTATGCGGGCAAAGAGTATCCGATTATCGGTCCGGATCCATTGACAGGAAATTCGACCGCAGACATCTACAGCCGTATCTTAGGAGAGGAAATCCGCTATGGCGGAGACGATTTGGACGTGTGGTTTGAACAATCGCGAACCGTCCTGCCGGATTGGATGGCAAAAGACTTTAAAATTATGTATCGGTATTTCCAAGATAAGGGGTTAGTGGCGACTGAACGCGATTTTGAGCTTCAACGCGAAATCTTAAATCGGGAGCCGCGTTCTTTCGAATCGTTCGTTATCGAAACAGCGGCTCATTGGAAGAATAGCTAAAAGTAGGAACTTAAGAAAGCTCTCCGCATGGCCCATTAACCGGTGTAGATACTTCTACATGGTCAGATGTTAGTTCGACACAAAGAAATTGTAATGGCTGGGCTATCCCTAAGCAGAAAGGCTGCTGAAGGATAGTCCCTTTTTTGATTTCAAGAGTCCTTCTTGTGAGTTTATTGTGAGGGAATAACGATAGAATGAAAAGAGTAGAGTTGAAATGCCGAGGAATGAACGGGCTGGAGCTCGCGGAAAAGATCAACGAAGCGTCGGAACATACGTCGAAGATCATTAGCGATTGAATGGGGAGGAGTGTACTTCATGGCAAAAGTGATGGTTGTAGACGATACGATCTTTATGAGGACGATTATCAAAGATATTATCTTAAGCATGGGGCATGAAGTGGTAGGCGAGGCATCCAATGGTGTGGAAGCTCTCAGGCTGTATCCCTTGATGAAACCCGATTTGGTGACTATGGATATCACGATGCCGGACATGGACGGTGTAACCGCCGCTAGAGAACTGCGTAAGATGGATCCGCAGGCCATAATCATCATGTGCTCAGCCATGGGACAACAGTCCTTGGTTCTTGATGCTATCGTTGCCGGTGCGAAGGACTTCATCGTGAAACCAATTCAAACGGACAGGGTTGTCGAGGCGATCAATAAAGTTTTGGAAGGGGGAACACGCTGGAATTGAGACTTATCCTAAAAAAAGGCCCAATAAAGGACCTTTTTTATATATTGCCTATGCCGCTAACGACTCGATCTTATCACGTGGAGATTGAAAAATGGATATCCATTTTTTAATCGCTGTGACAAGGATGATAAGGCCTAAAACTAGCATGATGATCGATAGAACGCCATTGACTACGTTATACCCGGCTGCGTTCGGATTGAGGTACACATTCTTGACCATCCAATACCCCGCAACGTTGACTGTAACAAACAGATACGCGAGGGGAATGAGACAGGTGAGCATATAACGGCGCTTATCGGCAATTTTCAAGATGACGGTTGCACCTATGATGAGTCCGATCGAGGCCATTAATTGGTTGGAGACACCGAACAACGCCCACACCGAACCAATATCGCCTGAGAAGAGCAGATACCCCCAAAAAGAACATGCAAGTGCGCTGGCAAAGATCGTTCCAGGAATCCAATCCGTACGTTTCAAAGGCTTGTACATTTCGCCGAAGAAATCCTGAATGAGATAACGGGAAACGCGAGTTCCTGCATCGATAGCGGTTAAAATAAATACGGCTTCGAACATAATGACGAATTGGAAGAAATAAGGCGCGAGATTGGCGAACCAAGGGATTTTCGTAAAGATGTAAGTCATGCCGACAGCAAGTGTAACTGCCCCGCCTGTTCTTCCTTCCAGATTCAACCCGATTTCCTGGCTAAGCTGAGGCAAGTTGACAACGTCCATACCTAATTTTTGGAATACGGCCGGAGTGGAATTGATGGCAAAATAATCGGCCGGATGAAGCGCTGTTGCGGCGATCAATGCCATGATTCCGACGACACATTCGACTAACATCGCTCCCATACCTACTACTTTAATGTCGCTCCAGCGATTCAGCATTTTAGGTGTTGTACCGGATCCGATAAAGGCGTGAAATCCGGAGATGGCACCGCATGCAATCGTAATAGAGATAAAGGGCCAGACAGGACCAGCGATGATAGGACCGCCGCCATGGATGAATTCCGTTACAGCAGGGAACTGAATGGCTGGGTTAATAATAAAGACGCCGATAATGAGAGCGATAAAGACTCCGATCTTCATAAAGCTGCTCAAATAGTCGCGAGGCGCCAGAAGCAGCCATACAGGTAATGCTGCCGCAAAGAAAGCGTACACGGGCAAAATAATGGATAGTGTCTTCGTATCAAAGGTTAACCAATCGCCAATGACGGTGTTTTGAATCGAAGGACCCATAAAAACTCCGACCATTAGAAGAATGAAACCAACGGTGGAAGCCAGTTTTAAATTTCCTGTTTTCTTATAGAAAATACCTACACCAATCGCGATCGGAATGGTGATTCCTACGGCGAACGTTCCCCAAGGATTGTTCTCTAGCGCATGCAGAACGACCATGGACAGACCGGCCATTGTAATCGTAATGATGAACAGCATCGCCAAGCCCGTACAGAACCCTGCGACCGGACCCAATTCCTCTTTGGCTACTTCTGACAACGATTTCCCTTGCTTCCGCATGGAGGCGAACAGGACAACGGCATCATGAACCGCTCCTCCGATTACGGCCCCGATCAGCAGCCAAAGTAAACCGGGAAGATAACCGAATTGTGCAGCTAAGATCGGACCGACAAGAGGACCTGCTGCGGCAATGGCTGCAAAGTGATGGCCGAATGAGACCCATTTGTTGGTAGGAACATAATCTTTACCGTCGTTTAATGTGTGAGCTGGTGTTGGAATAGAGTCGTTGAGCTTCAAAACTTTTACCGCGATAAATGTGCAATACAACCGATATGCAATCATTAAAATACAAATAGAACCTACTACTATTGTAATCGCATTCATTTTTTACCCTCCCTATATCTCTATAACATTTATTTACCCATCATACTTAATGAAATCGACGTCTTTAAGTTTTCAGGATAAAACGCAAAGTTTGGGGAGTGAGCAGCAAAAAATAAGGATTCAAATGCAACCGTTTTTTCTAAATAAGAAGAGATATCATCAAAATCCAATACGTTGGCGCAGCTCTTTTATATAAGTTCGGCTTACCGGCACCTTTGATCCGTCCTTCATGATCAGGGTATAAGTAGAGTGGAACCAGGGCTGGATTTCAACAATACTGTCTAAATTTACAAGAAAGGAGCGATGGACACGAACAATCGAAGTGCTATGGAGTCTTTGCTCAAAAGCCATAAGCGGTTCATTCACTTTATATTGCTGTTCATCCGTTGCTATGACCGTCTTCCCTTCGACAGAACTGATATATACAATTTTGCTTATCGGGATTAATAAAATGCGTTCATCAACGGTGAATGCTAACTTTTCGACCCTATCCGCCGTATTGGATTTCTGGGAAAGGTTAAGGGTCACACGGCTTTCTCGAAGCTCCTGCAGCCTGGCCACCTTCTCAACCGTCTGTTGGATTCGGCGCTCATCATAAGGCTTGAGAATGTAGTCCGCGGCGTTTAGTTCGAACGCTTTGAGAGCATACTCATCAAAAGCCGTCGCAAACACAACTTCCGTCCGGTGATTCAAGTCTAATAGCTGACGAGCTAAATCCAATCCGCTGTGTTCAGCAAGCTGAATATCGACGAATACGATGTCAGGCTTGAGATCTTGAATTTGTGTAAGCGCAGTATCAATGGATTCAGCTTCCCCTACGATCTCTACCTTTTTGCTGCGGCGAAGAAGGTAGCTGAGTTCATCTCGGGCCAGCGGTTCATCGTCAACTATATAAGCTTTCAACATGCCGATCACCCCACTTATGACTATTTAATGGTACGGTGATTACTACTTTAGTGCCGACATTCGGTTCGCTTTCTATATGAAAGGCACCATCCTCACCGTATATTTCCTTCATTCGTTTGCTGATATTATATAAAGCGGTTCCGGTTCCTTCTGTTGATTTGACGGTGTGTTTACCAAGGGTATCTAGTAAATGGGAAGGCATTCCATTGCCGTTGTCTTCCGTAATAAGAATCATCTTATCCTCTTCTTGATAGGCCTTAATGGAAACATGTCCTCTTCTTTTGGAAAAGGCGTAGCGGACGGCGTTCTCCACTAACGGCTGGAGCGTAAACGGCGGGATCAACACCTCCTCAAGCGAAGGCTCAATAGCTACACTTACTGTGTATTTATCGGGAAAGCGAGCTTTTTCCAAAGATAAATACGCCTCTACATGCTCCAACTCCTTATGCAGAGGAATGAGCATCTGACGTGCTCCCTGCAGATTGCTCCGAAAAAACACGCTCAACTGCAGCAAGAGCTGTCTCGCTTTTTCAGAATCGGTGCGGCATAACACGGATATCGTATTGATTGCGTTAAACAAGAAATGAGGATGAACTTGCGCCTGCAGCGCTTTAATTTCGGCATCCTTTAACAATTTGCTCTGCAGTTCTGCCTCACCCAATTCCAATTGAGTGGAGAACAGCTTGCCTAATCCTTCGGCCAGCTCCTGTTCGACCTGATCCATCTGGTTCGGATTCTTAAAATAAAGCTTTAACGTCCCGACAGTTTCATTATGAACCTTAAGCGGGAGCACAATAGCGGCTTGCAAGGGGCAGTGTTCATGAAAGCATTGAATTTCTTCCCGCGATTTCGCCTTTAATACTCGTCCTTGTTCCAGCGCATTTTTCGTTAATTGAGTGGACAGGCTTTGCATGGGAACATGATGGTCAGAGCCAGTTCCGACGTGAGCCAAAACTTGACTTTTATTCGTAATGGAGATAGCGTCTGCATTTGTGCTTTTTAATATTACTGCTGCTGCTTCTCTGCAAGAATGGGCATTTAACCCTTGTCGGAAAAACGGAAGCGTTTGATGAGCTATATAAAGCGCCTTATTCGTTTGCAAGGCACGCGTGCGTTCCTCTTCCTGCAATATAGACTGAATGATTAACATGAACAAAAGCGTACCGAATCCGTTCATTGTAATCATTGGAATGCTTATGACTTGGACGAGCTCAAGCGCAGCTTCAAAAGGTTTGGCAACGAGTAGAATAATCCCCATCTGGATACACTCCATTATGATGCCGATTGCTACCGCATGCCACAGCGTGTTCTTTCTATTTTTTCTAAGGTGTTCCCCGAGCAGCCCAGTTACAATACCTGCTAATAACGTCGAAATGCCGCAAGCAACGGCTGTATAGCCTCCTAATGTGAAACGGTGAAAACCGGCAATCATACCAACGCCAAATCCGACAAGAGGGCCTCCAAGTAAGCCGCCGAGAGCTACTCCCAGGATTCTTGTATTGGCTAGGGCGCTGTCGTAGTCTACCTCTGTCTGCCAAACTTGGGATGCAATTAAGCCTTGGTGAATTTCTATTCCTGTATAGTTACTGATAATCCCGAATGTTCCGAACACCACGATCAACATCATTTTTTCTTTAAAGCCATGCTCATTATGAATAATTTGACGAAAAGACCTCATTCTGGAGAGTAAGAATACGAATATCAATAGTATACCGACCCGTTCCAGCATTAAAGGCAGTAAGTAAATCACGTAAGTTCACCCTCATTCTGAAGTTATTCCTCTACCTGAAGTATATACAAAAATAGAGCAGCCTCCTAATCTTTGAATGAGCATGAAGCTGCGCCAGCGCGATACGTAGGATATAATGATATTGGCATGATGAATTCTTAGAGAAGGGCAGGTTATCTGAATGAAAGTAGAGTACCATGGTCATTCTTGCATTCAACTGACGAGCGGTGGGCAGTCGATTATTATTGATCCTTTTTTGACGGACAATCCAACAGCCTCCGTCCATCCGGAGAGCATCCGGGCGCAATATGTGCTGCTGACACACGCTCATGGAGATCATATTCAAGACGCTGTCACCATCGCGAAGCAGAATGACGCGACGCTTATAGCGATTCACGAGCTAGCGACCTATATGAGCTGGCAGGGCGTACGCGTCAGGGATATGAACATCGGGGGCAAGCTATCCCTTGGATTTGCTGAGGTTCAAATGGTGCCTGCGTTCCACAGCTCGGGCATCGTGCTTCATGATACTAAGGAGATTGTCTATGCGGGCATGCCTTCAGGTCTTCTCATCCGGTGGAATGGGCTTACGATTTTGCATGCAGGCGATACTAATCTGTACTCCGACATGAGATTGATTGGCCAAAAGAATAAAATAGATCTGGCTTTCCTACCTATCGGTGATTTGTATACGATGGGACCGGAGGATGCGGCAGAGGCGGCAGAATGGTTGAACGCGAAGCGGGTAATTCCCGTTCATTACAATACGTTCGAGCTGATCCAGCAGGATGGGGAGAACTTCGTTCAGCTTCTCGCCAACCGAGGCATCGAAGGCAAGGCATTGAAACCTGGCGAGTCGATCACGTTAGAGGCAGGGCCGGACAAGCAATAGGATATGCAGTAGTCTGGTTAGAAAATCATATTTTTATTAGAGCTGAGATTTCATATCAGCTCTTTTTTGCGCTCTTTTTTGAAAAAGGACTAATACGGGGCGATAATTTGTTTCTCCTGAGGGAAAGCTTTAATACTTGACATTTTTATTGAAGCAGGTTTATATTTAAACATGTTAAATATAAATCTATTGAATAAAATTCGCGGAATGGAAGGGGGCATCAAATATGGATTCGTTATTACATCGGGTTCAAATTGCTCTGGAATCACTTAAACGCGGTGTCAATTCCGACTTACTGAAGAAATTAGGCTCCCAAGTCACGGGACCTCAGATATACGTGTTGTATTACATCAACCAACAGGAAACATGTAAGCTGACTCTTCTGGCGGAGAAGCTGGAGGTTAAACCTAGTGCGATAACGGTCATGATCGACCGATTGGAGAAGCACGGGTTTGTGAAGCGAACCCATGATACCGTGGATCGTAGGTCTGTGCTGGTTCAAGTCACTCCGGCTGGAAAAGAAGTATTGGAAAAAGCCATTCAGCAGAGGAACGAAACTATAGGAACTTATTTATCCCGGCTTGAACCGACGGAGAGGCTATTAATCGCCGAATTGTTGGAAAAAATGGTGAGTCCAAATAACAGGGCGGAATAGGTTGGTTAAATATTAAGCCACATTTATATTAAAGGGAGATTACATTTATGGAAGAGTTGTCCCACAAGCGAAAAGTGACCATTATGCTCGCGGTAATGGTGGCTATGTTCTTTTCTGCTATTAATCAAACCATTGTGAGCACCGCTATGCCTCGAATCATTGCTATTCTTGGAGGCATGGAATATTACACTTGGGTTATCACGATCTATATGCTTACTTCAACTATCGCTACAATACTTGTCGGTAAACTATCAGATATATATGGGCGCAAACCGTTCATCCTTGCCGGTATCGTTTTTTTTCTCATCGGGGCATTTTTAAGTGGTTTTTCCAAAGATATATTCCAATTGATCACCTACCGAGGCATTCAGGGGATCGGGGCCGGTATTATTATGGCATCCGCGTTCACTGCGGTCGGTGACTTGTTCTCGCCGCGTGAGCGTGGGAAGTGGACCGGGATGATGATGGCGATCTTTGGGTTCTCCAGTGTTCTCGGACCGACGCTCGGCGGTTGGCTAGTGGACAATATGGAGTGGAAATGGCTTTTTTGGATCTTCCTCCCGGTAGGGATCATCGCGTTTGTAATGATTCTCCTCCTTTTCCCGAAGGTGGAAAGAAGGGCATCGGAGAAAATTGACTATGCAGGCTCGTTTTTCCTTAGTTTAACCATTATCGCGCTCCTGCTCGGTTTCTCTTGGGCTGGAACGAAATATGATTGGGGATCGGTACAAATTATAGGTTTATTCGCAGCGGCGGTAATCTTTCTTATCGTGTTTATCCTCATTGAGAGGAAAGCAACGAGTCCGGTCCTGCCTTTATCGCTGTTCCGAAATGACATCGTTACAATCTCCAACAGTATAGGTTTCCTTATGAATGCAGGCATGATGGGGGCGCTCATTTACCTTCCTTTCTTCGTGCAAGGTGTAGAAGGGATATCACCGACATATTCCGGTTATGTTACGATGCCGATGTCGATCGCTATGGTTGTCGTCAGCGCGGTAACCGGTAGATGGATTACCAAAACAGGCAAATATAAACGTTATGCGGTCATTGGGATGCCGATCATGATAGCCGGTATGCTTATCATGGCGTTTATGAACACGGTATGGTTAGCTGTTATAGCGATGATCGTATTTGGTGTTGGTCTCGGCGTAGGTATGCCGGTGTTTTCGCTAACGGTCCAAAACGCGGTCAGTCCCGCACAGCTCGGTGTAGCCACGGCATCCTCTCAATTGTTCCGGAATCTTGGAGGGACGATCGGAATCGCTGTTATGGGAACGCTGATGCAGTCCCGATTGATTAAAAACATGCAGGAGGCGGCTACATCCGAGAATGGCTTCGATTTCACCAAGCTCGATCCTAAGACGGCAGAGCAATTAGCTGCGTTCCATAACCCTGAGATGCTTCTGGATCAACCCAAGCTCGAGGAGCTGCAGCGGACGCTTCCACAGGATATTCAACCGGTTGTTACTCAAATGATCGATACGCTTCGCGACGCTTTGAGCGCATCCCTGACAACGGTCTTCTTAGCTGGAGCCGCTTTGGTTGTGATTGCTATGATCTTAACCTTTTTCCTTAGAGAGATTCCGCTCCGCACGTCCAACAAAATGCCGCAGGAAGAGCCAGAAGGCGGCAGTGTTGTCTAACCGAAGCCAGTTGGTTGACTTCATGGATGTGAGTGCAAAGACGAGACTGGGTAAATCCAGCTCGTCTTTCCTTTATTCCTTGACAGATATATTCCGTTTCGGGTATATTGTAAGTAAGAATATCGTTTGGAGTAGATTTACTTATGAATGTTATGACTTTCAGTGCACTTGCCGAACCCAACAGGTTCGATATTGTTGAGCTGTTGCGTGATGGACCCTTGCCTGTCGGAGAAATTGCGGAGCGGCTTGATCTCAACCAACCACAAACCTCCAAACATCTTCGTGTTCTTAGTGATGCCGGTCTTGTGGAAGTGCAACCAGCGGCTAATAAAAGAATTTACAAATTGCGGGCTCAGCCACTCCAAGAACTGGATACTTGGCTGGATAATTACCGCCGCATTTGGGAAGAGAAATTCGATAACTTGGACATTTATCTTCGTGAACTGCAACAAAAGGAGAAAAACGAGGGAAATAAGTAATGTTCGAGCACACAGAGTTCCGGTCAATCTGCTAAGTCCATCAAGTAAGCTTGATTCAATAATTCCTATTCAGGTTTGGAGGATTAACATGGCTGCAGACAATGTATCAAACAACGTAACAACGGATGTGGACAACAATGATTTTGTGATAACACGAGTCTTCAACGCCCCGCGCGAACTCGTGTTCAAGGTATGGTCAGAGGTCGAGCATCTGAAGAAATGGTGGGGGCCAAAAGACTTGGAAATGGGCTATACCAAGTTAGACTTCCGCCCGGGCGGCACCTTTCACTACCATATGAGCTCCCCTGATGGCTTTGAGTTGTGGGGCAAGTTTGTCTATCATGAAATCGAAGCTCCTGAGAAGATTGTGTTCGTCAATTCGTTCTCCGATTCAGAAGGCAACATCGTTCGGCCCGAATTCAGCGCTACGTTCCCGCTGGAAGTACGCAATGAAGTGACATTCTCTGAAAATGATGAAAAAACGACGATTACTCTCCGCGGAGGTCCGATTAACGCAACAGAGGAAGAGCGCAGATTTTATATGGGAATGTTCGAGTCCATGCAGCAAGGATACGGCGGAACATTCGATCAACTCGCCGATTACTTGGCAAAGGTGTCACCGCAATAAAGTTATTTAGTCCGGTCCTCATGAATTATGGGGCAACTGAACCGAATGCGTAACAAAGAGGAGCATGCCATTAGGCTGCTCCTTTTTTGTAGTGTGATTTCCACCTTACTCAAGCAGAATATCGCTGTTGTTCCTCCTTCCCTTCTGCATATCGTCGCCCGTTTGGATTATAGTGGCACACCGTTACAGATAAGCCATTTTACTACTGGCTATTTAAGCCATCTCATCGCTCAGGCACTAATTAGCCAACCTGACTATCCCTTATTTCCGCATTGTGAACCGATTTTCCTTAGAACTAGGCCAATAACCAGTAGTAAAACTTGCTATCCCAGAAAGAACTGTCTTTTCCACACAAATAACCTATACTAGCAATGGCTATTAATCAGGTAGTCCAGAACTAAAGCCTCCTCAATTTTTGCAAATTTTTAATTTGTTCGGTCAAAACCTTGAACCGTTGATCAAGCTCGATAGTATCGTCGTGTTTCCCCGGCATCGACAAGCGAGCAAGAACGGTGTTGCGTTCCAACTCCAGCCTTAAGAGTTCTTCTTCTTCGTCTAATGACAGCTTGGCATCTGTCGCGGGGCCCTTGCCAACATTTCCTGCATTGGACTCCAATTTTATCGAAGATGCATGGGCTGCTTGCTTAAACGCCTCAAAGGACCCATCAAACCAAACATACCGCTCGCCTTCCAAGCTAAGGACTTTATCGGCAAGTTGGGCGGCTAACCTCCGGTCATGCGTGGCAAAAAGAATCGTGCCCGGATAACTCATCAGCACCTTCTCCAGCTCTTCTTTAGCAGGAAGGTCCAGGTAATTGGTCGGTTCATCCAATAGGAGAAGGTTGCAGTTGCTTAAGAATAGCTTGGCCAGGGCCGTTTTAACCCGCTCACCGCCACTCAAAAGCTCTACTCGCTTGAATACATCCTCTCTCTTAAAAAGAAGCCTTGCCAGCACGGTTCGGACTGTCGATTCCGGATGGATGCTTGTGGCCATTACGTTATCCAGGATCGTACCTGCATCGTCCAGTATTTTCAGCTTCTGATGGAAATAACCGATCCGTGCGCTCCCTGGCAAGCCAACGCCATCGGAACGATCGGCAATCATGCTGAGCAGAGTTGATTTTCCCGATCCATTGGGTCCGAGCAGAGCTACTTTGGAGCCGGGCCGGATCATAAGCGATAGATCGCGGAATAAGGTTCGCGCGTCAGCAGCACTTTCGCTGCCGCGAGACACATTGTTCAAGCGATGAGCGATTGCCACGTCTTCTCTGACGTGGTTGCATTCTTCTTTCCGCACAGGTACTGTACGGGTAAGCCCCGACAGACGAATGGCAGCTTTTCCATGAATAGGCTCGTAAGCCTGAATATCGAAGCGGACGGCCGGAAGCTCCATTGGCTTTTCTACCGCTTCGAGCTTCTCTAGCCGGCGGTGAATCGCCTTCGCATTTTTCTCCATTTTGGCCGCTTTGCCTTCAAAGAAATCCTTGCCCATGCGAGCCTCGGAGCTGCTTAATCGACGCGGGGCTTTTACCGCGCGGCTAGCTCGCTTCTTTTTCTCGGCGATTGCATCCGTCAGCTGCTCCTTCTTGGCCGTATATTTCTCAAATTCCAACCAGGCACGATCCCGCTCATTTTCCTTAAAAGCCCTATACTTGCTGTAGTTTCCCGTATAGAGGGTGAGCTTTCCGTTGTCTATCTCGAGGATTCGTGTGCATGCGGCATCCAGGAGCTCCCTGTCATGCGAGACCAGCAAGACGGTGCCGGGATAAGCGCCGAGTATACGCTCGACTTCCAAGATACCATTCAAGTCCAAGTGGGACGTCGGTTCATCGGCGATCAGCAGATCTGCCTGCGCAGCAAAAGCCGCTGCCAGACGCTGCCGCGTTTCTTCTCCGCCGCTGTAATCACCCTCGATTGGCTCCCACTGGGCAACCATCGCCACAGTCCCGTATCTTCTGACCGTACCTGCATCCGGCTCTACTACTCCTGCCAGCAGGTGAAGCAGCGTTGTTTTGCCTGCGCCGTTGGCTCCCACGATTCCAAGACGGTCCCCTTTATATAGCTTCAGCGGTTGTTCCTGTTTGAACAAAAGCCGATCGCCAAATGATTGTTCCAAATCCATACTCTCTATAGTTAACATAAAAAAACCTCCCTGATGTCAGAGAGGATAGGTTGCTCAAATAAACCATGCGCGTTCGCAAACCGTCATTCGTTAGAATCACGATCGAAGCCTTCGGTTATCCGTGTAAATGAGCATACCAATCCCGTCTGGACTTACTTTTGTATTCCTAAATTCAGAGTCCAGTTCATCAGGATTAGTTCCACATCGGCACAGATACCTTCGCTTTCATCGGATTGACCGGGAATCGTTTCCCGAGCCATCCCATTATAACATGTTTTGGAGATGCGGCCTATGCAGGAATATGAAAATGATTCATTCATTAAATATGATCCATATCCAAAAGGGCTCCTTCCATATACGATAAAGGAGCAAATTTTGGATGAGAAAGGATGTCGTTCATGAAAAAAGGTTAGGCTCTTGCTGGTAGGATGCATCTTATTGTTCAGTTTGGTACAGGATTGCCGTATTTGTTGGACATTCAGACGGAATAAATTCATGGTTTATTAAACCGGGGAGGTTCAAGAAAAAATGAGAAAGAAAAGCTTCGTTTCGCTGTTTGTTAGTATAGCGCTTATATTCAGTCTGCTGCCGGGGCTGCCGACTGGCGTTCTCAAGCTGTCAGCCGCTAATGCCGCGCAGGATGCAGCGGTTAACAACCAGAATGGGGACATGTTCGACCAGTTGCGTTTGAAATGGCGGTATTCTTTGACTGGAGAGAACGCTTACGAATTACCAGTAACGGATCCAGGAGTACAGAGTCGTATCGATGAGATTACGCTTGCTGCGCAAACTGCTTGGGATTCGATGAATAAGACCGAAGGGCGATTGCTGTTGTGGGACGACGCAACACCGGAGGTGTATCTGACTTCGGGCCATATTTACGAGACTTTCAAGCGCTTATACCGCA
Source organism: Paenibacillus sp. J2R1T-4 (assembly GCF_059692235.1). NCBI lineage: Bacteria > Bacillati > Bacillota > Bacilli > Caryophanales > Paenibacillaceae > Paenibacillus > Paenibacillus sp. J2R1T-4. Next base: position 106,402 of record NZ_JCAUBA010000014.1, on the reverse strand, counting down.
TGTCGTTAGCTTACGCGACCAAAGGCTCTACCTTGTATCAGAACCCGCAATTGATGGCTGATCTCTCAGCAGGTCTGGACTGGGCCTACGAGAATCAGTACAGCGATACGATGACCTGGCAGGTCAATGTCCATCACTGGGAGATTAACATCCCAACTGTTCTGGTTAACATCACAACGCTTCTGTATGATGAGTTGACACCCGAACAGAGGACGAATTATATGAACGCCGTTCACAAATTCGCAAGTGATCCGACGACATACGCTACGTCGACAACTCCTTCTTACGGGGCCAATCGCTTGTCTGAATCGTTACCGATTGTAATACGAGGCATTCTCATTAAAGACGGGAGCCGTCTGGCACTAGTCCGTGATCGGTTAAGTGATTACGATGCACTCAATTATCCCTTTGTAGATGAGGGAAATGGATGGTATAGAGACGGCTCGTTTATATCTCACAATGCTCATGCTTACACAGGGACATATGGTCTGGAACAGTATGGGAAGCTTGTCCTGTTGTTAGATTTGCTCTCCAATACGCCTTGGCAGATTACGGATCCCCGAGTGGAGAACGTCATGTCCTGGACGATGGACGGATATCTCCCTCTGGTCCACAAGGGAAGACTTATGGATATGGTGAATGGGAGATCGATTGCACGACAAGGTGGAGGCGACTACGCCCAGGGTAATGCGTTGATCGATTATTTGCTCAAGGTGATTAACTTCGCCCAACCCGGGGATGCCGCCATCATCAAACAAACGATCAAGGAATGGGTTACAGACAAAACCGAGAACAGTTATCTGGAAAGAGCGTCGATTCCTAATTATTTCGCAGTGAAAGCGCTGTTGGCGGATTCATCTGTACCTGCTGCTCCGCCTTTATCTTATCAGCAGTACGCGGGCATGGACCGGGCCGTTCAACAAAGACCGACTTATGCTTTTGGGCTCAGCATGTTCTCGAAGCGTGTCTTCGATTTCGAATCGATTAACGACGAGAACAAGCGAGGATGGTATACCGCATCGGGTATGACCTATCTATACGACAGCGATCATGTTCAATATAACGATAACTACTGGGCAACGGTGAATATGAAGCGGCTTCCCGGGACGACCGTAGATGCGGAATATGCCCGTCCGGAGAAACAAGGAAACCGATTAAGCACGAAGAGCTGGGTGGGAGGAGTCGAAGTCGACGGTGAATTCGGTGCCTCCGGTATGGAGCTTGAAGGCATTGGTACTTCTCTGAATGCACGAAAGTCCTGGTTTGCGTTCGATAATGAAATCGTAGCCTTAGGTTCAAATATTACTAGCACGGACAATCGGACAATCGAGACCATTGTGGAAAATCGCCGGCTGGATAGCACGAAGCAGCAAGCCTTGACAGTCAATGGAATTGTCCAGCCTTCCGAACTGGGATGGAATGCAACCTTGGATGGAGTCCGTCAGATTCATCTGGAAGGCAAAGGGGAAGGCTCCAGTATCGGGTACGTGTTCCCTGGCGAGAATGTGACGGTGAAGGCGCTCCGTGAGGAGCGGTCCGGCTCCTGGCAAGATATATCTCCCTCTACGGATACTACTGTATACAACAACACATTCATGACACTCTGGATGGACCATGGCAAAAACCCAACTCAGGCCAGTTACTCTTACATTATGCTGCCGGATCGCTCGGCTGCGGAGGTATCGCAATATGCTAATCAGCCGGAGGTGTCGATTCTAGAGCAGAATGAATATGTGCATGCCGTACGAGACAATCAATTAAAGATTACGACTGCTCTGTTCTGGCAGGATGTCAAGCGCACTGTAGGTCAGTTGATTACGGTTGACAAAAAGGCGGCAGTAGCTGTCAAGGAATCGTCGAATGAGCTGGAAATATCAGTATCTGATCCTACGCACGAAAACAAAGGGATCATTGAAGTGGAGATCAACCGCTCCGCGGCCGGTGTCGTAACCGCAGATCCTTCTATCAAGGTACTGCGTCTCGCACCAACGATTCAATTGACCGTTCAGACCCACGGAAACGTAGGACGGACACAGAATATCAAACTGAGCTTGCAGAATAGTAATGCTTATTCAGCTCTCGTGCTTCCTGCGACTGCAGATGCATCGGTGCATAACGGGAACAATGCCTCAACGAATCTGGGTTCTGCCACGACAATGGCCGTGATCGATGCCCCGGATGAATCCAAGAACAGGAAGGCATACACCAAATTTGACTTGAGCCCTATTGTGACCGTTGATCGTGCGATACTTAGGGTCCGTACTTCCAGCACATCAGGAGAATCTGCGGTCTTGACCGCGACCGGAGCCGACAACAGCTGGACTGAAGGCGCGATAACCTGGAATAACGCTCCGTTACCGAATACCGGGGTGCTTGATTCCGTATGGGTCAATGGAAGGGAGCAGGTATACGAGCTGGATGTGACGGATTACATCCGCGGACGGTTAGCGGGAGACAGGCAAGCCACACTCGTATTGTCAGGTACGGATTATGAGAGTCTGGCGATGTCCATTCACAGCAAGGAGCATTCTTATGGCGAACCCCAGCTTCTGGTGCAAGGCTCATTCGTAGAGAACACACCTGTTGTGACCATTAACCCGACATATGGGGATGGGCTTCGAGCAGGCTATCAGGACAATTTCGAACCATCACCCATTAATAGTACCCCGCAGAATTGGCAGATTACCGGAACGGGCGCTCAGGCAATAGTAAGTGAACCCGCTGGGGCGATGAATGATCATGAGGTGAAACTTGTAAGCGGAGCCTCAGGATTAACCGCTAGTGTACCTTTTGCAGCACAGGAAGGAATTGTTCAGGCTGAGCTCCGAGTGCGGGCCAATCAAACAAGCGTACCTTTGAAGATCGAGCTCAAATCGGAAGGCCATGCAGCACCAGCCATGACACTTGCTTTTACAGGAAGCGGCCGCATTACCGCTACCGATGGAGAAAAGGATCGTTTACTGCAAACTTATACGTCAAATAAAGACTACAAGATCAAGATCATCCTGGACACCGTTAATGGGGATTATGATGTCTATGTGGACGAGGTCAGGAAGGCGCAGCGATTCGCGCTTAATCAAGCAACCCCATCCATTGGTGCGCTTGCGATGTCCATTCCTTATGCGGGTGTATTCCAAGTCGATGATGTTGCCATTGGGGAAATCGATACACGTCCACCTGTTCGGACGGACGAAGATGTTCTGCATGACGACGAAGAGGATATCACATTACCGAAATATACGGTTAACGACAGTTTCAACATACCTGGAACGAGCGTTCCGCAAGGTTGGTCCATTGCCAGCACGGGCGGGCCAGTTGGTCTGACGGATTCACCGAATTCTAATAATCGGAGCCTGGAGATAGCCAAAACCTCGGCCTCCTCTTCCTCGGCATTGCGCACGTTCAATCAACTTACTGGAAAGGTTATTGTAGATTACTGGTATAGATCCGATCAGAAAATAACGTCTGGAGCTCCTTACGTTCGAGATGCCGGTAACCGTGAAGTGATTTCTATCTTGTTCAGCAACAATGGGAATATTCAGGCGTTCGATGGGGCAACAGCCAAAAATCTGATGCCTTACGAGCTGGGCAAATGGTATCATATCAAACTAGTAATAGATACGGCCGCCAAAAAAACAGATATCATCATTAACGGCAAAACCTATGGTACCGGATTCACCTTCCGTAACGTTGCAGTAACCGGAGTAGCCAAGCTGAATTTCTTCAGCAATGCCACACCGGGAACAATCAAAATCGATAATGTGGTGGTTACTTCGGAGGACGACAGCTACTCCCAACCGGATCCGCTTAAAGTCCCGCGGATTCAGATCGATACGCCGAAGCAAGTACTGCCAGATCAGTCGTTCCAGGTCGGGATGCAGCTGCACAATGCAGGATACGCTGCGAATGTTGAGCGAGTACAACTGACTTATGATTCTAACGTATTCTCCTATGAAGGATTAGAGGGAGGAGATCCGGCTGCAGAGTATATGGTGGATTCCGCAGTTGCGGGGCTACTGTCCATGACTTGGACAAAGGGAGGCGATGGACAACTGCCGAGCTTGAATTTCAAATCCAAACCGACTATAGAGAGGAAGCAAGGTGCTATCCGTCTGTATTCGGCAGATCTTTATTTGCCTGAAACCCAGACGTTAATGCTGACTCCAACGGACAATCATGAAATCGTAGTTGATAAATATAATACCAATATTCAATTACAGCTTGCGGATCAAGAGCCTACGGTTACATCTGTTACTTATGGCGATCACAGCGCTCTTAGGGTAACCGTGACGGGAGGTCAGCAGGCACCAAATGTCATTCCGCAAGGTACGGTTACATTCAGGGATGGAACGGAGCAGATCGGCGTGCAGACATTAGCGACGGACGGAACGGCTGAGTTTGAGCTTCCTCCGCTAAGTCTAGGCGATCACCTGATAACAGCTCAATACTCCGGAGATGATACATTCAAGGCGGGTGTCTCAACCTTTGGGTTGAAGGTAATGCCAGATCAACTTCCCCCTGTTACTACTACTGAGGTAATAGGTACGGCTGGGCAGAACGGTTGGTATGTGACAGATGCACACGTAACCCTGAATGCGGAAGATTCGCAATCGGGAGTGGCGTTAACCGAATATTCGCTTACTGTCGTCCAAAGTCCCAAATTAACAACGGTGACTGAAGCGACCTACGACGGATCGTCTGGAGCCGGGACGACTGCTCCTACCCAAGGTTATGTGCCGTACTCAGGGCCGATTACGCTTGGAGAGGGAGTTTACTCGGTTGGATATCGATCAAAGGATCGGAGCGGGAACTATGAAATAGAACGCCAGATTACGGTGAAGGTCGATCATACAGTGCCGGTATTCCAGTTGAATGGGAATGGGAACCTGGTGACACAAGGGACAGTATACACTGATGTGCTGCCTGTAGCTTTCACCCTGCAAACGGACGATAATTTATCGGGAGTGGCTCTGAAAAGTATAACGGTAGACGGCGTCCCATACACAGAGGGAACCCTGAAGAATTGGACAGGAGCGTATGGTCCGCACCTCATTCAAGTGGTCGTTACAGATACGGCAGGTAACGTAGCGGAACAAGCTTACACGGTAACTGTTATAACAGCCGTGGATGCATTGCGAATGCTGCTTAATCGCTTTATCGAGGACGGGCAAATACAAGAGCCTCTTGCGACATTGCTTCGAAATATTGTCAATGTGATTGAGCATTTTGAAGAAGCCGACAAGAACAAACAGGCCGTCAAGCATTTGGGTGACATGATCAAGCACTTGAATAACAACGCTATGCAAGACCGAATATCGTCTGATGCAAAGCAGGCAATTGAGAACACAATCCTTCCTTTGATCGAAGCATGGTCGAAAGGATAGCAGGGCACTATCCCGTTTTTTAGCTTTGTAGGGTTATATTGCCTGCCTCTCGCTCACTCTTACCACACTATGCAGGGCTGCCGTATCACACGGCGGCCCTGCTGTGTTCCTCCAGATGCATTATAAGCTCTAACATTGAAATATAATCTCATGAATAATCTTAATAATTGAAGTATTATTTCATTAGTCTTATAATATTACTAGAACTGGAAACGTTTACAAAGGGCAGGGAGGAAATTGCTATGACCATCTCTAAGGTACACAAGTTCCGAATAGCCCTTTTTTGGCGGCTCTTCATGAACTATATCGTCGTTATTCTCATACCGGTGCTTGTCGCCAGCATTCTCGCTCACGTTCTTGTAGTCCGTACGATCGAGAAGGATGCCGAGAAGCTTAACGACGTCATCATGAGCCACTTTTCCCAACAAACGGACACCGCCTTAGATTCATTGAAGACCCAGATGATTAACATGCTCAGCTCATCCAACGTAACGAGTCTGCTCCGAATCGCTGACGATTCGAGAGAAAATCAACAGCGTGCGGAACAGTTTCATTCGCTTAGAGAGCAGTTGATGAAGATTCAATCTGACAAATTGGTATCGAAGGCATTTTTATATTTTGCGAATCACGATCTGGTGGTGGATGTCGATATATATACGGACAAAGCGTATTACTTCGATTATTTTTATCCGCTGGACGATCAGCAGAGAAAGGCATACTTGACCCAATTTACCGGCAAAAAGATGATGGATTTCACAGATCCGAATGTTTTCGGGATGTCCGCCTTCATGAGTTATCCGTTTAACACCGACAAGCCTGAGGTATATTTGGTCGTCGATTTCGATAGGGACAATCTCAAGGAGCAGATCAGCATTCCAGAGAAATGGGTGACCGGCACGGCCATTGCGAGCAGCCGAGGGTTCATCATGGATCAGTACGGTTTGACCGAAAAGGAAGCGAAGGCGGTAGTGGAGCATACGCGAGCTACTTCTGTCGGCTCCCAATTCCTCATTACGAACGAAATCGCCATGTCGCTCGTGAAATCCCGTTTCGACGATTCTTGGTACTACGTGACGATCGCGGATCTACGTACTCTGATGAAGCCTGCGCATATTACGCGGGTGATCAGTTGGGCGTTTCTTTTGTTTTTCCTAGTGGTGGGCAGCATCGTGTCTTATTATCTGAGCCGTCGTGTATATCGGCCTATTAAGGAAATTACAGAGGAGAATAAAGAGCTGTCTCAGCGGGTGAGCGGGATGTTCCCTGTGGTGCAGGAGTTATTCGTGACGAAGATATTGTTAGGCGAATACCGGGATGCGCTGTCCATTGAGTATTACGCGAAGGAAATCAAGTTTACATACAACAAAAATGCGGAGCGGACGGTTCTATGTATCGCATTTCATTACAACTCGCTAGCCTATGAACAGCTCTCGGAGACGACGAAGTCCTTCATGCTCGTGGAGCTTAAGGAACGTCTGTTCAAGTCGTCGCCTTCTCTGGTCTGGCTCAGCCAAACGAAGCCGGACGTGATGGCGTGCGTCGTGCAGCATGACCCGTTCCTGCGCTTTGGTGCCGAGGAAGCCGCGAGCATCGTCAGCGTTGTGCTGGAGCAGTACAGCCCCTATTTCAAGTCGACAGTAGGAATTGGGAAAACGGTGAATGCCATAGAGGAACTGAGCGATTCGTATGACCTCGCCTTGTCCGTGCTACAGAATCGCGGACTTGACTCCGATGTGGAGATTTGCCGCGGACCGAAGGTATGGGAACGAACGCAATGGGAAAGTTTCTTATCGGTGCAAGACGTCAACCGCATCATGAACCAATACAAGACGCGGGAGTTCGACTTGCTGCTGCAATCTGCATTCCATATGCTCGAAGAGGGGAAGAACAAGAATGCCACCGCCATCCAGATCAAATATTTGTGCACCGACGTGCTCAATACATGGATTCGCGCTGTAGAAACGGAGCACCACGATTTTAACGTATCTCTCTTCTCAGGCCTATTCAAGCAGCTCAATCGCTGTATGACATGGGACGAGCTGAAGAGCTGTTTTGAGGACATTCACAGTGTCTTATTCCGAACGGAGGAGCCCGATCAGCGTGCCCGGCAGTTCTCCGATATACTGGACTATATTCATGAGCATTATAACGAAGAGCTGTCGATTGAATATTTTGCCGGGCTCTTGAACATGTCGAACGGACACTTCAGCCGTACCTTCAAAGAAGAAGTGGGCGAGAAGTATGTGGAGTATATCGCAAAATACCGGCTGAAGAAGGCCAAGCAATTTCTACTCGAGACGGACATGAAAATCGATGATATTGCGGAGAAAATCGGGTATTGGGGACGCAACTCGTTTATCCGAACGTTTCGCAAATATGAAGGCATTACGCCAGCCAAATATCGCTCGATTAACCATTGATTAGAGGGAGGCTTCATTTTTTCTGAAGTCTCCCTTTTTGCATCGGAGCTCCGTAGGAAGCCCGGGATTCCTGGGAAACGCAACGTAAGCAAAAAAAGAGACAGCATGAAATTATGCGCACTTTACGGGGGCGATCGGGCTTTGTATAGTTAGGCCATCAACCGTTATGTAAACGCTACCAAGAGGAGGATTGGGTCATATGCCGCCACGCAACTATGTCTGGTACATGTTGTGGAAACACAAAGCCTTGTACCTGTTGATGCTGCCGGGAATTTTGTATTATATCATTTTCAAATACATGCCCATGTATGGAGTCATCATCGCGTTTCAAGACTATTCGATCGGCAAGGGGATTATGGGCAGTAAATACGTCGGGTTGAAGCATTTTATCGAATTCTTCTATGTAAATCCGGATTCCTGGAAGCTGATCCGCAATACCGTCATGTTGAACATATATGATTTGCTGTTTCATTTTCCGGCACCGATCCTGTTGGCCTTACTATTCCACGAGCTGAAGAACAAAACGTTCAAGCGGATTGTACAAAGCATCAGCTATATGCCGCATTTCTTATCTACCGTGGTCATTGCGGGCATACTCGTTACGTTTCTTTCTCCGCAGACCGGCATCATTAATCTCCTTCTAGTAAAGCTGTTCGGCATGGAGCCGATTCTGTTCCTGGGGCTGCCTGAATGGTTCAGGACGATCTACGTCAGCTCGGAAATCTGGCAAAAAGTAGGCTGGGGAACGATTCTGTACCTGGCCGCAATTGCCGGCATTGATCCGACGCTGTACGAAGCCGCCAAGATGGATGGGGCGAACCGATACCATCAAATGCGCCATATTACGTTCGTCGGCATGGTGCCCGTCATGATCATCCTGTTCGTCCTCACGCTCGGCAATTTCATGGAGAGTGGTTTCCAAAAAATATTGCTGCTGTACAATTCCATGAACTACGAAACCTCAGACGTCATTAACACATTCGTGTATCGGCGGGGGATCCTGGATGCGGATTTCAGCTTCGCCACGGCTGTCGGGTTATTTCAGTCCGCGATCGGGCTAGTCCTTGTCATCGCCGCCAACCGGATTGCACGCAAATATTCTGAAACCAGCTTGTGGTAAAGGAGGAGTCGTATTGAATATCAGAACTTCGATGGCCTCCAGGCTATTCGATACTTTCAACTATGTGTTCATGATTGTTCTGATCATCGTAATGGTGTTCCCGTTGGTCTATGTGTTCAGCGCTTCGATTAGCGATAACGCCCTTGTGTCGAGCGGGTCAGTGCTCCTATTGCCGAAGGGGATCACGCTTATTGCCTATAAGCAGCTGTTGGCTAATCCGGATCTATGGGTCAGCTACTGGAATACGATCCGCTATACGCTGGTCCATGTGGTGCTTACTTTGATCGCGACCTCGGCCATGGCTTATCCGTTGGCGAAGAAATGGCTCCCTGGACGCAGAATCATTCTAATTATGGCCGCATTCACACTGCTGTTCAGCGGAGGTATGATTCCGACATTTCTGGTCGTGCAGAAGCTGGGGATCTTGAACTCGATTTGGGCCATTGTCCTGCCTTCTCTGATCAGTACATGGTACTTGTTCATCATGCGGACGTTCTTCGAAGCACTGCCGGAGGAATTGGAGGATGCGGCGACGATCGACGGCTGCTCCTCGCTGCAAGTGCTGCTGCGTATCGTACTTCCACTATCGATGCCGGTATTGGCGACCATTGGGTTGTTCACGGCCGTGAACCAGTGGAACGCATTCTTCGACGCTCTTATTTACTTGAATGAGCGCTCTATGTATCCGCTGCAGATTATGCTTCGGAACATACTGGTGGCCGGCAGTACGATCCAGGCAGAAGGCGATCTGAGCCTGCTCCAGACGATGAAGTACGCCATCATCATCATCGCTACGCTTCCAATCCTTTGCGTATATCCGTTCATCCAGAAATACTTCGTGCAGGGAACGATGATCGGCGGTATCAAAGGATAGTTCTAGATTCTCTGGAATCTAACGCTATATAACTTAATTTTAACCCAAATTAGGAGGGAAACGAATGAACAAAAGAAGGATCGCATTGGCACTGACTACTATTATGCTCGGCGGGGTGATCGCTGCGGGCTGCTCAAGCAACACCAGTGAAGCGCCCAAGGCCGGGGAAACGAAGAAACCGGAAGAGTCTAAGAAGCCGATCACATTCACGTGGCTAGCCTATGACCGTCCGGAAGGAAAAGTGCGCCAGGATTGGGATATCTTCAAGGAAATCGAAGCCAAGACCGGCGTGAAGGCAGATTTCCAAGTGGTCAGTCAGGAAGGGTTGAAGGAAAAGAAGCAAATTATGATCGCGACCAATTCGGTGACGGATTTCATCCAGGTCGATACTTTAGAAGGCAGACAGCACGGTCCGGACAAAGTGTTCTTGAATTTGAAGGACTACTTGGACAAGGCGCCGAATCTGAAGGCGTTCTACGACAAATACCCGGAGGCCAAAGCGGTCGCGACCGGCTTGGACGGCGGGATCTACACGGTGCCCGTTATTGAGGGCGACGCCGAAGGGAAAGGCTTCAACTTCATCTGGTATACACGCAAGGACATTATGGATAAGTACGCATTGAAGGCGCCCACTAACTTGGATGAATTTTACCAGTATCTGAAAACACTCAAAGAAAAACAGCCGGATACGTATCCGCTCATCAATAACGCTATTGTCGGGGATACCGGTTTGTTTACGACATTCGGCAGAGCCTTCACCGGCATTCACGGTTTCTTCAATATCGATCCGTCCAACGACAAATACGCGTTTGCTCCTTACCATAAGGGCTATAAGGACTCGCTTATTTTCCTGAATAAATTGTTTAACGAAAAACTGTTGGATCCCGAATTCTCGATGATTACGCAAGCTCAGTGGGAAGAGCGGATTCTGAGAGGCAAATCGCTCGTAACGTATTTCTGGAAAGCGGACTTAGAGACTCTGATGGACAAAGGACGTAAAGCGGGCATAGCGGATTACACGCTCGATGCGATTCCTCAGTTCGCGGCTTCGGGCATCAAGAACTACCAATTCTCCCGTCCGGTTGTCGGCGCTGCAGGTCGTGCAATTTCGGCTAAGGTGAAAGACAAGGACCAGGCGGTTCAGTTCCTGGACTACCTATTAAGCGAAGAAGGCTCCAACTACTTATCGCTCGGCATCGAGGGTAAAACGTATACGAAGGAAAACGGCAAGCCTGTCTACAACAAGGATTTCGGTGCTTCGCCCTTCACGGTTCTGCGCAAGGACTGGGGCGTATGGTACGACATGCTCACCCTCGACAATGCGAAATCCCGCGAGGTGTGGGAGCGAAGCTTAAGCGACAAGGGCAAGGACATCAACAAGCGATACGAGTCGTTCATCATTCCGGCACCGAAGCAGATCGTGAAAACGAGTGAAGAGCTGGAGCTGGAGAAGTCGAAGCTGAGCAACCTGAACAAATTCCTGGAGCAGAAGCTGACCGAATTCGTGTCGGGCAAGACGCCGATCAACGACAAGACGTATGAAGAATTTATTGACCAGGCCAAGAAACTCGGCTCTGACGAACTGCTCAATATGTACAATACTGCCTATACTCGCACATATGGCAAGAAGTAATCCATTCGTGCAGCAATGAGGCAATAGCAATCTAACTCTGGAAGAGGGGATTCGTATGGCCGAAGATTTCAAGGTCATTGATGTGGATGTTCATAATGAACAAAGTGATGCCGCCTTGCTGCCGTATCTGGCCGAGCCGTGGCGCTCACGCGTAGCGGCGTCTGGAATCGGGTATGCCGGCTCCGGGTACTATTCGCCAGTGGGAGTGTTTAAGAAGGACTCCATTCCGGCCGGCGGCGGCAAAGCCGGAACGGACCCAGACCTGATGATCAAACAACTTCTCGAGGACCACAATGTGGAATACTGCGTATTGACCGGGGTTGTGTACAACATCTCGACGACGCACGACCCGGATTACGCAGCTGTGATCTGCTCGGCGTATAACGACTATTTGATCGCCGAGTGGCTTGGCAAGCATAAAGCGTTCAAGGGCGCCATGGCCGTCGCCACACAGGATCCGCATCTGGCCGCGCGTGAGATCGACCGCGTCGGCGGCCATCCGGACATCGTCGAAGTGATGATCTCCAGTGCCGCTCGTGCGCCGCTCGGTCAGCGCATGTATCATCCGATCTATGAGGCAGCGGAGCGAAACGGTCTACCCGTGGCGCTTCATCCGGGTGCGGAGGGAGGGGGCGGCTCGACGGCCCCTACCGCGGCCGGGTATCCGTCCCGTTACATCGAGTGGCACACCTGCTTGTCACAAATGTTCATGGCTCATCTAGTCAGCATGGTATGCGAGGGCGTATTCGAGAAATTCCCGCGTTTGAAAGTGGTGCTGACTGAGGGCGGCATTGCCTGGCTGCCGCATCTGATGTGGCGGCTGGATAAAAACTATAAGGCGCTCCGCTCCACCGTGCCTTGGCTGAAAAAGCTGCCCAGCCAGTACATTCGAGAGCATTGCTACCTCTCTACGCAGCCCATAGAGGAACCGGACAATCCGCAGCATCTGATCGATTTGTTCAATATGATCGATGCTGAGAATATGCTCCTGTATTCAAGTGACTATCCGCACTGGGACTTCGATTCGCCCGGTATGATTCTGCGGAGATTAAAGCCGGAGGCGAAGCGTAAAATCTTTTACGAAAATGCCAAAAGCTTGTATAACCTTTAATTCATGGAGGACCTTATGACGGTACATTACGTGCTGGATGTGGATGATGTTCCCGAAGGCGGACATGCGGTCGTCACGGTCGAGGGAAAGAGCATCGGCATCTATAGGATCAATGACGACTATTACGCCTTAAACAATTATTGCCCTCACCAGGGGGCACCGATGTGTGCGGGCCTAGTATCCGGGACTACGCTTCCATCAGACGTCTATGAATACAAGTACGGTAAGGGCGGCGAAATTATCCGCTGCCCATGGCATGGTTGGGAATTCGATATTCGAACTGGCAAATCTTTATTCAGCGACAAGATCTGGGTGAAAACGTACAAGGTGAGCGTTCAAGACGGCAAAGTCGGGATTGGGTTGGAAAGGAAGTAGTCCATTCGAAGTGTAAAAGATCGAACAGGCTTGAAACACCTGTTCGATCTTTTTAGTCTTTCAGGATTGTATCTGTCGTCAGTGTAATATGTATGGCTGTCAACAACCATTGGTATTTGATGAACTGAATATGTCATTTGTATCTTTTCTTCTGAGCTGCTATCCTAACAAGGGAATTTTACTTATGATAATAATTAATATATAGTAAGTTATGAAAAGTAATTAAATTGTTGGTTAGGAATGGAATCAAGCACACCAGGTAAGTATAAAACACAAACGCTTGGAGGGAAACATCATGAAAATAGTTGCAATAGTAGGTAGTCTACGTAAGGAGTCCTATAACTTAAAGCTCGCAAAATTTATTCAAAGCCGGTATAACGAGCGCTTTGATCTCGAGATCTTAAATATCCGGGACCTTCCGCATTACGATCAAGATAACGAGAATGATGCTCCTGCAGCCGTAAGGGAATTCAAACAAAACGTAAAAGCTGCGGATGTTGTCCTATGGGTAACTCCAGAATACAATTACTCCATACCAGGCGTGCTGAAAAATGCGATCGATTGGTTATCCCGCGTTGACAAGGTTATGATCGGAAAGCCATCGTGGATCATTGGAGCTACGATGGGTGGGTTAGGAACAGTCCGTGCCCAACAACACTTGCGAGACATTTTGTTCTCGAGCGGCGTTTCGTCACCCATCATGCCCGGGAATGAAGTATATGTAGGGGCCGTCCATGAAAAGTTCGATCAAGAGGGAAATTTCACCCATGAACCCACTATTAAATTTCTAGATACGGTCGTCGAAAACCTCGTTGATTGGGTGAAGTCCAAGAGATAACTAATAGAAGCCAAAAACTAGCGACCTGAACCTCAGCGTCGCTAGTTTTTTGTTTATTTGGATAAAGAGAGCAAACAACCGACGTGTTCAGAATAGCCGGCAGTAGCAGAAAATGAAATAGTTGTACACATATATCCATATTGATCCTAAAGTAGATTTGGTACGCTTGATGGCGGATACTTTCAGCACGAACAGGCATATAACACGCATCCAATCACTTTTCAAAGGAGGAATTTGATGAAGCGCTCAATTAGAAAAGGAATCGCAGCTGTTGTAGTAACCCTGATTCTGATGTTCCTGCTATTGCCTGTCGCTGCTTTTGCCCAAAACACCATGAAGGATGATGAGGATTACGCTTTATCTGCTTATGCTCTGCAAGAAGATGTTGGGACGAGTCTTTATTTGAATGTTTCTCCAACACGAGCCGGGGATAGCGCTCCGGAATCGGTCGAGAAGGTGCAGCTTAAAGTGTATGATGATGAGGGTAAACATTTGTATACCCGTAACGAGACAAACTTGCCGTCACCGGGCGGGAAACTGGCGATCTTGTTGGATAACACAGCTTTGGGGTATACCGTATCCATCGATGTCCGGATCGACCAGTCAGGTAAAAATGTGAAGCTTGAGGCGGAGACAGCCGTAACGGAGTTCGCCGTGAATGCCAATCAAGTGGTCGTCCCGGAATTCATGGGTTACGGCACCCAATTGAACATGCACCTGTATACGGCGCTTAACGACCCGGCTAGAGGCTTCACTGGCAACGAACCGCCAAAGGAGCTTGCGAACGTCGAGGCTAAAGTAAAGGCGCTGAAGCCAGGCTTGACCCGAATATTCCTATCGCCGGTTAATTTCGACCCGGGCAACGAGAATCGGATGGAATCCTTCAACAAGACAGTGGAGCTCGCTCACCAAGCAGGCGCAATCGTCAATGTGACCTGGTGGTTCATGGAACGTGCGCCCGGAGACGATCCGGCTAAGCAGGCGCTACTCATGCAGGAGAACATGCGGCAATTCGCAGATACGCTGATTGATCTCGTTACAACCCGGGGCTTGACGGCAGTCCAGCAAATTACGATCCAGAACGAAGTGAATACGACATGGATCAAGCCGGAGCTGTACGAGCAGTACTATCGTTTGCTCGATCAATATTTAGTTGATGCAGGAATCCGGGACAGCATTCAGTTCGTGGGCGGTGACTTGGTCTTCAACAATCAACTGACCTGGTTTACGTACATGGCGGATCATATGGGTGATGTGCTGGACGGTTGGTCCGTACACATTTACTGGAATTATTGGGATACGGCCTACATGCAGAAGAGATTCACCGATATTATGGCCATTTACAACAATATCGCTCCGGAGAAACGCAAGCCATTGTCAATTACGGAGTACGGAGTTCGGGGTCACAAGGTCTATGAGGACAAGACACCGATTATGGACGTCAACCCTTATCGGCGCGGTGCCTTGACCGCTACCCTTGCAGGTAAGTATGAGGATCTGGTCACAGCGATTAACGAGACGAACATCGCAGCATTCGAACAAGCCTGGTTCGACCTTCAGGCTGTGAATCTGGGCTTCGTCGGCCTGGCTAAGTGGGACGCTTACCGGGCGCAATATGATTTCAGCTACCAGGATCACTCCTTGATCGGGTATTTGTTCAATCCGGCGCCAGGCGAAGACCGCTGGCCGCTCCGGCCAGCCTACTACATGCAGTGGTTGCTGGCGAACACGACAGGTCAGGGCTGGCAAGTGCTCGGTTACAACGGCGATGCCGGCGCTAAGCTGATCACACCGTTCCGCAGCCCAGATGGCGAATGGACCGTATTGGCGCTTAGCCGAGACGGAGCTGCCGCTTCATTCCACATAGGCAGCTTGCCTGCCAACACCGAGTTCAAGGTGCTGCTCTGGAACGGAGACGGAAGCGGCAAAGTAACAAGCGCCGGAACCGTCAACTCGGGCACGGCCGGTACGGTAGCAGTAGATGCTCCGGCGGGCAGCGTGGTTGCGTTAACGACCGTATCCGTTGTGAATTTACCTTAAGTCACAAGCCAAATATAATCCAAAAATCAAGGGCTGCTTCACCGTTCGCGAATTTGTATTCGCTGCTCGGAGAAGCGGCCCTTTTTCTTAACCGCATTTATGATTTTTGGTTCCTTCTCAAATGTCGGTTTCATTAACCCCCCTAATTATTGACAGATGTTTCCCTCTCTACTACAATAACGGTGAGTCAGATGTAAATCACAATAAGAGGAGATGATCGCTATTTATCCATTAATTCATCGTATGATAAGTGTTCTAGCTGCTATCTGTTTAAGCTTTACACTGCTGCCTGTCGGCGTGTATGCAGAGTCGCCTCCAATCACGATTCACAATTCTGGTTTTGAAGAACCTGTTTCCGGGAAGGCTATTCCGGGTTGGAAACAAACGTTTGGCATGGGATACAGCGATGTGACTTATGAAGTATCTGCTGCTTCGAGTTATGAAGGCGGTTACAGTCTGCTGTTGGATGACCGGAATTCGGTTCGGGCGCTCGGATTAGAAAGCGATCCTTTCCCGGTTGTGCCTGGAGTCAGCTATTCTCTCACTGCTATGATGAAGGTTGAGAACGGTTCCATGGGTCTTTATTTGCGCTTTTTCAACGCGGCCGGGACCAAAATTGGTGAATCCGTTAACTGGCTAACCCCAACGAACGGGGAGTGGGCTAAGAATGGGACTTCCTCTGTCATTCCGGCTGATGCTGTATCGGCGACGGTATTACTCTATTCTTCTGGAGCAGGAATTACTCGCGGTTACGCGGACGATGTACAAATTCAAGAAATTGAAATGGGTACGTACGAGCGAATCGGCGGCGTTGTGCAAGGAATGATCAACGCAGACTCCGAAGTGGCAGTAGAGGACGGTAAACCCGTTATTTATTCTGTATTCAAGGGGCGTGATGCGGTGCCAACCGTGTTCGCGGTCATCGACGCGTTAACTCGGAATGTGCTCCGTACTTACCCGCTTCCCGGTGTCGAATCGGCATGGGGCGTAAAGGCGGCGACTGATGGCCGAGTATACATCGGCACACATTATGATGGGGGCTTATACCGTTATACTCCGGGGAGTCTGAATTTCGAGTATATGGGCCGCTTCGGCACTGAAACACATGTCTTCTCGATGACAGCCGGACCGGACGGGAAAATGTTCGCCGGTACGTATCCGGGAGGGAGACTGTATGAATTCGATCCAGCGCTCGAGAAAATTATCGATCTCGGCGCTGTAGACCCGGAGCAGAAATATGTAAGGTCACTGGCCTACGATGCCGCTCGAGATGTGCTGTATGCAGGTGCTGGCGGATCGAAGAGCCGGATCTACAAGATCAGTCCGGATGGAACACGCAAGGAGCTGCTGGGCACCATGATTCCGGGAGGCGGCGACACGGTCGCTTTTCCTTATGGTATGGATTTTGCTGAAGATCGGCTGTTTGTGAAGTTTTCCAACGGTGATCTGCTCGTCGTTCGACCTGATGATACGATCGATTATTACGATCCAGATGGAATGGATATACATTCCGGCCAAGTTGCCTCCATCCCTGGTCAGCCGGGAAAAGTCGTGTTTACCTTAGGCGGACAGCTGTATGTCTACGATTCTGCGACTCAATCCTCATCCCTGTTAAAGGAAATCGAATCCACCATAAACTTTCAAGATGGGAAATTTGTCGATCTAGGCAGCCCAGAGTGGCCCGGGATGACGTTTGTGGGAATGGGCTCCTTTGGCCATGTCATGTATTATAATTTGTCTACCGGCCGTACGGAAGTTACGCCAGCTAACTATGCCGGCTCCCCGATTCTCATTCAAAGCATTCATGCCGGCCCGGACGATAAGATGTATGTCGCTGGCTATATGTCCGGATTTGCCTCGTATGACCCTGTAAGCGGGGCGGTATCCGAGACGAATTCTCTAGGGCAGATTGAAGCGTCGGTGGTCCGCAACGGTAAGCTGATATTGGGCGCTTATGCGGGATCGCGCATATTGGAATACGATCCTAGTCTGCCATACTCGGAGAGTAATCCGCGCCAGCTGTTCGCTCTGCGTGACCACGAGCAGGATCGCCCGTTTGCGATGGCATATGACCCGGTGAGTGACCAATTGGCAGTCGGCACGGTTGCGAACACAACTTCACTACAGGGAGCGCTCTCGATCTACGATTTTGCCACGAAAAAAGTGGACGTATATAAGAATATCGTTCCGAATCAAAGTATCATTTCTTTAACCTATAAGGATGGATTGGTTTATGCGGGCACGACCGTTTATGGAGGCCTCGGCACAAGCGGTCCAACTGAGACGAATGCAAAGTTGTTCATCTTCGATCCAGTCACCAAACAGAAAGTATATGAGACGACACCGGCTATCGGGCGCAAAGGTGTGACGGGGCTGTCTGTCGGACCAGACGGTATGATCTGGGGAGTAGCTGAGGATTTCATCTTTAAATTTAATCCGGCTACCCGTCAGTTCGATTACAAAGTCGCCAAGTTGCGCCGCTACGGTGCCAACACTACGACATGGGCTTGGGCGTTTCTTCATCCTGGCACGGACGGGAACATGTATGGAACTTCACGCGGCCTGTTTTTCATGATGAAGCCGGAGACGAACGAGTTTGTTGTTCTCGACGGGAACCGCGGCAATTACTTGAACCGTGACGCATATGGCAACTTTTATTTCTCCGACAGCTCGGATTTGTGGAAATACACGCCGCCAGGATTGGACAACGAGCCGCCAACGACAACAACAGCGGTGGATCCCGTGAGTCCGGACGGAAATAACGGTTGGTATACAGGCCCGGTAACAGTAGCATTGAGCGCAACGGATAAGGGAGCTAGCGTCGTAGAGACAGTCTACAGCACAGATTCCGGTGCCAAGTGGTCACCATATA
This sequence comes from Paenibacillus sp. J2R1T-4, assembly GCF_059692235.1. Classification (NCBI taxonomy): domain Bacteria; kingdom Bacillati; phylum Bacillota; class Bacilli; order Caryophanales; family Paenibacillaceae; genus Paenibacillus; species Paenibacillus sp. J2R1T-4. The sequence goes on along the minus strand of NZ_JCAUBA010000014.1, from coordinate 87,735 downwards.
CCGTACCGCTCCGATTCGAACTGGATGGCGCTTATACGCTGCTGTACAAATCAACCGACGCGGCCGGCAACACAGAGTCGATGAAGAGTATGAACTTCAAGCTGGATACGTCTGACCCCGACATTACAATCGATATCCCAGCAGAAGCAACATACTATACTGCGGACGAGCTATCTTTAGGCATTTCCGTCACGGACAGCGGTTCGGGTATTGATCCAGCAACGATTATTGTCAGCTTGGACGGACAGGAGGTACAACAAGATGCCGCCATCCAGCTGTATAAGCTTCCGCTTGGATCGCACACCGTAACCGTCACCTCAAGCGATCTTGCCGGGAATACTAAGAGCAATAGCATTATGTTCCACACGGCTCCAGCCCAGGAATCGTTATTTCGATTAGTCGAAAGCTTTGCGGCTAAGGGTTGGATTGATAATGACGGGATTGTAAGCAGTCTGTTGGTAAAATTGAAAGAGGGTAATTTGCAGCCGTTTATTCAACAAGTAAAGGCCCAGAGCGGGAAGCATATTCTTCAAGAGGCGGCCGATTATTTGCTGCGCGACGCAGAGGAGCTGCTGAGGTAATCATAGAGAAAGACATGCCATTAACAACGGCATGTCTTTCTGTTCGTATGCCCCATAGCTTAATCCATGGAGCCCGGCAAGCGAAGTGGTGCTAATTTCACCCCTGCTCCAACCGGAGAAACAACTCATTCACCTGCTTGCATAATTCATCATCATCGATCAAGCCGGACCAATATTTCTTGAGCAATTGCCTCAGTCCGACAAAGGAAGCGCTCGATAGATTCAATTCCCGGTGAAGCTTGTACGAGGACATAATTTCTCGGAATAAGGTGTGGCGGGAAGGGCGGTTCATGCCGCTGAGCGACTCTAGCCGTGTTTCCGCTGCTTCTCTTCGCGCGGGCAGGCTCAATGTTCGCTCACGGATAATTTGCTGCGCACGCGGAGAGATCAGATAGTCGGCCAAGAGCCGGGCCGCTTCCTTGTTCCTCGAGTCTTTGTATATCGCAACGCCGATTACGTTCAATAGAGACCGCGGTTCATACAGATAGGGTAAGGGCGAGATGTCAAATTCGAGATCCGCAGCCTTGAAGTCATTTATCGTCATATAATTGGTCATGATCATAGATACTTTGCCCTGCATGAATAGCTCTGTTACGTCATCGCTGTTCTCCGACAAGTAGCTTGGATAGATCGTTGGATCGGATATAATCCGTTTGCATAGGCGGATACATTCCAACATACGAGTGCCTGCTAACTGGAATGAGCCATCTTCCTCCGGTTCGAACTTCATCCCGCTTTGCAGGAGAAAGGCAGGCCATCGATTGTCTGATAATAAGTAAAAATACAGACCATGCTGCCTCCCGGCACTTGTCAATGCTGCCGCATATCGAAGGCAATCTTCCCACTTCCAGCTGCTGTCGGGTTCAGGGATGGCAGCCTCGCGAAAGTGCGCTCGGTTATAAGCAAGCACGATCGGCGAGAAGATGAGGGGTCTGGCATAAAGGGTCTGATTGTGTTCAAACGCATATTCGGCAAAATGATATAAATTCGAATCGGCAGGCAGCGTTTCAAGCAAATTTAGGCGGTCATAGTCCATAATGCCTTCGAAGTCCGTGTTGTTAATTGTAAATACATCTATTTGTGCGTGATCCATATATTCTTTCATGTTATCTGCATAATCAGCAGCTGTTTTCACATGAACAGTCTTGACGCGTTTGTCAGGATATATGGAGTGAAAGTCGTTCAGCAGAGCGGACAAGCAAATATCCCGTTCAATAGTGAAGCTGAAACCAAGTGTAATTGTGGATTTGCTTCCAGGTATAGGGTCAGACACACGGCTGCCGACACGGTCGATTTTGACAATGAGCTGTTCCTCGACAAGTATATCGAGTCCCTTTCGAACGGATTTATTACTTAAGCTGTACTGCTCGGTTAGTGTTTTCTCAGAGGGCAAGTATTCGCCGGGTGCCAGGCGGCCCTCACAAATATCGGAACGCAAGCGGTCTACCATACCGCGAAGCCGGGACTCGAAAGATTTGCGACTTGGTTTACCAGTTTTGTTCATAAAGCAGGGAGCACCCTTTCTTGAGGAGAGTATAGCTATTATCATAATGGATGGACTTAGAAATGTATAGCAGTCTGGTGTATATGTAAGTAGGAACTCATTAAATGGGGCTAAAAAATTAACTGTTGACAACAAAATGAATACATCTGTAAGATGAAAGAAAGCAAATATACATCAAGATATACATCAATTTAAGGTTAACATACGGAATTCGTTCAACATATACATCAGATTCCGTTGTAACCCATTTGGAGGGGAATTATCATATGTCACGTACAGTTAAAGTTGGTTTAATCGGCTGCGGTAATCTGGGTAAAATTCACGCGAAATGTATTGCAGAGGTAGAAGGGATGGAGCTTGTCGCCTATTGCGACGTATTCGAGAAGAGTGCGCAAGCGATGCTGGAGGAGTTCGGCGGAGCATACGCAACAAGCGATACCGATCGCTTCTTTCAGGATCCGGAGCTGGATGCGATTTATGTAACGACCCAGCATGACACGCACGCTGAGTATTGTATCCGTGCACTTGATGCCGGCAAGCACGTTCTGGTGGAGAAGCCGCTAGCGATGTCGGTGGAGGATTGTACCCGAATTGGTGAAGCGGTTACCCGCAGCGGTAAAAAGCTGTTCACGGCTTTTAAGATGAGATATTACGAGCTGCTCTGGAAAGCGAAGGAGCTTATCCCGCAGCCTGTTATGGTAACGATGCAAATGATGGACAACCGCTGGGGGGACTCCATTTGGCCGAATGATCCAGTCAAAGGAGGCGGCAACGTGCTTAGTCAGGGTTGCCATTCCGCTGATGTATTGCGATTCGTCTCTGGAGGCGAGCCGGTAGAGGTGTATGCCGCCGGTGGTAATTATTATCAACCTTCTGGTGTTGTTGATAACTTGGTTGCTGTGTTCCGCTTCGACAATGGAGTAGCCGGGAGTCTGGTTCAGGGGGATTGCAACTGTCCTCCAGTGACAAGTAAATTCTTCATGCAGTTGTTCGCCGAGAACAAATCGATTACGCTCAATGATCGTTTAACGACGCTTACTTATGTTGAAGCCGGGAAAGAGCCTCAAATTTTCCAAGGAACGGAATCCGGATTTCTGGAGGAGAACAAAGCGTTTTATCGTTGCTTGCATGAAGACACACCTGCACCGATTGATCACATTGACGGGCTGTATGCGACTCTCATGATTCTTCAGGCATTCGAATCACTGCGAAGCGGCAAACCGGAACCAATCAAGTCTCTTGTAGAGAACTCTGTTGCAACGTCATCGGAGAAGATAAGCTTATGATCCGAATCGCACAGACGAAACATGCCATTATTAAGGAGCCGTTGCTGTCACCCTTCGGCTTCAAGGGAGCTTATTTATCGGAGCTGTGGCAGTCCATCACGATGCTTGGGGATGAGAATGGCGGTGTCGGGATGGGCGCAGGGGTACAGAGTGTGCTTTGGTCGGATGCGCATGTGTTTGTCCGGTATGGGGAAGCAGCCGGCAATGAGATGATGGCTAACATAACCCGGTATGCGCTGAGTCGAATGGAAGGCAATCAATATGAATCTCCGTTCGAGCTGCTTGATGCGATCTTGCCGGAAGCATACCATTACGGGGTCGAATCGATGAATCTGCCCGCGCTGAGAAGCACCTTTGCGCTTAATGCTCTCGTTACGGTCGATCAAGCTGCTTGGGCATTATACAGCAGAGGCAAGGGGCTTCGCTTCGAGGAGCTTGTTCCTGACTTCTATCGAACTGCCTTCGCTGAACCGCAATCTGAGCTTGCGAGTATCCCGCTGATTCCGTACGGAATGTCAGCAGAAGCTATTACGCAAGTGTTGGATGAAGGTTATTTTCTACTGAAAATCAAGGTTGGATCGGACCCGGATCAAGACGGCAATCAAGATAAAATGCTTGCTTGGGATTGCCGGAGGCTGTCGCAAATTCACGAGATCGCTTCCCGTTACGAGACGGTAAATACAGTTAACGGCAAAATTGCTTATTACTTAGACGCAAACGGTAGATATGACAGTAAGGATCGCTTACTCCGTTTGCTGGAGCATGCGGATCGTATCGGCGCATTGGAGCAGGTTGTTCTATTCGAAGAGCCTTTTCCAGAGGAACAGAAAATCGATGTCCATTCCATTCCTGTTCGACTTGCGGCAGATGAGAGTATTCACGACGAGTCCGACGCATTGGAGCGCATCGAACTTGGCTATGGCGCATTAGCGCTTAAGCCAGTGGCCAAAACGATGAGCATAAGCCTGAAGATAGCTAAGCTGGCCCGTGAAAAGAATATTCCTTGCTTTTGCGCTGACTTGACCGCTAATCCAGTTCTGGCGGATTGGAATAAGAATCTCGCAGCCCGACTTCCCATACTGCCAGAGCTGAAGGTGGGGGTTATCGAGACGAACGGCCATCAGAATTATCGCAATTGGGAGCAGATGAAAAGTTGGCATCCGCGCGTAGGCGCTGAATGGATTGACTCAGCGCAGGGCATGTACCGTTTGAATGGCAGCTTTTATGACACCGCTGGGGGCGCGCTCGAAATTGCAGGACATTACGCATCCGTACTTACTGGAGGTCATTCACAATGAAAGCAATACGCATCGGTCTAGTTGATTTGGACACGTCTCATCCCGGCAGCTTTATTCCAATTCTGCGTGAACTAGGGCATGAGGTAACGACTGTATATGACGGGGGGGTTATTAATCCAGCCGGTTATGCAGAGAAATTCGCTCAAGATAATGGGATTGCTACCGTATCGGAATCCCTCGAGCAGGTAGCGGATCGGGTGGATGCAGTTCTCATCCACAGCTGCGACTGGGATCTGCATGTAGAACGGGCCAGACCGTTCGTAGAGGCGGGTAAAGCGGTTTTTATTGACAAGCCGATTGCCGGGAATGCGCGAGACCTGCAGCAGTTCGTTCAATGGGCCAAGGCCGGGGCAATCATTACTGGCGGGTCCTCATTGCGAGTGTGTGAAGAGGTGCGGGCTTGGCGCGAACAAGAAATCCCGCAAGAGGATTGGATATACGGCATGGTCGGCTGTGCCGTGGATGAATTCAACTACGGAATTCATGCCTACTCCATGCTGCACGGACTTATGGGGCCTGGCATTAGTCAAGTCCGTCATCTAGGTTCGGCTGGAGGTCAGCGACAAGTAGAACTGCAATGGACGGACGGGAGACGCGGGGTGATCAGTGTCGGGAAGACGAGCGGATATTTGCCTTTCTATGCCAATCTCGTAACCCAAAAGCGTATTGATTACATCCAAGCGGATAACAGCAAATTATACAAAGCGCTGCTTGAGGCCGTCCTGCCTTATCTGGCAGGCGAAGCCCCAGAGCCGCTTCCTATGGAGCAGCTTGTGGAGGCAGAGCTGGCCGCCATCGCCGCAAAGCTCTCCGAAGAGCGTGGAGGAAATGTGGTAACATTGAGCGATATACCGGCTGATTATGCTGGATATGACGGACTCGCGTTCGCGCGGTCGTATAAAGGGTTGAAATATCCTTCGACTAAATAAACAGGGAATACCTGGCCTAAGGCCAGGTATTTTTTATAGGTTTGCCCAGCATCGGTGCTATCTCTAAGTGCGCTATGTGACTATCCTCCGCTAATTCTCCCGTGTGATTGCTTAAAATACCCTTGTTGCTGCTGCCATCCTTCTGTATTATGATAAAAAGAAGAAGAATGCGGCTCAAGAAGCTCTGGTTAGCCGCCCGCATGTGCTGCTGGTGCGCGCTGACGAAAACTCGCCTCGTTTGGGGCGAGTTTTTTCAACTTCGATCCTTTAGTGAATTAAAGTAGATGTCGATGATTTATACACAGACAGGGTGATTCTGCTAGATTTACACTACTACCACATACGATCTAGCGGTACACAAGACGATGACGAGGAGGGAATCCGGATGAATGTGGTAATCGTCGAGGACGAGAAAGAAATCCTTAACGGGATGAATGAGGTGATAGGTGAGCTTCGTGACCTCTTTGACCAGGTGCATGCATTCGACAATGGCGAAGACGCCTTGCAGTATATTAACGTGCATAAGCCGAATATGATCATCACGGATATTGTGCTTCCCCGTACCTCCGGATTAGAGATGATTGAACAGATTGTATCAAAAGGATACCATCCGAAAATCGTTATTGTAAGCGGATACAATAATTTCGAGTACGCCCAGCGGGGAATTAAGCTCGGTGTGCATGATTATATATTGAAGCCCTTCGACAAACAACAATTCCATACTGTAGTTGTCGGCATGGTAGACGCTATCCTTGAAGAACGGCAGCAGCTGCAGCGGCGTGATCCGGCTGCTTCCGCGCTTGGCGCGAAGACTTTGCGCGATAAATTCCTTCACGGGCTGTGCATGAAGATGACAGCGCTGCATGAGCATGTGTATCATCGACTGAAATTCTGGTCGCTCGATTGGCTGGCCGTCACGGATTATTCTGTTCTTGCGATCGATGTGGCAGGTCTGTCCGACCGATCTCTGGCGGAGAAGGAAACAGATCTGACCAGCTTCGCTATTGGCAACATTGTGGATGAAATAATCCGTGATTATCCGCCATCTGTCTTGTTTCGCAACGCCAGGAATCAGTGGTGCCTGATTACAGGCACTACCGAACTGGATCGACTGACAGATGAAATCGCGGAAAAGGTAGCCACTTATCATAAAGTAACGGTGCGAATAGGAATCAGCTCCCCATCAGGCGGGGTACAATCGCTTGCTGCGGCATATGAGCAAGCAACCCGTGCTCTGCAAATGTGCATCCTTAGCAAACAAGCGGTCAAGCAATATTATGTCTCGCTTGATTTGCGGGAGGGGGAAACGGAGAATCATGCCGAGCGAATTGCCCTTTGTATCATGGTATTGGACATGTCGGGTATTGCAGCAGCCGTTGACACGATGATTAAAGAGCTGGCTTTGCGCAACCGGGCACATGATATACGCGAGCTGTCACGGGTGTGCTTGGAATGTCTGGCCGAGCTTCACGCTTCTCTTTCACAAAGATTCGCTAGCAGTCTGCATCATGTACCGCTCGAATTATGGGAAGCGCTCGACCAGTGCGATAGCTTCGAATCACTGCGGGCCTGTATCGTCGATTATTTGCAGCAGCTGGCGCGAAAAATCTCATCCACGCACTCCCATTTCATGATCGAGAAGGCGAAGCGATTAATCGACTCTAACTATGCCGAGAATATAACGCTTCAAGGAATAGCAGAGACTTTATCCATCCATCCTGTATGGCTGAGCCAGCTGTTCAAAAGGGAATGCCAAATTAATTTTGTCGATTATCTTGCGGATGTCCGCATTGAACATGCCAAATGGCTGCTGCGCGAATCCGATCTCAAAATATATGAAATCGTGCGCGCGGTTGGTTATCAGGATCTGCAGCATTTCGGACAAATTTTCAAAAAGAAAACGGGTCTCTCCCCAAAGGAGTTTCGATTCGGACGATAAGAGAGGGGGACCGTTTACCCTATGAAAAGATGGCGCCTGCCTACCCTAACACTCTACAAAAAGCTGCTCTTCCTGCTCCTTATCTCTGTCTATGTACCGGTATTCATCCTCGGTCTATTGGCTAACAGCAGGTACGGACATCAACTGGAAAAGGCAGCCGAGGCTTTTCTATCGGACAATTTGCAGACCAATGCACGGCGTATTCACGAATGGTTCGATGATGTTGAACGCCGCTCTGTTGATATTTACTCCGCTGAAGCGCTGCAACGGCTGCTGCTCGGGGCCAAAAACGGGATGCCGCAGGAGGTTGACTTCCTATATGAGCTAAGCAAGGTTCGTTATGCGCTTGCAGGGCCGTATGAGCTGAACATCTATCCCGTCGATCTGGACAAATATGCGAACTTCAGCTCTTTGATCGGCAGCATGCCGAAGCTGAGCGGAGACTGGTTCGAACAAGCGTTGCAGTCGGGAGGAAGGGGATTCTGGACATATGAATCTGTTGAGGTATATGGTGTTCGCCGTAACGATTATTATTTCATAAGGCCGATCCGCTCGCTCAATGACCAGTTCCAGAACCTCGGGGTTATGGTCATTCGGGTGCCCAGTGCCTTGGTGCAGAATCGAATGGTTACGAACGAACGTTACTCCAGGTATAAGTTAACGATCATCGATGCAGTCGGGAACAATATGCTTCAGCCGGATTCACCGTTCAATGCTGCCTTCTTCGGAGATATGAAGTCAAGCACTGATGGCGAACGTCTGCAGTCGATTACGAGCGGCGACACATCCTATTACGCTGATTCCTTGCCAATCCGTTACAATAACTGGCGTCTTGCTGCCATCATTCCGAAATCGGACGTGCTAGGTCCAATCAAGAGCATCAAGCAGTATACGTGGCTCACTCTCTGTGCCAGTCTTGCGATTATTACAATCCTGCTTGCGATTCTTACGCGCAATGTGACTGTTCCCCTCCAGACAGTCGTTCGATATATGAGAAAAGTACGACAGGGCGTGCTGGAGAGGTGCTTACCCTATACGCAGCGCAGGGACGAAATCGGTCAGCTTGTAGGCGGGTATAATGCGATGATCGGAGGCATGCTTGATTTGCTCGAAGGGACCAAGCAGTCCGAACGTGAGAAGCGAAAGCTGGAGCTGCAAATGCTGATGCATCAGATCAATCCGCATTTCCTGTTCAATACGCTTGATGCGATCAAGTGGAAAGCGGAATCTGCCCAGCAGGCCAGCATCGCGGAGATGGCGACATCGCTCGCTGACCTTCTGCGGTTCAGTCTGAACGAGGGAGAGGAGATGACAACGCTCGAACGAGAGCTGGAGCATGTCAAATCCTACGTCAATATCGAGCTGCTGCGTAAGGGCGGTTTTCAGATTATGTATCATATCCAGCCTGGTATTCTGAACGCTCCTTTCATGAAGCTGATTCTGCAACCTATCGTGGAGAATGCAATCCGCCACGGCATGGACCGTCTGCAGGGTGGCGAAGGCAAGCTGTTGGTGTCCATTTACCGCGAGGAACGGGATATTGTAAGTGTGGTGGAGGACAATGGACCCGGCGCGCCCGCGGCAACACTGGAACAATTGCATCGGCATTTGTCCGAAGGGACGCGAGAGGGAGGGACAGGCCGAATCGGTCTTGGTCTGCGCAACGTGCACCGCAGGCTGCAGGTCAGCTTCGGGGAGAGCCATGGACTGAGACTGGAGAACAAATCCACTTCCGGTCTGCGTGTCATTATTCGCCATCCGCTGCTCGACCATACTCCATAAATCACCCTTGTGAAATCATAATCCAGCCCTGTTCAATCTAACATCGAACAGGGCTATTATTTTAAATGTAAGCACCAGTCAACCAAGAGGGGGGAACATAAATGGGTAGAACGGCCCGTCTAAGGATGCTGCGGAGATACAGTCCGCTTTATCTCATGCTGTTGCCGGGTTTAATCTACTTCGCGACGTACCGATATGCGCCGATGTTCGGGGCAATCATCGCCTTCAAGGATTTCAACTTCATGAACGGCATTTGGGGGAGCGAGTGGGCGGATCCTTGGTATAAGCATTTTAAATCTTTCATCGATTCCCCCTACTTCTCTACTATTCTGACTAACACGCTGCTCATCTCCATCTACAAGCTGATCTGGGGAATGGCGCCCGGGATTGTGTTCGCCATTCTGCTTAATGAGGTGCGGTTTGCGCCATTCAAGCGCATCGTCCAGACGATTACGTACTTGCCGCACTTTCTGTCATGGGTCATTGTGTACGGAATGCTGCTCATTCTGCTCTCAGAGACGACCGGTCTCGTGAATGTATGGCTAAAGGAGCATTTCGACTTCGCTATCCCATTCCTGACTTCTACGGAGTATTTCCGCAGCGTGCTGATCGGTTCGGAGTTATGGAAGGAATTCGGCTGGAGCGCGATCATCTACCTGGCCGCGATTGCAGGCATCGATCCTACGTTGTATGAAGCGGCGCGTGTCGATGGTGCGGGGAGGCTTCGTTCCATCTGGCACATTACACTACCTGGGATTCGCAATGTGATCGTGCTTCTGTTCATCGTCAGACTCGGCCACATTCTGGATGCCGGCTTCGATCAAGTCTACATCATGTATAACGTGAAGGTATATCCGGTAGCTGATATATTAGACACCTATGTATTCCGAACCGGTCTTGAGCAGTTCAACTTCAGCCTCGCCTCTGCCGTCGGATTGTTCAAATCCATGATAGGATTAGTGCTCGTCGTCGCATCTAATCGGCTGGCCAAGCGATGGGGGGGAAGCATATGGTGACACGCGGCTGGAAAGACCGAATGTACATGACGATCGTTTATGCGCTTCTTTTGCTGGCGGCGATCAGTGTTATTTTCCCGCTCCTGTACGTAATCGCTGTATCGCTGACGCCTTATGCCGAGGTGCTGAAGCAGGGCGGCTTCGCCATCATCCCGCGAAAGGTGACCTTTGAAGCTTATACAACCTTCCTGAATGATTCGAAGATTCCGCAGGCGTATGGAGTCACGGCATTCATTACGATCGTAGGCACCTTAATCAACCTTTTGCTAACGTCTCTAATGGCCTATCCGCTCAGCAAGAAGGACTTGCCTTATCGCAGCACGATTCTGTTCATCGTTGTGTTTACCCTTTTATTCAGCGGGGGGATCATTCCAACCTATTTGGTGGTGAAGGCAACCGGACTTATCAATTCCGTGTGGGCCATGATCCTGCCGGGAGCGGTCAGCGCTTTTTATTTGCTCATTATGAAGACGTTTTTTGAGAATCTGCCGGAGAATCTGGACGAAGCGGCGAAGATCGATGGAGCAAGCGAGACCAGAATATTCATAGCCATCGTATTGCCCCTATCGCTGCCTATTCTTGCTACGGTTGGTTTGTTCTATGCTGTCGGTCACTGGAATGAATTTTTCGGTGCGATCATCTACATCTCAGACAACTCGAAGCATCCGCTGCAGGTTATTCTTAGGGGCATTCTGAACCAGAGTCAGATGCCGGAGCAGGACTTCGAACGAGTGCTGCCGACGGAGACTTTGCAAATGGCGGCCGTCATCTTATCCACGCTGCCGATCCTGGTTGTATATCCTTTTATCCAGAAGTACTTTACGCAAGGAGCTCTTCTGGGTTCGATAAAAGGTTAGCTTGAAACATATGAGAGGGGTATGATTCGTCATGATTAAACGGTTTCCACTCGTTATGAGCGCTGTGCTCGGAACCACTCTGGTCTTATCGGCATGCGGCGGCAGTTCCACCAAGGAAGAGGGAGCCCCATCCGCTTCGCCTGGTCAGCCTTCGTCCAGCGCTTCTGCATCGGCCAAACCTACCGCACCCGTCAAGCTTACCATGCTTCGCAGCGGCACCGGTTTGCCTGCGCCCGACAAGGACGTCATTTTACAACAGCTCAATAAGGATCTGAATATGGCTCTTGAGATTTCCATGGTTCCTTCTGAATACGATCAACAGTTGAATGTCCGATTGGCAGGCGGAACACCTCCCGACATTTTTACGGTGAACAAGAATCAAATGTTCTCCTATGCCAAACAAGGAATGCTTCTAGACCTGACCCCTTATTTGAAAAAAATGACGAATCTGACAGATGCGAATGGATTCTCGCAAACGTTCATGAAAAAAGGGCAAGTGAGCGGCAAGCAGTTCGGAATTCCTTATAGGCCGCTTATTCCGGTGCAGACGACATTCTGGGTGCGGCAGGATTGGCTGGACAAACTGAATTTGAAAGCACCGGCAACATTAGACGAGCTTAAAGCAGTTGCCAAGGCTTTCGTGGAGAAAGATCCCGACGGCAATGGGAAGAAGGACACGATCGGCATCACCGGCAACGGCTTCGAGGGTACGCTTAGCCCGTTCTTCGCAGCATTCGGTGTCGCAGCCCCCGGCCATTTCATGATAAAGGATAACAAGGTGGTCTATTCCACTACGCTGCCCGAGACAGCCAAAGCGGTGGACTACATTAAAGGGATGTTAGATGAAGGCTTGATCGATCCCGAATTCCTTACCAATACAGGGCTCTCCCATCAAGAGAAGGCATTCAAGGGCCAAGCGGGCATTGTGTATGCGCATTGGGCGCACCTCAAGCGTCCGGATATGGAGCAGAAGATGAACTCGATCAATCCGAATCAGAAGTGGACGCAGCTTGACGCCATGACTGGACCTGGCGGCAAATTCGCGGATATGTACGACGAGGGTAACACGAGCGGCCGCTATGTACTCCCTAAGTCTCTGGAGAAGGAACCGGAGAAGGTAGAGAAAATTATTGAATATCTGAATTACGTCTCAGGCGGTAAAGGACAGCTACTTGTCAATTACGGCATTGAAGGGGTCCACTACAAGATGAATGGCAGTCAGGTTGTTGTAGACCAAGACAAGGTGGCGGAAATCGGGCAAGCGACGATTCACCAGCTTACGGGCCGGATCGAAATGGAATATTTGAACGCACGCTTCCCTGGCCAGAAAACGTATTTCGAATTCACGAACAAATTGCCGGTTATCCGCATTTACGACGGATTTATTCCAGTGCCGGATGGCGTGAACATGACGGATAAAGCCAAATACGAGCTGGAGGAGATGGTCAAGTTCGTCTACGGCAAACGGCCGTCAAGCGATTTGCCGGCCTTTATCAAGACGCTGCAATCGACCTATCAGCTCGACAAAATCATGACTGAAGCGGATAAGGAATTGAAGGCGCTTGGATTGATTAAATAACCCCCCAGGGTGGAGAGATGTAAATAGACGAAACGGGACTGAACGGGGGCGACTTGCTCCCGTTCTCCGATTGCGAAGGAGTGAAGCTGTATGGGAGAACGAAATTACGATTACAATACGGTGCTCGCAGTTACCGCTAATTACGATATTGTTGTGTTCGGCGGCGGTCCGGCGGGCTGCGTAGCCGCGATCCAGGCTGCCAGGGAAGGAGCCCGAGTGGCGCTAGTAGAGAAAAACGGCATGCTCGGCGGGACGACCACAGTTGCTGCAGTCAATTTCCCAGGTCTGTTCCATACCCGATCAGGAAGGCATGTCATTCGCGGGATTGGCTGGGAAATCATCGAAGAGACGGTAGCCCGCGGCGGAGCCGTGCTGCAGGATTTCTCGGTCCCTTATTCGCCGCGGAGGCATCCGGAGCATCACATTTCCGTCAATCGGTTCGTCTATGCTACCGTGTTAGACGATATGTGTATCGATGCAGGCGTGACACTGCGGCTTCACGAGATGGCGGCTGCGGTCCGAACGGATGGAGATCGGCAGATGGTGGTGCTTGCCGGCAAATCGGGACTGACCGCAGTTAGGGCCCATAAGCTCATCGATTCCACGGGCGATGCCAATATCGCCTCCCTGATGGGCTATAAGCTCGAGGAAGATGAGCACAAACAGCCGGGAACGCTGATTTATCGGCTAGGCGGCTATAAGCTTTCCGATGTTGATCAGGCTGCGCTGCAGCGTCTCTCGAGTGAGGCTCTGACAGCGGGTGAGCTGTTGCCAACCGATTATTCGAATCCTGGGCCTGATTTACCCCCGTTATGGAAGGAGCTGCGATCCGGCGGTGGGAATTCTAACCACATCACAGGTATCGACGCTGCTACTTCGCAGGCGAAGACAGCTGCCGAACTCAAAGCACGGGCTGCTCTGCTTCGGGCATACCGGCTGCTACGCCAAGTTCCGGGCTGCGAGAAGCTCCTAGTCGAGGATGTTGCCGTTGAATGCGGCATCCGCGACACGCGGCGTATTCTTGGTGAGACACGGATTACCGGGGATGCCTATAAAACCGGGTATGTGTGGCCAGATGCGGTATGTTACAGCTATTATCCCATTGATATTCACCGCCACAATGACAATACGATAGATATTCGTCCGCTTGAGGACGGGATCGTAGCGACGATCCCCTACAGTGCGCTCATCCCCCGTGGGAGCGGGGGAGATCTTCTTGCGGCCGGCCGGTGTATTTCCGGAGATGCCGAAGCGCACTCCGCCTACCGCGTGCAGGCGTCCAGCATGGCGATCGGTCAGGCGGCTGGAGCGGCCGCGGCCATCGCAGCGAGACGCAGCATCTCCGTGAGAGATGTCGATGTGGAGGAGCTGCGGGGAATATTGCACCGCAATGGTGCAGTCGTGCCGGATCGTAACCCATCCCCATCTCCTACTCATGTACCCAATTGAACTTATAGGCCAACAACCTCTGTAGAGATCTCTCTTCAGAGGTTTTCCTATGTCTCAAAATAATTGGATAAAAAAGGTGATCATGAGTGAAGAATAACCAGTAACATCAAGGGCAGGCGGTGGGATCATGTTCTTAAAGCGCACAATGAGGCTGAAGCAAAAAAAGCAAAAAGCAGCAGCGGAATTGGTCGATGGAGGGAAAAGTGGGGGTGGGCGGATTGTTTAGCTAGACAGCGGGGTGAATGAACTGCAAAACCTGCAGCTAATTTCTCTTAAGCAATAGCTATTTCAAATATTACTGCAAAACCTGCATCTAATTATTAGAGTTATACCGAAATGGACCGGATTTCATAGAATTAACGGTACGAAATGCAGTTATTTTGGTAAAAAGCCTCAATCTCAGAAAATTAACTGCAGCTAATGCAGTTAAAATCGAAATACAGTTTACCGCTATGGAGCACAGGGGATCGATAGTCTAATATAAGCAAAAGACAGCTGCTCGAATCGATCAGCTGTCTTTGATACGCTAGCGAACATTATACACACAACCCGACGCAGCCCGATTATTGCATCTCAGCAATAACGACACGTTTCTCCCGCCTGTATTCCCCCGGGGTGATGCCCGTCAATCTTCGGAACATCCTCGTGAAGGAATTCGCATTCTGATACCCAACCTGTACGGCCACTTCGTGAATTCTGCAGTCGGTAGCTTCCAGTATTTGTTTGGCCTGCATGATTCGGATGTCGTCGAGACAGTCACCGAAGGTTTTGCCGGTTTTGTTCTTGATATATTTGCACATGTAGCCAGAGGACAGATGTAGCTTCTCGGCAACTGCGTCCGGGCCGATGTCTTCCCCGTAATGCTGCTCCATATAAGCGAGCACATACTCGATAATCGGGTCTTTTTCCATCTTCTTGCTGGTGATCATAGCGGCAGCACAGCCGATCCAGGCTGCAAAGAAGACGTCGTACTGCTCCTCGGTTACGAACTCCTTGATCTGTTCGTAAGGCGACAACTCTTCCTGCAAATCCCCTGCGTTAATATTTTGCAGCATGAGCGCCAATAGCGTCTTGGACACGACTTCGTTCGCCAACTGCCGGTATTGCTCGGCCGTGCCGTTCAATTGAAGGCGGTTCATCATTCGCCGGACCATCAACAAACTATCCACCTCGTTGCCGGCTGCAAGATGCGCGGTGAACTCCTTCTCTTCCGCAGGTGTCAGGTGGAAGTCCGACTGCGGACCAATCCGGTCCGTAATAATCTGCGTTTCATTGTTCAGCTTACGTCGGCGAACCATGTCCCGCGCTTCTTCATAAGCGGCCGTGAATGCGCTGGGGCTGCTTTGCGCCGGATTAAGCGCAATGGTCACGTAATAGTAATCGCTATCTGTATCGAACACATGCTTCATGCTGCCGAGCATATCCAGCAAGGCACCCGCGGCATCCGATTCAGCGAACACAATCGAGAAAATGAGATCCTTCTCCATCTGCACGGTTTCTGACTGTGGAAACACCTGCTGCATATTTAATTGGATAAATTCAAGAATGTGTGACTTCTTCTGTTCCTCAACGACCAGCTCATGATAACGACGGGTGAAATGGAGATGAAACATAACGAAGAAATACGGTTTGGACGTATCGATCAGGCTTTGCACATCGTTGCTGCCGATCGGAATGCTTTTCACTTTGTTCAGATATCCGTATTTTTTGAGCAGCGTATTTTTATGCTGAAGATCCTTATGGATGCTTCGATTGGAAGCTATAATGGTCCGCAGGTTGTCGAAGATCATATTGAATTCGTTGATTTTGCTGTCGAGCTGGATGTTTGGATTCATTTTATACATCGACTCGATAATTCTCTGGATCGGACTCTTGAACCGGATGCTCAGCAGGACTGAAATGATCAGACTAAGCAGAAGGGATAGCGCGAGAAGTACGATCAGAACTACGCTTAGGCGGTATACTTTGGAAGCGATGTTCTGGTTCGGAATGACGTTGACGTAGGTTAAGCCGGATTTCTCACCCTTAGCGTAGAAGTAGTAGTTGTTGTCCTTTGTCAAATAATGCACGGATGGATCGAACGATAGCTCGGGCGTTGATTGCCCTTGCTTGCCTGTGCTGTAGAAGACCGTTCCGCCGCTGTCCGTCATATAGAAAAGGTCCGTAACCGACAAATGATATTTTTGATAAATGGCGGGGGCATCGAGAAAAGCTGCTATATAATACTGCTTTTGCAGCTTGCTTTTGACGATAACAGGAAAGAACGTTCCGGCCGTTTGAATGGAGCCGTTAAAATTTCTACGCTCGAATTCGGCGGCAGGAAAGATTTTGACATGATAGTCCTCATCCATCTGCTTGGCCCAAAAAGCGGCGTCATACGTGGAATTGAGGTACTGATTGCCGAACATGTCGGCTTCTTTCATCAGACCGCTTTTATCGACCAGAAAGGAATGACGGCTGTTATAGAGAAATACATTATCTAACCCCAAATTCTTATAGATCGTGACTAACGACGTAAATTCATCAGCCAAATCGTTCATGGCAAAAAAGTTGGAGCTGTCTCGATTGAGAGCGGTTACATTTGGATTGTTATAAAAAGCAGAAGCCACTTCCTCCATTAGTTGGAAATGCTCTTCATAGTTGGACACTGTGTTGCTCATGTGCAGCTTGTTGTACGTAATGACTTCTTCTCGAATGCTTCCGGTAAAAAAGTTGAAAGACAGCGCGTTGAAAATAAAGGAAATAACAATAATAACGATAAAACCGAGAAGCAGCTTAGTAAATAACGAGTTCCGTTTCAACCGAAAAACGTCGATCATCGTCCGCACTCCCTTGCTCCAGATCTTATTGCTTCCATCATAGTCGATTTTACGGCAAAAGGGGAACATTCAATTTCATACCCTTTATTCATTCCCGGACATTTCACGTAGATTAAGCCCGGAACGGAATAAAGTGGCAGAAACGGACGCTATCCAAGCTTCGGGTGCAGCGGTTACGCTATACATGTAAGCGGCTTCATCCTAGCAGCTTGCTGAATTACAATCATTGGAGGGGGAATGCACAAGATGAAAAAGGTGAGCCTTCTATCGGCAACACTTATATGTGCGCTATCGCTTGCTTTGTCAGGCTGCACAAGTGAGAAGGGGGACAAGGGAACACCCCAAGATTCTTCCCAACCGCAAGAAAGCACGAAACCGCAGGATAGCGGAGCGGCAAGCGGTATGAAGGACGGCAAGTACGACCCGCCGATCACGCTGTCGACTGTAAGAGCGCAGCAGCCAACGGTGAAGTTCGCGCAAGGAGATTCGATTGAGAACAACATATGGACCCGCGCTTATGAGAAGGAATACGGCATCAAGCTCAAAACGTTATGGGCAGTCGATCCGACTCAGATGGAACAGAAGATGAATCTGACGATCGCGTCAGGCGATATCCCCGATTTCTTCCAGGCCACGGCCACCCAATTCAAACAGCTCGCCGAAGCGGGATTGATTGCCGATATGACGGAGGCTTACAACAAGTATGCGTCGGACGGCGTCAAGAAGCTGCTGACAGAAGGCGGGGACAATGCCCTGAAATCGGCCACCATCGACGGCAAGTTTATGGCCATCCCGTTCACATCGCCAAGTAAAGAAGGCTCTCAGATGGTCTACATTCGAACGGATTGGCTGAAGAAGCTGAACCTGCCGGAGCCCAAAACGATGGACGATCTGCTCAAAATCAGCGAAGCGTTCACAACCAAGGATCCCGACGACAACGGCAAGAACGATACGTATGGCCTCGCCATAGACAAAGATTTTGCCATTCTAACTGGCTTCTTCAACAGCTTCCATGCGTATTCGGGCATTCACATCAAGGACGCTAGCGGTAAATTAACGTACGGGACCATCCAACCGGAAATGAAAAACGCGCTCAGGAAGCTGCAGGAGATGTTCAAGGCGGGGCAAATCGATCCGGAATTCGGCGCGAAAAACACGACCAAAGTGTACGAAACGATCGCGAATGGCAAAATCGGGATGTTTTATAACGGACCCTATGCCGGACTGTTCCCATTGCAAGCAGCAAAGGACAAAGACCCGTCGATGGAATGGAAAGCGTTCCCGCTCACTTCCGTTAACGGAACAACGGCCAAATCGCAAGTCCAGCTCGGCGTGTCGGGTTACTGGGTCGTGAAAAAAGGTGTCAAAAACCCAGAGGCAGTTCTCAAAATGCTCGACTTTTGGCTGAAGACATACTATGACAACAAATCCGACGATATCTACAAGGAGTTCAATACGTCGCCAGCGGACAATAACCAGGTCTGGCTCCTCAATGCTGTATCCGCTTATAAATCGTTCAAGAACGTCGATGAAAGCTTGCGTATTATCGAAGCGATTGATACGAAGGATTTGTCGAAGCTGACACCCGAGGACAAAGGCGTACACGAGAAAATTCAAAAGTTCCAAGCCGGCGATCGCAGCAACTGGGGCTGGAATCTGATATTCAACAAAGGCGGCTCGATGTCGGTTGCCGATTACTATCGGAAAAACAATCTGTATGTCAGCAACGAGTTTATTACGACACCACTGCCTTCGATGATCGAGAAGGGCGCCGCGCTCGCCAAGATGGAATCCGAAGCGTTGACCAAAATCATCCTGGGGCAATCGTCTATTGACGAATTCGACAAATACGTGGAGCAGTGGAAAAAACAGGGCGGCGATGAGATTCTCAAGGATGTCAACGAGTGGTACCTCAAGAACAAGTAAGCCGGTTGAAGGACGGGGGCGATACCTCGCTCCCCGTTCCACCTTCTCCACTCCACGGGAGAATGAGCACTCGCAAGAAACTGGCAAATTGGCAGCTGCATCTGATGATTGTGCCGGGGCTTATCCTGGTGCTTATATACAGCTATGGACCTATGTTCGGGATTGTCATCGCGTTTCAGAAGTACATCCCGGCCAAAGGCTTTTTCGGCCCCGAATGGGTCGGATTGTACAACTTCCGCTATGTGATGAATTTGCCGGATACGCTCGAGGTGTTGAAAAACACTGTGTTCATCGCACTTATGAAAATTGTAGCCGGGCTGTTCGTTCCGATTACGACCGCCCTCCTGCTCAATGAGATTCTGGTCAAATTCGTCAAACGCAGCATTCAAACGCTCATTTACTTGCCGCATTTCTTATCGTGGACGATCTTGGGCGGCGTGCTGATCGATCTGTTGTCTCCCTCCGTCGGTATCGTCAACGAGATTATCCAGTTTTTCGGGTTCAAGCCGGTTTATTTCCTCGGCAACAACGACTGGTTCCCTTACGTGCTTGTCACATCGAATATCTGGAAGGAATTCGGCTTCAGCACCATCATCTATTTAGCGGCGTTAACGAGCATTAACCCTTCGCTGTACGAAGCTGCCATTGTGGACGGGGCCGGCCGATTGCGCCAGACATGGCATATTACGCTTCCGGGGATGCGGCCGATTATCGTGCTGTTGGCGACGCTCAGCCTCGGCAATGTGCTGAATGCAGGGTTCGATCAGGTATTCAACCTGTACAATCCGCAAGTGTACGAAAGCGGCGATATTATCG
Organism: Paenibacillus sp. J2R1T-4; assembly: GCF_059692235.1. Lineage (NCBI taxonomy): Bacteria > Bacillati > Bacillota > Bacilli > Caryophanales > Paenibacillaceae > Paenibacillus > Paenibacillus sp. J2R1T-4. The sequence goes on along the minus strand of NZ_JCAUBA010000014.1, from coordinate 67,954 downwards.
ATACTTACGTGTACCGGATGGGTCTGATCAGCGCCCAATACAGCCCGGCTACGGCGATTGGGCTGCTTAATTCGCTTATTTCCTTCGCGCTGATCTCCATTGCGTATTTACTGGCGTACCGATTTGCCAAGTATCGAATATTTTGAAACCTATGAAAGGTGGGAGGTGTGATGCGGGCATCCGGATGGAGAATCGGATTCAACATCTTTAACTATACTTTTATGGGCTTGCTGGGCGTGTTGTGCCTATTACCATTGGTACACGTACTCGCCGTCTCGCTAAGCGTGAACGAAGCAGCATCAGCCGGTATAGTCAAGCTGTGGCCGGTTGGCTTCAATATAACGTCTTATTCCTATGTGCTCGGCAAGGAAGAATTTGTCCGGTCGCTTGTCGTTTCGGTGAAACGTGTGCTCCTCGGGACCTCGATCAATATGGTGATGACAGCGCTGCTTGCCTATCCCTTGTCCAAGGAATCGGCTAAGTTCAGATCGCGCACGTTGTATGTGTGGATTTTCGTCATTACGATTTTGTTCAGTGGGGGGCTCATTCCGTACTACATGATTATCAAAGCGACCGGCTTGCTCGATACGATCTGGGCACTCGTCCTACCAGGCGCAGTGCCGGTGTTCAGCGTCATCCTGTTGCTGAATTTTTTCCGGGGACTGCCGAAGGAATTGGAGGAAGCGGCTTTTATAGACGGAGCCGATCACTTCACTACGCTCATCCGAATTTATTTGCCGCTGTCGACGCCTGCACTAGCAACGCTTCTGCTGCTGACAATGGTCGGTCACTGGAATAGCTGGTTTGACGGTCTTATATTTATGAATTCCCCCGAGCATTACCCGCTGCAAAGCTATTTGCAGACGATTGTAATCCAGAAGGATTTCTCCACGTTGACCGAATTGAATTCGGAAGCACTGAAGGAAATATCCGATCGGACGGTGAAAGCGGCACAAATCTTCATGGGTGCGTTGCCCGTGCTAGTGGTGTACCCATTCCTGCAAAAGTATTTCATGAAAGGCATCGTGCTAGGAAGCGTGAAAGAATAAGCATGCGGCACTTTACGCAAAGGAGCGAATTAAAATGAGATTCAGACAAATTCACCTCGACTTTCACAATCATGAGAATGTGCAGATCGGTACCCGGTTTTCCAAGCGTCAGTTTCAGGAGATGCTGCAGCTAGGCCATGTGGATTCGATTACCATCTTCGCCAAGTGCTTTCACGGCTGGGCGTATTACGATACGCAAAAGTTCGAGAAGCATCCCGGGCTGCAGTTCGACCTCCTGGGCGAAATGATCGAAGCGGCCCACGAAATTGGTGTGAAGACACCTGTTTACATCAACGTCGGATTAAGCGAACATCTTGCAAGACGGCATCCCGAGTGGCTCATGCGCGACGAGAACGACCGGACGACATGGGATGCGGGCTTTAAGGAGCCTGGCCTGCACGTGTTCTGCTTCCATTCACCCTATCTGGAACGCATCGTGCAGCAAATCGAAGAGGTCGTTACGAACTATGACGCGGACGGCATCTTCCTCGACATCGTTTATCCGAAGGCATGCTACTGCCACAATTGCCGGGCGACACTACTCTCAGAAGGGAAAGATCCGAGAGATAAGCAGGCAGTTATGGAGCTGGCGGAACGGGTCTATGCCAACTATACGTCGCAGGTTAATGAGCGGGTACGGGCGATCAAGCCGGGCATGGCCGTATTCCACAATAGCGGCATTCGCTGCGGGCGCCGTGACATTGCAGCGATGAACAGTCATCTCGAAGTCGAATCGCTGCCATCGGGCGGCTGGGGCTACGATTACTTTCCGATTTCCGCACGCTATTTGCAGCAGATCGAAACGAATATCGTTGGCATGACCGGACGTTTTCACAAAAACTGGGGCGAATTCGGCGGGTACAAGCATCCGAATGCCATTCGATTCGAAGCCGCCCTCAGTCTGGCGCACGGAACACGCTGCTCGGTAGGCGATCATCTGCACCCAGACGGGATCATGGATCCAATCGTCTATAGCATGGTGGGAGACAGTTACAGGGAAGTCAAAGACAAAGAGCCTTGGTGTACGGATGTCCATAATGTGGCCGACGTCGCCGTTCTGCAAGTCGAATCACTTGGTCCTTCGGAGGAACGGATGGGCCGCTCCGATGTTGGCGCATACCGGATTTTGCAGGAAGGGAATGTGTTGTTCGATTTTATCGATACGGAATCGGACTTTGCCCTATATAAAGTTGTCATATTGCCGGATAAGGTGCGGATCACGTCCAAGCTTGCCGAGAAATTGGCGCGTTATTTCGAAAGAGGCGGTAAGGTGCTGGCTACTGGAGAATCTGGGCTAAACGAAGCAGGTGATGCGTTTGCGATCGATTTCGGCGTAAAGTGGATCGGTCCCAATCCGTTTCAGCCCGATTTTTTCAGGCCGCATTTTGCGACTCGCAGTTTGGGGGAAGGCGCCTTCGTCTTCTATGCGCAGGGGCAAAAGGTGGCTCTAAGCGCGGGTGGAACCGAATTGGGCGTACGCGAAGATCCTTATTTCAACCGTGACGTGAACGCCTATTACTTCACTCACACGCCGAACAGCCGCAACGATGCAGGGCCCGGAATGGTCGAAAGCGCGAACGGAATTTACCTCGCTTGGAACGCATTTCACGATTACGGGGAGAACGGAAGCCTGTTCGTCAAAGAGACGATCCTGCATGCGCTTGACCAGCTCCTCGGCAACGGCAAAACGCTCGCTACAAGCTTGCCGTCTGGAGGCATTGTTTCCCTGCAGCATCAGCCGGGCGAGTCGAGATACGTGAATCATCTCTTGTACGCATTGCCGGTCAAGCGGGGCAAGGATATGGAGATAATTGAAGATATAACACCGCTTTATGAGATCGACGTTGCACTGAACCTCTCGGAACAAGTGAACCGGGTGTACCTGGCGCCGCAGCTGGTAGAGCTTCCTTACCAACAAGAAGGCTCGACTATCCGCTACAAGGTTCCGGTTATCAATTGCCATCAGATGATTGTCATTGAGTATCAATCGATGGCGGCCAAGTGATCCAATGATCCTAAATTGCCGTCCTCTTAGTGAACATCCCTCCGCTTTTGAGCGGCAGGGATGTTTGGATTGCGGGAGCCCTTTTAACAAAGTGGCGCTTGACCTGTCAAAGATAAATTATATATAATTTATTTATAATATATATAATAACACGAGAAAGGAAGAGCAATATGACTATCTTAATAACGGGTGCGAACGGAAAAATCGGCACCAAATTGCTTGAGTCGATGGTCGTCGATCGTGAGCTGATTTGTCTATCGCGGAATAAACCGACCGTAGACGCCCCTTATGTAAAAGGAAATTTCGATTCGTTCGAGGATTTATGCAAGCTGGATGGCTATCAGATACATACCGTGATCCATCTGGCAGCTGTTCAAACCGGTTTTTCCGAAGACGAGATTTTTGGCACTAACTTACTGGGGACGAGGAGGTTGTTCCGGTACTTGATCGATCGGGGTTGTAAAAAATTCATTTCGATCAGTTCGATTGCAGCGGTTGGCTGTCTGGATATCAATTTCCTCCCCTTGCAGCTTCCGATTCCCGACGATCATCCTTGTTTGGCAACGGACGCGTACGGCACCTCCAAAGCCCTCGTTGAGGAATTGAACAAGTATTCTAACAGGAAGTCGCCGGCAACGGATTTTATTAATTTACGATTAGGTTCCGTTGTGGAAAACGAAGAGATCTGGGATCGCAGCGAGGTCAAACGCCATTCTTCCTTGAACATTCCATTCGCGAATTTAAGCAAAGTACTCATGAGTGATGTGGTCAGAGCGATCGCCACAGTCGTTGATGCACCGCTTCAATATGGTGTTCGTACATATAATGTGGTCGGCAAGCAAGCATGCTGCGATCATCCTGTTATGGAGAAAGTGGAAAGTATATTCGGTGATCGATTAAAGAACGTGGACCTCTCCTATTATCAACAAGCAGGCAATGAGATCGCTCCCTTGTTCGACATGACCAAAATAAAAAATGAGCTGGGATTCGAACCTGCAAGGTAGGGGGAGACAACTGACGCAAATAAGCTGCCCTTCAGGCTGGAATGGACACTTCCTGATGGGTAGCTTTTTTCTGCATCCTAATCATTTGCACACCATCCTGCCGAGGAATGGTCCTCTCCTGATTATTCGGCTGCGGAAGCCTCAAAGTACGATTAGGATTATAGACGGCACTATGCGAGAGGGGCTACTTTTAGGATGAATACGATTACACAATAGATAGAAAGGAGGCATACTTCCATTGGCCGTACTCATGCGCAACAAATGGCTATATGCGATGCTTCTCCCCGGACTGATTTATTTCCTTATCTTCAAGTATTTACCGATGTGGGGGATGTTCATTGCATTTCAGAACTATCAGCCGTTTTTGGGTATACTGGGCAGCAAATGGGTTGGCCTTGCGCATTTCGAACGCTTTTTCAGCGATTCCGATTTCTGGATGCTGTTCCGCAATACGCTCATGCTGGCCTTGTACAACATCGTTTTCTTTTTTCCGCTGCCGATCATTCTTGCATTGTTATTGAATGAATTGCGGTTGGAAGCATTCAAACGAACGATTCAAACGATCATTTATGTTCCGCATTTCATTTCCTGGGTTGTCGTGATAGGCATCTGCTATACTTTATTTACGATTCAGGACGGGATTGTCCCGCACCTGATGACATCGACAGGCTTGGAGCCTGTTGATGTGCTGCAGAGCTCGGAATGGTTCCGGACGATGGTTACTTCTCAAGTGATCTGGAAGGAAGCGGGTTGGGGAACAATTATCTTTCTTGCAGCTATCAGCGGAGTCGACCCTCAGCAATACGAGGCCGCGACGATAGACGGAGCAGGCCGCCTTCGCCGGATGTGGCATGTTACGCTGCCTGCCATCAGAAGCACCATTATTATTTTGCTTATTTTGCGGCTAGGCCATTTTCTGGATACGGGCTTCGAGCAAATCTTCCTGATGCTGAATTCCTTGAATCGGGAAGTGGGCGAAGTGTTCGATACTTATGTGTATACGGTTGCGATCCAACAAGGCAATTACAGCTACAGCACGGCAGTAGGGTTGTTCAAATCACTGATCGGGGCGATCCTTGTCATCGCGGCCAATTACGGAGCCCGTAAGGCAGGGGAGGATGGCATATTTTGAATACGCTTAACTCCAAGGAACGGTGGTGGCTCCCATGACTCGCAATTTCTCCTTTTCCAGCCGTTTATTCGATACGTTTAACGTCATTTTTCTTAGCGCGGTTTCGCTTGTAACTTTGCTGCCCTTCCTGTATGTCATCGCCAGTTCTCTGGCAGCTCCGGAGGAGGTAGCACAAAAACAGTTTCTGTTGTTTCCAAGCAAGTTCGATTTAAGCGCCTACAAGTACATTTTCTCGACAGGTGCCATCACCCGAAGCTTATGGGTCTCGATCATGATAACCGCATTGGGAACGATCACCAATCTGTTAATGACCAGCCTAATGGCTTATCCTCTCGCTAGAAAAGATCTGGGTTACCGTCGAGGCGTACTCTTTCTTGTCACGTTCTCGATGATTTTCAGCGGCGGCATGATTCCGACATTTCTGGTCGTCAAGGCTGTGGGAATGATGGATTCCTATCTGTCCCTTATCGTTCCGGGTGCAATTAGCGCCTTTTACCTGATTGTGCTCAAAAACTTTTTCCAGCAGCTGCCCGATGGCCTGGAAGAGTCCGCTAAGATCGACGGCTGCAACGATTTTCAGATTTTCTATAAAATTATACTGCCGCTGTCCAAGCCAGCTTTGGCAACATTAACGTTATTCTATGCTGTGTCCCATTGGAACAGCTATTTCTCAGCCGTGCTGTACATCAACGATGCTGCCAAGTGGCCCATTCAGGTGCTGCTGCGGCAAATTGTCATCCTCTCGCAAGGGGGATTCGGCGATTCGACGCAATTCAGCGATGCGTTCGTGGTCCCGCCTGCTGTAACGATTAAGATGGCGGTTATTGTAGTATCCATGGTTCCTATATTGTGTGTATATCCGTTTCTGCAAAAACATTTTGCCAAAGGGCTCTATCTCGGTTCCGTAAAAGGTTGAGGGTACCGCGGGTAACGTGCGTAAACTATAAGGAGGGTTTAAGAATATGAAAAAAAAGCTTGCCACGATTAAAAGAGTATCTCTCATGACAGCAGCAACAGGTATGCTGGTCGGGACGATTGCAGGCTGCAGTACAGCCGATTCGCCCAAAGCTTCGCCAGGGTCTTCGACTGCGCCAGGCGCAACAGCTACCGCTACCGCCAAGAAGCAGGTAACCGTGTCTATTATGGTCCCGCAGTTCACGACCGAGCCGATCAAACCCGACAGTGCGGCTGTTAAGAAGATAGAGGAGTATACCGGCGTTAAATTGGAGATGAACTGGGTCGTGGGTGCCGCCTACCAGGAGAAGCTCAACGCCACCATTGCCTCCGGCACGATGCCAAAAGTATTGACCGTGACAAACAACAAAGAAGCGAACATCGTCAATGGCGCCCGCTCCGGCATGTTCTGGGAGATCGGCGGTTACTTGAAGGACTATCCGAATCTAAGCAAGCTGAATACGCAAATTGTTAACAACATCTCCATTGACGGCAAGCTGTACGGATTGCCGCGCACACGCCCGATTAGCCGGCAAGGAATTATATTCCGCAAAGACTGGCTCGACAATTTGGGGCTTCAGCCTCCGAAGACGACTGATGATCTCTACAACATCCTGGAAGCGTTTACGAACAAAGATCCGGACAAGAACGGGAAGAACGATACGTTCGGTCTGAGCGATCAGGGCATTGCCTTTAACGATTTGGCTATTTATTTTGGCGCTCCGAACAAATGGGGCGTACAAGCGGGCAAGCTGATTCCGGATTTCACCACGCCTGAATATTTGGAAGCGATGCAATTCACCAAGCGTCTGTACAGCGAGAAGCTGATGAACCAAGATTTCCTGATCGTCAAGGACGGGTATGTAGCCAACATCAATCAAGGCAAAGCCGGGGTAGTGGTAACGTCCGTTGATAGTGTAACAACAGCCTTGTACGCAGATCTGAAGAAATTGAATCCGAACGCGGTGCTTGATATTACAACAGGTCTGCGAGGACCTAAGGGTGAGTATTCCCTAGGAGGTGCTGCCTTTCTGGGCACACTTATGTTTCCGAAGAGCAGCGTAAAGACGGAACAGGATTTGAAGGATATGCTGCAGTTTTTCGATAAAATGACAGACCAGACTATGATCGATTTGACCTTGTATGGGGTAGAGGGGCACACATACACGCTTGAGAATGGAGTCCCTAAGATCAATTCGGATTTGTACAACAACGAAATCAACCCGCTGAATCAGATCATGGTGAAATTGGGTGTGTTCGGACCTAAGAAGGGCGATTCTCCTATGGAGACCAAATGGAAACAAATATTGGTGGAGAACGAAAAGAAAGCGGTATTCGATCCAACCGTACCGTTCATCTCACAAACTTTCGTGGAGAAAGGCGCTCAATTGGACAAACAAATTCAGGATGCGCGCAACAAATTCATCATTGGGGAGCTGGACGAAGCCGGATGGAAGGGTGCGATTGACACGTGGCGCAAGAACGGCGGAGACAAGATTGCGGAAGAATATTCGGCTGATTACGCCAAGGCTCGCAAGTAGACGGGAGAGGACAAAATGGGCAACGATTTGTACAAACGGACGTTTCGCAGAGGTTTGTTCGATTTTCACGCAGGTGAAGCGATTCCCGAAGTGACGGTGGACGTGGAGAAGTATATGGCGGGCGCCGCTGCGGCCGGCATCCAGACGATTACGTTCATGACCAAGGATGCGTTCGGCAACAGCTATTACGATACACGAATCGGACATAAGAACGCCAAGCTGAAGGGAGATTTGCTGGCTGAAGCGGTCGAAGCGGCCAAGCGTCAAGGCATCCGACTGATCGCTTACTACAACGTAGGATTGAACACTCATGTAGCTCAACAGAACCCCGATTACCGGCAACGCACAGCGGATCAACAACCGGTGTCCGAAGCGTTCGGGTTCTACGACCTGCTATGCATGAACTCTCCTTACCGGGATCATGTGTATGGCCAACTGGATGAAATCGCCAAGAAATACGAGGTGTCGGGATTCTTCTTCGATATATCCTATGTATGGGCGAACAGCTGCTATTGCGGGTATTGCCAGAGCCGATATAAGTCGCGATACGGATGCGCAATGCCGGTATCGCCTCAGCCGGGTACGAAGGAAATGGCGCAGTGGCAGGCATTTCGGCGGGATATCCGGCTTCATTTCATGCGAGATGCGGCAACACGGCTGAAAGCAGCTAATCCGGACCTGCTGATCGGCTGGAATCATGCGGGCGATCCGCGATTCGGACAAGTGGAAGCAGACCAGTATGCCGATTACTTCACGTCCGAATTCCATCCACCGCATTACGCTTACGGCAGCCTGCTTGCCCGCTGGAAGCGGTCGTTCGGCAAGCCGTTCGAGCTAATGATGCCAAGCGAGATGGGCAGCTGGGGGGAGTGGACGCTTGCGCCCACTCCGACCTTGATGACGACTGCGGCGATCGCTGTCGCGAACGGCGGCTCCATCAGCTTCGGGCACGTCGCTTATCCTTCCGGCGAGTACAAGGGAGTGGTGCCCGCCCCCGTCATGAGCGCCATCGGGGAGGCGAATGCATGGGTGAAGTCTATGGAGCCGTGGCTACTTGAAGCCGAGAGCGAACCGATGGTCGCCGTCCTGTATGACATCGGGAACAAACGCATGCTGGAGAATTCCGCTCTCGCCCGCAGCAAGAACGAAGATCACCTCCAGGGCATTCATCGCATCTTGACCGAGGGCCATATCCATTTCGATATTATTGATGAAACGCATCTGCTTGAGAAGCTGGAGCGCTATGAGCTGTTAATCGTGCCTGATCAGGCGCATTTATCTGAAGTCGTTCAACACCGCATCCGTAAGTATGTGCAGGACGGCGGTCGTCTGCTCGCTTCCGGGCGTACATCGCTCTACAAAGCGGATGGTGAACGAGAGACAGACTTCGGCTTGGCAGATTTGTTCGGCGTCCAGTTCCAGGATGTGTCAACCTACAGTCTGTCCTATCTCGATTCGATCGACGCTAGCATAGCCGAGGGTGTTCCGAATATGCCTATTCTGCTTAAGCAGGAAGGTAAACCGTCGCTGAGGGTTGTGCCGACTTCGGGGGAAGTTCTGTGCGGCTTCATGGAGCCTGCTGTGGAAACGACCGTGAAGCGGCATGTGTACCATCAGCACGCTCATCCTGCGCTCAGCACCCCGCATCCTGCGATAACGCTCCAAACTGTGGGACAAGGGGCTTGTCTGTACATGGCCGGGCCGATCGAGGCCTCCTATTGGAGCTCTGGTTCGCCTTGGCTGCGCACCATATACTTGAACAGCCTGAGGAAACTCTATCCCAACCCGAGGGTCATCGTTCAAGCACCGCTAAGCGTGGAAGTCAACGTCATGCGGCAGAGGGGGCAGTCCCGTCTCATCGTGCATTTCATTAACGTTAGGGAAGACAAGGCGGCGGGCTCCAAGTCGTTTATCGAGGAGATCGCACCCATAACGAATATTAAGGTGTCTATTGGCGTGCAAGCGACTCGTGTCTTGTTGCAGCCGGAAGGCCAAGAGCTCGAGTTCACGAAGGAGCAGGAACGGATTTCCTTCGTCGTTCCCCGGATGAATCTGCATGCGGCGGTTGTTGTCGAGGGAATACTGGATTGATTTGTCTTCGGTTCCCAGGCAGGGGAATCCGGCTCTGCTCCCGAATACATCTTTAGAAGAGCATGATCTGTAACCCCCATTATCTTAGGGAGCGAATAGAGGTGGTGGCATGAAATCGAGATCTCCCCGATTTCTGATTCGGCTAATGGTCATCAGTATACTTGTTGGTACCATACCGGTATTGGCATTGGGCAGCTTTGCCTACTATTTCTTCTCCAGCAAAATTCAGAAGCAGGTGGATCTGCACAACGTTCAGCTGCTCACGGAAACAGAACTGCGCCTGGAGCAGCTCTTCATGACCATCGATTTCTATGTCACGCAGCTGGCCAATTCGCCCTTGCTGCAGGACGCTGCGGATTGGGAACTGTCGAACCGAAGGTTCCAATCGTTCCAGGAGCTGTCTGTGCAGTTGTCCCGTTTGCAAAGCTTCGAGATGGGAATCAGTGATGTATTCTACGTCAATTTCACCAATAAATGGGTCATCGACAATCGCGGGACAGCCGGGTTGCCGGATCGGGCAGACCGCGACCTTTTGGCCAGCTATGCGGCAAGCAACCGATCTTCTTACTGGATGAGCGAAGGCTCGGACGGAGAGGTTCGGGGGCGCTCGGTATTGCTAATCAAGAAGACACCGTTAACTTCACTCTCGCCTTCGGGCGTACTAGGAATTCGTATCCCCCGCTACGAGTTGGAGAAGCGGATTCAGGCTACCGGAGGAAGCGGTGTTCAATTGATCGCCAACGCTAGCTTCGATGTGTTGGCCAAGACGCAAGGAACGCTGTTGCTTGGAGAGCGGCTAAGTCCGGAGTTCGCAGAGCGTGTGACCAAAGCGTTAGAGGGTGCCCCGAGCGCCATCATCCGCTATAACGAGCAATACTTCACAGTGGTGAAGAAGTCCAACTATAATGGCTGGTATTACTTCTCCTTCTACTCTAATGCGGAAATCACCAAAGATTCCCGAACGATCCGTTGGATTACCCTGCTTGCCTGCGTGGGGGTGCTGCTCCTAACGCTCTTGGCCGCTACGATAATGAACCGCCGGGTGTATGTGCCCATTCGCCGGCTGTATGAGGCCGCAGGCGGGCAGTCGATAGCAGGGAAGGGGAACCGGCCCGATGAGTTTCAACTGATCGGCACTCGAATCGAGTCGCTGATCTCTGTCCAGGATCGCATGAATGATCAGATTAGGGGGCAAGCCCTCCAACTGCGGGAATTGTTTCTGTTCAAGCTGTTGTTGGGCGAAGTGAATCCGTCGGAAGTGGAACAGAAGGCGCAGTTTTATCAACTGGACTTCAAGTGGAAGCAAATGAAGGTCATAGCGGTGCAGTTCAGCGACTGGAAGCAATCCAAGTATGAGGATAAGGACTGGGAGCGGTTGATGTTTGCCTTGAGCAATATCATGTGCGAGCTTACTCCTGGCGACAGGCGGCTGGAGCCCATTATTATCGGACAGTATCAGATCATGATCGTCGGCACCGACCTAGAAGATGTTGAAGCGTTCCGCGAGTCTATGGTTACTTTCGCGAACCAATTGAAAGAATCGGTTCACCTGTATTTGGGATTGACGACAATGGTCGGGGTAAGTAAGCCCTATGCTCGATTGTCGGATACGCATAGAGCTTTCAGGGAAGCGAGCGAATCGCTGAAGCACCGGAGTGTTACGGAAGAGCAGTCTGTGTTCTTTTTTGGCGATTTGTTCCCCGGTCGGGACGTTCGCGTTAAGTATCCGGCTGCTCTAGAGAAGCAGCTGTTCCAGGCGGTGAGCGAGTTGGACCGGACGGGCGCTCAAACGGCGCTCCGCGGTATCACCAAATGGCTGCTGGCTGAAAACGTCAATTATCGAGAGCTGCAGCTGCATTTGGTACGCATATTGACCAGCCTTGTCGGCGATTCTCTGTATTCGGAGGAACCGCTTCGCGGGTTGATGCAAGGCAACAAAACCGTGTTCGAGCAATTGTTCGAGCTGGATGCCATTGACGATATTGAAGCGTGGTTCGAGGAGCGCGTGCTGACGCCGCTTATGAACTGGCGAGAAGAGCAGTCTCAGCGACAGTATAAAATTATTACAGAGCAGATGCTGAAGCTGGTCCACGAACGCTACGACTCCGAGTTGACACTGGAGAAATGCGCCGAGCAGCTCAATTTTCACCCGGACTACTTGCGAAGGGTTTTCCGCCGAGGAGTCGGGGTGAACTTTAGCGATTATTTGGGCGAATATCGTTTGAACCTGTCTAAGGAACTGCTCAAAAATACGGAAATGACGATTGCGGAGATCGCCCAGAAGATGAACTACCAGAACTCGCAGAACTTCATCCGCTATTTCAAGAAGACAGTGGGCATCACGCCGGGGCAGTTCCGGGAACGGCTGCATCAATCGTGAGCTATATGAAATGATGTTGTTGAAAACAATGAAGGCGGCCGGCAAATGCTGTGGCCGCCTAAAATTTACTCAATTAGTTTATTAAAGATTTCATTCCATGTCATTGGGTTATCACTTTGAACAGGAGGCGTTCCAACAACTTTCTGGTTAATGGGCATAAGCGGTTCAACAAATGTAGATACCACGTTTGGACTTGAAAAGAAGCCGATTACCTTCAATGTTTCGGAACCAGTGTTTCGAACATTGTGGGGAACCATGGCAGGAATAAGAGCCAGTTCTCCTTTATTCAACTGACCTTTTTCATTGCCGAGAGTTGCTTCAGCTGACCCTTCCAGAACGAGAATTATTTCTTCAGCACTATCTGTGTGAGTACCGAGACTATTTCCTGGTTCTATCTCAAAGTAAACAACAGACAGATTCTCTGTTCCTGTGCTTTTGTAAAGCGGGAAGGCTGCCCTTTGTTTTGTATTCGGGTCATTTTCAAACCAACATTCCAAAAGTCGCAACGAGTTGAGATTTGATGTAATCATTCATGAACCTCCAGTTCTGAATTAAAAATATTAATCAATCGTTTATCATGATATATAATTAATCTTACAAAATACTTACAAAGCACAACATGGGAGCGGGCCTGTCAGGGTCGTCCTTCAGGCAAGAAAGGAGCCCCAATGCACACCTACAACCTTTTCGAACATCTTTTATTCCCGCCGACTTTTTTGAATAGACAGAAGCTGGGGCGCCAACTGGAAGGAAAGACCGTTCTTATAACGGGCGCAAGTTCCGGAATAGGAGAACAGCTTGCTTATCTGCTGTCCGACATAAAGGTTCATCTGATATTAGTGGCCAGACGAGAGGACAAGCTTCAAGCCATGAAAAGCGATATTGAGACGAAAGCAGCCCAAATAAGTGTGTTCCCGGCCGATCTTCGAAATCAGGAGGAGATGGAGGGGTTGCTCACTTTTCTCCATCAGCTTCCGGATGGGTTGGATATCGTCATAAGCAATGCGGGTCATTCCATCAGGCGATCGATTCATCAGTCCATGGACCGCTATCATGATTTTACTCGCACGATGGCGATCAATTATTTTGCGCCGGTTCAACTGCTCCTATCTACCCTTCTTCTTCTTGAGAAAAAGCAAGGGCACATCATCAACGTCTCGACAGTAAATGCTCTGTTGCTCCCCCTTCCGCATTGGGCAGCTTATCAGGCATCAAAGGCTGCTTTTGACACCTGGTTTCGGTCTGCCGCTCCCGAGCTGAGCATGAAGGGGATCTCCACCACCTCGATCTATCTTCCGCTAGTTAGAACACCCATGATCCTGCCAACTGCTGCTTATCAACAATTGCCGGCTATGTCCCCACAGCACGTGGCAAAAATTATAGGCAAGTCCATCTATACCAAAAGGAAAACATACAAACCGTGGTGGTTGATTTTCGGACAGCTGGCCTCCGTACTTTTCAGAAGGTGTTGGGAATCTGCAATTCCGAGAAAGTTAAGGAGAAAAGGGGAACGGCAATGAGGGTGTATAAGCTGATCTATGTTTTATATTTAATCAGACTGCTTTCCCCCTTAGCCTTGATCCGGTTAACTTCCGCCATCTATAAATATGGAATCAATCTGATGGCACTGCTGAATTTTTCAGCCCGAACCTACGGGGAACAAATCGCGTTATCAGATGAGCGGGAAACCCTAACCTATAACCAATTGTTTGCACAGTCCAAAGCGCTTTCGGTAGTTTTGAGGGAGAAGTATCAACTTGCTAGCGGCAAGAAAGCGGGTTTTCTGTGTAAAAACCATGCTTCCTTGGTAAAAGCCATTTTTGCAGTTTCTTTAACGGGGGCGGATCTATATCTGCTTAATGCGGAAATGAGCGAGAGTCAGTTGAATAAGATCCTGGAGCGCCATGATTTCGACCTCTTACTCTATGATGAGGAACTAAGCTCCTTGCTTGAGCAATCTTCTTATACGAAAGCCAAAATGTTGAGTTATCATGATACATCTCCAGCGATAAACAACGTACTTTCTGCAACCATTTACGAAAAACAAAAACGTTATCGGACTTCCTCGGGAAAACTTGTGCTGCTGACCGGCGGGACCACAGGAAATGCCAAAGAAGCGGCGCATAAACCTTCGCTATTCAATTATTTGGATCCTTTTGCGGACTTCCTTACTCGATTGAAAATTTTAAACTATCATACTGCGTATATTGCGACGCCCATTTATCACGGTTATGGAGTAGCGGTACTGCTCTTATTCTGTGCTCTGGGAAAGAAGGTGGTTATTCATCGTGGATTCGATGCAGAGAAAGCATGTCGTTTGATTCGGGAGCACCAGGTTGATGTCGTAACGGTTGTTCCCTTAATGTTATATAAAATGTTAAAAACGAATACAGACGATTTGAAGTCCCTTTCTTGTATAGCTTCAGGCGGGGCAGAGCTAAGTCCCAAACTGGTAAAAGAGACTTTGAGTCAATTGGGCGACGTGTTGTACAATCTGTACGGTACTTCGGAAGCGGGCTTGAATATCATCGCAACTCCACAGGATTTGACCTACTCCGCCAATACGATCGGCAGAAAGATTAAGGGCGTTAACTTAACAATAATGGATGCTCATAAAGAGGAAGTTGAAATCGGCAGGGTAGGTCAATTGTGCATTAAAAACGAATGGTCCATGAGAAACGTTACTAATCCCTGGATCGAAACCGGTGATTTGGGCTATCGAGATGAGAAGGGCTATTACTTTTTGTGTGGAAGAGTGGACAGTATGATTGTTTCAGCGGGGGAAAATGTTTATCCTCTTGAAGTGGAACAGGTCCTGCTCACTCACCCTCAAGTGGAGGATGCGGCTGTGATTGGGATTCGTGATGAGCATTTTGGACAGCGATTGAAAGCTTTTGTCCTTCTGGCCCCTCATGCGGAAACGACAAAAGAGGAGCTTTTTGAATGGCTGCGCTCCAGACTGGCAAGATATCAGCTGCCAAAAGAAATCGTCTTCGTCGATCATTTGCCCTATACCCCCTTGGGGAAGCTGGATAAAAAGCTGCTTATATGAAGGAAGAAGTACTAGAAAATATTGTTGATGTAGTTAATTAATTGTCGAAAGACACAAGGATGGAATCACTTTGGTTCCATCCTTGTGTCTTATTTGTATGCGGCAAAAATTTGAGAGGTCCTGACGAAGAAATGGAAGATGTGAAATCAAAATGAAGTTTACAATTAAACGTATTCACTATAGAGAGGATGAGGAAGAATGACACAATTGTCACATGCCGATTTGTTGAAGCTTAAACGTTGGAACACGCCTACCATTTACAACGGTTGGGAAGTCATTACGAAGCACGATATTACGCAAGGATTTAATATGGAAGAAACCTGCGATTTCATGCCACATATGGGACCGATGGTCGGTTACGCTGTAACCGTTCAATTTGAGCCAAGCAATCCTGACCATCCCAAACGCAATGGTAATGCTTGGAGTGAATACCGTAAATATGTGGCAAGCCTACCTGGCCCTAAAATCGTGGTAGTTCAAGACCTGGATAAACCGCGTGTTATCGGAGCGTTTTGGGGGGAAGTGAACAGCAACATCCATCGCGCACTTGGGTGTGTAGGAACGATAACCGATGGTGCGATACGGGATGTTGATGAGATATGCAATGCGGGATTTAAAGCGATCGCTCGCAGGACGTGTGTCGGTCATGCTTACAGTACCCCAGTTCGATGGGGAATCGAAGTGGAGGTGTTTGGTTGCAAGGTGCAGTCTGGGCAACTCATTCATGCCGATAAACACGGATTTATCGTCATTCCAGAGGAAGATGAAGCACGATTGTTGGAAGCATCTGTTTATATGGATGGCAACGAGTGCAGTACAGTCATTCCTGCGGCGCGAATTACAACGGGAATGACTAAAGAGAAACTGCTTGCAGGAATTGATGAAGCTGGAAAACAGTTTGGTGTGAATGTAAGAAATAAATTTGGCACTTCGGGTGAATGGTAGAAAAAAGGGGGCGAATAGGAGTGATTTTGGGCGATCTGGGCACATGGAAGCAAGAACAGTGGGCGTATGCATCAATTCTCCGTAAAGCTATTGATTATTTGCAGAATACGGATTTTATAAATACTGAGGTCGGTCGCTATGATTTGCTAGGGGATGAAATGTTTGTGATGGTTCAAAAAATCAACACCGTACCCCCGAAAGAACGCAAAGCAGAGCATCATCAAAAATATATAGATGTTCAAATGGTAGTGACGGGGGAGGAGCTTCACGTTGTTGCCAGACAGTCAGCATATAACCAACCGATTGAAAATGAGTTGGAAGGTAACGACTATGCTCTTTATGAAGAAGTGGAGAACGAATTTGAATTGAACTTGAAGCCGGGTATGTTTGTCGTATATTTTCCCGGAGATCTTCACCGACCCGCATGCAGTAGGAGTGGAGGTACGGAGACGAAGCGGGTTGTGATCAAGATTCATAAAGACTTGTTGAAAGAATAGCTTTTGAATTCAACTCTTAAAAGAGCTTGAATGCCGGGTTGCTCGGTATTCTCGGGGTGACAGCCCTTTGGTTTTATGAAAAATACGAACAAAGCTGGAATAGGATCCGAATCCGGATTCCTCGGCAATCTCGGCAATGGGCATTTCAGTGGCAAGCAGTAACGAACAAGCATGGCGTACACGCAATTCGTGGAGAAAATCCGTGAAATGAATGCCATATTGGTGCACAATCATTTCACTGAGAGTGGAGGGATGGATCCCGAATTGTTCGGATATGGATTTGAGCATTAAAGGCTCAAGATAATGCTCGTGAATATAGTTGATAACGGGCCATATACTCCGTTTGTTGGGTTGAATTCTGGTTTGGTCTGTCAATACAGTCGGCGAGTCTGATAGAGCTGCTAGATTGCTTCGGGCGAACTGGGCAAGCGCTTTTTGCAAGTGAGCTTTCAGCATGACCGATTTAAAAGGATTAGAATTCTCGTATTCCTTCAATAAAGTGGAGAAGCATTGCTGCATCTCATCGAAGATAGTACATTCGAGTCTCACAAAAGCTCTCCTCTCATTTACGCCATTTTCCAGCAAAAAGTCACGCAGACCTGATTCTTGGTCGTCTATATCGGTGATTACGTCCATACCAAAATTGCAAATATATAAATCCAGCGGGCTATTCGGATCGGACACGATTTCATGTACCTGATAAGGGAGCAGCAGCACCATAGTACCGGGTATCATGACATGCGAGGATCCATTAATGGTTTCCGATCCACTGCCACCAAGGACCAAGGTTAATTCCACAAAGTCGTGGCGGTGAACATTGGTTTTCCATTGGAGCTTGCGTTTCATATAGAAAGGGAAGCTGGAGTTCATATGGGGATACTCAAACAAATATTCAGGATACACGATATATCTCCTCAAAATTCTAATACTGGTATTATAACAAAAACACAGCTTTCTCCCATACCGAAATGTAGCTTTAACACTCATCTTGGCACTGATTAGGAGGCGAAAAAATGAAAATTATCGTACTGGATGGCTATACATTAAATCCCGGCGATTTAAGCTGGGAGGGGCTGGCTCAATTAGGCGAGGTTACGATCTATGATCGTACTCCGCATGAGGAAATTATTGATCGTTGCCGCGGCGCGCAGATCGTGCTGACCAATAAGACTCCTTTGCGGGCATCCACGTTGAAGGAGCTGCCGGAACTTAAATATATTGGTGTGTTAGCAACAGGTTACGACATTATAGATGTACATCAAGTCACGATCAATCAGATATGCCTTACCCATATACCAACCTATGGTACAGCATCTGTCGCTCAATTTGTATTTTCATTAATCCTGGAGCTATGTCACCAGGTTGGGCGACATTCGACTTCTGTTAAGCAAGGCGAGTGGAGCCTGAATCCGGATTGGTGTTATTGGAAATCGCCGTTAATTGAATTGTCCGGCAAAACGATGGGCATAGTCGGCGGAGGGAAGATCGGAATACAAACAGCGCGAATTGCCAGAGCTATGGGAATGGAGGTCATTGCGTCAAACAGCAGAGGGGATCAGCATCTCCCAATTCCATTTGATGGGTTTCGTTGGGTTTCTAATAATGAATTATTCATTTCATCCGATATTATCAGTCTTCATTGTCCCTTGACGGAAAAAACAGAGAAAATCATCAATTCCACTCATATACGATTAATGAAATCGAGCGCATTCATTATAAACACTGCACGCGGAAAGCTGGTGGATGAACCCGCTCTTGCCCAAGCACTATTGGACAACAGACTGGCTGGCGCAGCACTTGACGTGCTCTCTACAGAACCTCCCGAGGCTGATCATCCACTTCTCCATGCCCCTAATTGCTTGATTACTCCGCACATCGCCTGGGCTTCGATTGAAGCCCGTACCAGACTGCTGCAAACAGCTATCAGCAATGTCGAATCATTCCTTGACGGTAAGCCGCAAAACCTTGTAACTATATGGTGAAATCACCAGAGGTGTGCTATTTTTATGAGTGACGCTGCTTGGTTAACAATAGGAAAGGAGCATTCGGATGCGAAAACGATGGTACTATAGGTTGCTTTTTTCTTATCTCCCTATTTTTGTTATAGCCTCGTCCATTGTTATTCTCATTTCCATTGTTTCTGCGCGATTAACGATCGGGAACGAAGCGAAGCGGGTAAATGAGGTTGCTACGAAACAAATGCTCCAAAGCATAGACGATGCCTTGCGTTCTATCGATCAATTAATAGTGAAAGAAGTACTTAACAATGTGAGTTTCGATAAATTTTTCGACCCTACGAAAGAGACGAACAAATATCTGGATTCTCTTGAAATGAGTGAGCGGATCCGGAACATCATTCATGCGACACCTTTGATAGACTCGTTGTATTTGTACCGTTTTCGGGATCAAATCGTCTTGACGAGAGATGCGAGGATTTCTATGGAGCAGTTCCTGGATAGAGAATTCTTGATGCAGTTGTCGAATAATCCGTCCAAGTCAAGGTGGTCAGATTTAAGGGAGCTTTCGGAAATTAACCCTTATTCGAACGATATATTAACTCGCAAAGTATTGACTCTTACTAGCAAGGTTCCGACCATTTCCGGAGGAGAAGGGCTTATTGTGGTCAATGTCCGTCCTTATGCGATACAATCTATGATTGAGCAAATGGCCAACTCCCAATACAGTCTTCTGGACTTTGTTGATAAAAAAGACGCTCCCATCGCTTCCATTCGAGAGAATGTCGAGACTATGAACATTACGAAAAAAAAGTTGCATTCTTATGTTATTTCTTCGGATTATACGGGTTGGAGCATGCGCAGTTCTATCAACAACTCTAAGGTCTACGGCTTCAGTACGGCCATATTCTATCTCAGCTATGCATTATGGACTCTCGTCATTGCTTTCGGTGCCTATTGGATTTTTGCCATAACCCGAAAAAACTACAAGCCCATTGAAGCTTTGACAGATCGTTTGGAGCGATTCAAATCACAAAAAAGTGTGCAATTGCTCAGAAATGAAAACCGAAACGAATTTGACTTTATTGAAGCCGCTATAGATCAATTGATTGATCAATTCGATGGTCAGCAGCAACTCAGGAAAGAAAACGTAATTTATCGTCACAAGGAATTGCTGATGGATCTGCTTGAAGGCAATATGGTGGACCGTAACGATGAGTTGATCGTAAAAATGCTTGAAGAAGGATTCCAAGCTCGTGTTGCATTGGCCGAAATCGATCATTTCCCAAATTTTATCGCGCGATATAATAAGCGAGATCAATACTTGTTAAAATATGCGGTCGGATGCGTATTCCAAGAGGTATCGCAAAAGCATCAAATTCAGATATGGACAGAATGGACACAGGGTAATCAGCTGGCTATATTGTTTCGATTCAACAAATTGGATTCAAAGGTCGAGAAGGTTTCACAAGAAGTGTCTGATTGGATACATGAGAATTTAGATTTCGCTATGACCATAGGAATCGGGTCGTTGGTGTATGAAATCGACGAAATTTCTAAATCTAACAAGGCGGCTAAACAAGCCATCAAAATGAAGTTCAAATTCGGCGGCAATCGAGTCATCTCCTCGGACAACATTCAGCCTCTCAAGGAAGAGGAATTGATCTTACAGCCGCAGATGTTGCGAAGTATAGCACAGACGTTCAGGCAAGGGGATCCCGGATGGTCGGATAAGATGCGTGATTTCGTAATGCAGACGACGGAAGCCAACGTTTCCAAAGATAATGTGCTTAATTTGGTCAAGCTCGTTTTATTTTCCATCGATCGTGAAATGGGTGAGACTTCTTCAGATCTTAAATCGATCTGGAAAAGGGGATTCAACAGATTGAACGAAGGCATGGAACCGCTAGAAACGGAGAAGGAGCTGTACCATTTTTTTTACACTGAAATGAACGCTGTTTTTGATGAAATGATTAAACGAAAAACGGAAGATTCTCAAACGGCATTAATTTATAGAATTAAGGATTATATGGATGAACAATTTGAAGATCCAGATATGTCTCTGGCGAAGATCGGGGAGCGGTATCGAATCAACCCCAGCTTTTTGAGTCGTATTTTCAAAGAAGAAATGGGGATCAATATGACGGATTATCTGACTTTAAACAGAGTCGAAAGAGCGAAGCAACTGCTCAAAGAAACTCAAGATACCGTGCAAAACATTTCCATCCAGGTCGGTTATCTTCATACCATATCGTTTATCCGCGCTTTTAAGAAGGCGACAGGAATTACACCCGGTGAATACAGAAAAATATCGACGGAAGGCTAGCTCCACCTCGCATCTATTCAGTAAAAAAATGTTCATAAGGCTTTGTTCAGCTGTCGGAGGTTTATTTCCGAAGGCTTGAACGAAGCCTTTTTGTGTCCGAGTCTATCCAGAAAAAACATGTATATTGTGCTTGATGGCTGCACTTCGATATATTGGGTTCAATTCCGCAAACGAACCTCACAAAAAGGAGCAGACAAAAATGAAAATGGCATCACTGATGGGGAAGAAGTATCCCCGTGTAAATCCGGAGCGAATCAAATTATGGAAATCCAATGTCCCTCTCTGGATCTTGTTTATGCCGGTATTGTTATACTTCATCATATTCAAATACGTACCGATAGGGGGGATCATCATTGCTTTCAAGGATTACAATCTTCGCGAGGGAATCATAAACAGCCCATGGGCGGGAACTAAATATTTTGAAATGCTGTGGAGCAGTCCGGATTTTGCGAATGTATTTCGTAATACCATATTGATCAGCATACTCGGGTTTGCGATCGGGTTTCCTTTTCCCATCCTTCTCGCCGTTCTGCTGAATGAAATTCGTCTAAGGTGGTATAAGAAGGCAGTCCAGACACTGGTGTACTTGCCCCACTTTCTTTCCATGGTTATCGTCACTGGCATAGTTGTTACCCTGTTTTCTTCCGCTGGGGCTGTTAATGATTTATTGCAAGCTCTACTGAGATGGGAAGAACCGATTCCTTTCTTGTATAAAATCCCTACTTGGCTTGCCATTTATTTTGGCTCAGGTATATGGCAGGAAGCCGGATTCTCCGCAATCATTTACTTGGCGGCATTATCTTCCCTCGATCCTGCTTTGTATGAAGCAGCTGCCATGGATGGAGCTCCCAAATGGAAACAAATGTGGCACATTACACTGCCCGGAATTCGCCCCACGATTGTTGTGATGTTTATTTTGCAAGTTGGTAAGTTGATTGATGTGGGATTCGACAAAGTGTACATGTTGTCCAATCCAGCTGTATCCGATGTGGCCGATGTCATCTCCACCTTTGTTTACCGAGTAGGACTTCAAGGGGGGCAGTTTAGTTTTACCGCAGCGGTAGGTCTTTTTGAGTCGGTTATTGGACTTATTCTGGTATTGTCCGCTAACGCAATTGCGCGTAAATTCGATCAAGGATTGTTCTGATAGATCAGGGAGGCACAGTATGAAACCAACACAAGGTGAAAAAGTTTTTTACAGTATCAACACATTATTTTTGGGAATATGGGCTTTAAGCGCATTGTTTCCCTTGCTTCATATCTTATCCCTCTCCTTTAGCAGCAACCACGCGATATTAGCAGGCAGAGTGTTCCTTTGGCCAGTCGAGTTTAGTTGGGACTCTTACAGTGCTCTGCTGAAAGGAACTCGTGTGCCCCAAGCTTTTGTAAACAGCCTTATTATCACTGGAGTTGGTGTAGCGCTTAATATGATATTTACGATTTTTGCTGCGTACCCGCTATCAAAGAAGTATTTTATCGGACGGCGTTTCATGGCATTATTGATCATATTCACGATGCTATTCTCCGGAGGGCTTATTCCGAGTTATTTATTGGTCAAGTCGATAGGAATTATCGATTCGTATTGGGCTCTATGGCTTCCGGCACTAGTGAGCGCATACAACATGCTGATTATGAAAACGTTTTTTGAGAATATTCCAGAAGAACTGGAAAACTCCGCTCGTATAGATGGATGTGGTGAATGGAGATTAGCTGTACAAATTGTATTACCATTATCTACTCCCGTACTGGCAACGCTCGCATTGTTTTACGGTGTCAGCCATTGGAATTCGTTCATGAATGTTCTCATTTATATCAACGATTCGAGCAAATATAATCTATCTGTGTTAATCCAGCAAATGGTCGTTCAATCGAACCTGATGAACGAGATTCAAAATATACAGGAGGATGATAGGCAGATGCTGACTCCTGAATCGATTCGAGCTGCCGGAATGGCCGTTATGCTAATCCCTATGATTGCCGTCTATCCTCTTCTTCAAAAGCACTTCGTTAAGGGGGTGTTAATCGGCGCAGTAAAAGGATGATATTCTCGTACATGATTCGCAAAAAAAAGTACACAGGAGGTCACGGTATGAAAGTGAAAGGGAAAGATTCGTTAATAGTTGCATTAATCGGTATGGGTGTACTTGCTATAGGTCTTACTGGCTGCTCCCAGGGCTCACCAAACAAAAGCGAAAGCTCGACCGGGGGCAAACCAAAGCCGGAGATTACGATCTCCGCTTACGATGCCGGCAATACGCCTCCTGAAGAGGGAACGATTGAGAAAAACAGATGGGTAACCTGGATGTCTGAGAAAGGCCCAGCCACGATTAAAGTGATTGCCATTCCGAGAACGGAGTCGGTCCAAAAATTCAATACGTTGTTAGCCTCGGGTTCTGCTCCCGATTTGATTCAGGAATTTAGCGGGCCGTTCCGCAATCAGCTGTATGACCAAAAGTTGATTATTCCTGTTGATGAATTGATCGAAAAGCACAGCACGACATATAAAGAATTGCTGCAAAAATATCCGGCACTAAAAAAGGCAGCCACCATGCCTGATGGTAAAATGTACGGTTATGGACGAATTAATGGACTTCGGCCTCATAATGTTTTGACGGTGAGGACGGATTGGTTGAAGAAGTTGAATCTTAAGGTACCCGAAACAACGGAAGAGCTTATTCAAGTATTAAAAGCATTCCGTGATAACGATCCGGATGGTAACGGTAAAAAGGACACCACTGCGTTGGATATGGGAAGCCGCTCGACACAGGTTCTTGACAGTATGTTCGGTAACGTAGGTTGGATCATTAATGGAGATAAGATGGTATGGGATTGGGAGAGGGCAAAAGCAGCAGCTGCATTCAAGAAACAGCTGTATGATGAAGGGCTCATCGACAAAGATTATTTGACTAAAAAAGGCTCCGGTTACATGGGACTGTATGCCCAGGAAATCATCGCCGGTAAAATTGGGATGTGGGGCTCAAGCGTTCATCAATCCGATATCGAAACCTACAAAGCGTTGAAAAAAGCCGATCCTAATGCGGAATTGCAGGTCATCGCGCTTCCGAGAACTTCATTCGGGCAATTCAGCCCTATATTGGCCAATCCGGTGCAAATTACCGGAATGATCAATGCAGATGCCAAAAATCCGGAAGCCGTCATGAAATATGTTGACTTTGTGGCAGCGAAGGAAACGGGGCAAACGTTGAAATACGGAATAAAGGGCGAAGATTGGAATGAAGGTGTGAATGGATGCCAGCAGTTCGTTAATAAAGAAAAAACGGATCCGAAGATCAAATATACACCCGCCTATACGATGCTCTTCTCTCCGATCACAGAAGGTTCTTGCGGCCAATTCCAGGCAACATTGAATCCGAACGATCCGGTGGAAAAACAATACTTGGAGCTTATGAAACAGGCGTATGAAACTTATTTGGATGAGAAGCGTCCAATGCCAGACTTTACACACCCGGAGCATGTCCCGGCCATGCCGAGCGAATTGCAGATTTCATTTAACAATGCAACTAAGAATATCGCAGATATATGGACCAAGGCTATTATTTCTGGAAATTCCTATTCGACCGATCAAGCTTTCCAGGATGCTAAGAGTGTCTGGGAGAAGAACAACGGGAAGAACATTGAAGAATGGTATGCGAAATGGTACCAGGATAACAAAACAAAAGCGTTTCTGACCAAAGACTTTTATGAATTCAAGCTGAAATTCTGATGATGTAATAGTACCCGGGCAGGATGGATTTATGGTTTCCATCCTGCTGTCGCCGGGTAGGACTAGGAGATGGGATCATGTCAAGCGCAACAATTATATACAGTAAGGTAGCGGAAGCCGGAACAGGTAATCCTCGTAATGATACAGCCAGCGTAATTCAACTGATGGACGGGCGATTGCTTGTGGTTTGGCACAAATACGACGACAGCCTTGAGGGAGGGAGCGATTTCGGCCTTTGTAGAATTTATGCCAAAATTTCTAGGGACGATGGGATCACTTGGAGTGAGGAAGCTCTTTTCGTCGACGTACACACTGGCGATAATAACGTGCAGGCACCTGGATTAACCCGGTTAACTTCCGGCGATTTGCTGCTTCATTGCCTTCGCGGACACCAAGGGGGCAATAGCTCCTCCATGTGTTTATTCCGTTCTTCTGATGACGGAAAGACCTGGCAGGACGCAGGCTGTGTATGGGAACGCAGCGATGGGCAGTGGCTGCAGGGCGGTGCCAATCAGATTAACGTATTGACCGACGGGCGATTGCTGTTGCCTTATCACTTCGGAGTTGGGCATCAGGGGAGCCAGCATAATACAGTTGGTTGCTTCCTTAGCGATGATGAGGGGCGTAGCTGGCGTCAAGCTCGCGTTACGGTCGATTTGCCGATGCGGGGTGCGATGGAGGCGTCCGTGGCTGAACTGATCGGTGGACGATTAATCATGTCGCTTCGAACTCAGCTTGGGGCGGTATTCTTGTCATTCTCCGAGGATGGGGGCGAATCATGGTCATTGCCACAAACGTCCGGATTAAAGGCACCTGAATCTTGTACTTGCATTAGACGGATCCCCGGAACCGACGATTTGGCCTTGTTTTATAACGATAGCGATTATGATCCTAGCAGACACCACTATGGACTGCGTACTCCGTTAACAGCCGCACTTTCGAACGACGGGGGAAATACATGGCGAAGGGTGGGGAATATTGAAACGGGTCCGTATGAATTCATGAATTTGAATTGTACGTTTACGGAGTCGGGGAAAGCGTTCCTTACCTATACGAAAGTAGAGGATCCGCAAATAGTGGAAGGCGATAGGTCGCTGCCATTTAAGCGGCAAGGAATGGATTTAATCATGGCATTGATCGATCGGGAATGGTGGTATCAATGAAACTTTTCCTACAAGGAAGGAGGAACAGACTTGCGCATTCGATACGACCGTTTTCCCGGAGGGAGAACGAAAGCCGTAACCTTAAGCTACGATGATGGGAGAGAAGATGACCGCAGGCTTGTCGCCAAGATGAACGAATATGGAGTGAAGGGCACGTTTCATCTGAACTCATGCTTTCTCGGAAAACCCGGCTACATCGACGCGGAGGAGGTTGAGGCTCTATATGCCGGGCATGAGGTATCTTCCCATACTGCGGCTCATCCCTTTCTTGATTTAGCACCACCTGACCGGGTTGTGATGGAGATCATGGAAGATCGGGATTCATTGGAAGCGCTTACTGGTTATCCTGTTCGCGGTATGAGTTATCCCTATGGAGCATGGAACGAGCAGGTTGTTTCTGCATTGCCGGGCCTAGGCATTGAATATGCCAGGACGACGATCAGCAGCCATACGTTCAACATGCCTTCCAATTTCCTGCTTTGGCAGCCCACCTGCCATCACAAGGAAATGGTGGAGTACGGCGAAGCGTTCCTTTCCCATGAGTCAAGGCACTCACGTATGAATCTGCTTTACGTGTGGGGTCACAGCTACGAGTTCGAAAGAGACCGGAGTTGGGACCTCCTCGAAAGGTTCGGCGAACTGGTAGGGCATCGCGGCGATATCTGGTATGCCACTAATGCCGAAATTGCTGCTTATATGCAAGCGATCCAACGGCTCCGTTATTCGGTTTCCGGCCAAATTGTACATAACCCATCGGCGATCACCGTTTGGATCGGAGTAGATGAAACGGCTGTGGAAATACAAGGAGGGGGGACAGTTCACTTGAATATCGGATAACAGATTTGCGACTGAAAACAGAGCTGCTTTGTCTAAAAAAAATTAAACAAGGAGTGATTTTATATGATGACATGGCAACGGAAAAGGTCGATTACCCGCACCTTTCTGATTTTTGTCTTTGCGTTCTTGTTAATTATGTCCAGCCTGGGTGGGGGAGCTTTGATTAACGCTTCTGGGACAGGGAGCATCCAAATACCTCCATCAGCTGATACTTATTTGAATGCGGGCTCGTCCGCCAATCTAAATTACGGAACAGTTCCGACTCTTCAGGTGAGAACTTGGACTGGCGATCCGAATTACACCCGGGAATCCTATATGAAATTCGACTTGAGTTCTTACACCGGGGAACTTGGAGCGGCAAAACTAAACGTCTATGCAGCGTTAAACAATTCCAATGGCAGTCCATGGGCATTCCAATTATATGGCGTTGAAGACGATGCGTGGACCGAGCATATGACGACTTGGAATTATAAGCCTGCCATGGAACACTATTTGGCGAATGTGAATGTGGGCTTGACCTGGAAATGGATCCAAGTGGACGTAACTGCCTTCGTGAAGGTACAGTTGGCCAAAGACCAGACCGCAAGCTTCGGGTTTACCCAAGAGGCCAAGGGCGGGGCGCTGATCCATATCAACAGTAAAGAGAGTACTGCGAATCAACCCTATCTGACTTTGTCAGGCACACGCGCTAATGAAGCTGCTCCGCTGTGGCCTTCTAATAGCAACTTACAGGTTACTCAGCTAGACCAGACAGGTCTTAACTTGAATTGGTCGGAAGCTGCCGCGCCTGCAGGCGTAACTAATTACCGGATCTTTCAAAACGGCAAGCTGATTGAGACAGTAACTGGAGATTCGTGGCATTATCCAATACAAGCTATTGATATCGGAAAAACATACACATTCAGAATCGAGGCCGGAAGCAGCCAAAATCAATGGAGCAACGACGGCCCATTCGTATCCGTGACCATACCGAAAACAGAGCTGAAGCAGATGAAAACTGGAAACGTGTTTCTCGACAATGAACCGATCCAATTCAAGGTAGCTACACTGCTGCCGAACGTTACCTGGAAGGTTTATGATATGAAGGGGGCCAAAATTTCCGAAGGAATCGGTCAAAATGATCGAGGGAAAGTGATGGTCAACGTTCCTTTTTCGAAGCGTGGTTATTTCAAATTCCATGCAACTGTTGAATCGGAAGGTCAACAGCCCGTTGAATTGGAGACATCATTTGCCGTTCTGTCCCCTTATGATTTCAGTGCTGTGGCAGATTCGCCGTTCGGGATTGCGACCCACTTGCACCGGGGACAAAAAAATACAGTTCCCTTAATCCAACAAGCAGGCGCGAAATCCGTTCGGGATGGCGTTGAATGGAATAATATTGAAAAAACCAAAGGGGTTTATACATTCAGCCCCGTCCCAGATGATTATATGGCTGAACTGAAAGAGCACGACCTTGGAATGCTGTTCGTCGCAGCTTATAACAATCCTTTTTATGACAATAACGCGACACCCTACACCGATCAAGGTCGCGAAGGCTTAGCCAATTATGCAGAAGCTTATGTTGATCATTACAAAGACCAGCTGATCGCGATGGAAGCCTACAATGAGTTTCATGGCGGATTCGGCAAAAGAGGCAACAGTCCTGCAAATTCCAAGCCAGATTATTATTTCAAACTGTTGAAAAAGACATATGAGACGGTCAAAGCCGAGCATCCCGAATTCCCAGTCCATGGTATCGTTGCTTCTGAGGACGCTGTGAGCTGGATTGAGGAGGTATTCAAGCTTGGTGGGCTGCAATATTTGGACGCTGTTACACTGCATCCTTACCGGTACCCGAATGAACCGGAAGGCTTGACCGATTCCTTGGAGAAAATCAAGGCTTTAATGCGCCAATACAATAACGGTGAAGAAAAACCGATTTGGATAACGGAATTCGGATATCCGACCTTCAAGGCAGCGAATGGGATCGATGAAATTACGCAAGCGAACTATTTGGTCCGCTATTACGTAGCAGCGATTTCAAACGGAGTTGAAAAAATATATTGGTATGATCTGGTGAACGATGGGCTTCGTCCCGACTATAATGAAGACAACTTCGGGATTCTCCGAAATGCGACGGACCCGTTAGGTGCTTTTACCCCTAAGCCCGCCTATGCAGCCTATGCAGCGATGACACGAGAGCTTACAGATGCGCAATTCATCAGGGAAGAGCCGCTTGAGCAAGGCCTCAAAAGCTATTTGTTTGATAAAAACGGGCAGAATCACAGGGTAGTGTGGTCACTCACGCCTGCATCGACCGTTATTCGGACAAATCAGCCGGTTGAAATCACAGACATGATGGGGAATGTGCAAACTTTTACGCCATCTAATGGCAGCATTTACTTAACCTTAACGGGGGAACCTCTCTATATCAAAGGTGAGATCGAAGGTATATATAAGGATGCAACGATTAGAGTTTCCGGCGGTAGCGCCATAGCAGGTGAACCGGTGACGCTACAGGTGGAAATGAACAATTCGTCACCTGAAACACTTAACTTTACATTGGAAATAGAAGGCCAACAATACTCTCTGGATGCTGTCCCTGGACAAACAAATATTGAGGAAATTGTCGTAGAAGGGCTGGATGAACCTGGGACCCGGCTTATAAAGGGAGTATTGAAAACAGGTGGGCAAACCATTGGACTGCTGCAGCACGCTGCTGCCGTAACTCCGTCAGAGTCGATTCAAATTCGTCCAATAATTAACGATACCGAACCACTTAGTCAAGCGATCAAAGTGCAAATCCAAAATTACTCGAAGGTAAACGGATTGCCTGTACATCGTGTCGATTGGCAGCTAGGAACTTTATCGGGCAATCAGGAACTGAACGCAGTGGTTCAGCCTGATACGATCGAGGTATTTGATATTGTACTGCAAGGTATCGAGTTAGGGAAAAGCTATACGTCGAACGTAACTGTAGATTACGGAAACAACAAAACTCACTCCTATGCAGGATCAATCGAATTCAATCCTATTTACACCGAATCGATTCATGTAGATGGAATTCCCGATCCGCTTATCGTGGCTGAGCCGCCTACCATAGAGCTTTCGAAAGGGAATGTGAAAGTCACCGGTTACAATGGGGCGGGGGATTTGAGCGGTTCCGTATGGCTGAACTTCGACATGGATCATTTTTATTTGACTGCGAGAATCAAAGATAATATTCATGCTTTTCCAGCAACCGATGTGAACATTTGGAACAACGACAGTATCCAGTTTGCGATTTCGAACGGGTTGCCCGGAGAGGAACCGAACTATTATGAGTATGGAATTTCACAAACCTCGGTTGGTCCTCAAATTCATCGGTGGATTACACCTGCAGGGGTTCCAAAGGGAGTAGTCTCAAACGGTGAGCTGCAGGTGACCAGGGATGAAGGACAGAAGATGACGATGTACGAGTTGGCTTTGCCTTGGTCCGAATTAATTCCGATCCAAACGAAGAGTGGAGTCATGAGCTTTTCACTATTGGTCAACGAAAACGATGGAAATTTAAGAAGAGGCTATATCGAATGGGGAGGCGGGATTGGGGATGGCAAAGCGCCAAGTAAATTCCGAACGATGCAATGGGTAAGGGAGCCGGCTGCTACGGTACTGGAAGTGCACAATGCTGTTGGTGCATACAGTGATGAAGTTCAATTGCGAGCAATGCTGAAGGACGAGAGCGCACACCCGATATCTGGAGAACGTATAGACTTTCTTGTGGATGGCGTTCATGTAGGTACGGAACAAACGGACGCGCAGGGAGTAGCAACTATCGAATACAAGATCGACCAAGGCGCTGCTGGCGATACAGGTAGTTGGGATATTCAGGTAAAGGCCATCTATGGTGGAAACCAAGAAGCTTTCTATCAAGGCAGTGAGGCGCTTGGTGCAATAACGATTACCAAGGAAGACGTCTCCGTTGTTTATACAGGCAACCAAATAACCAATGTGAATGATGGACTTATTCTGGGAGTATCAGTCTTGCAGGATCAGGACGGCAGCTACGGAACATTAGAAGGTCTTCCAGTACAATTCGTTCTGTCTGAAGTAAACCCTGAAGGTGGGCTTAATCCGTTGGTCGCTACGGTAACCGGGAGCACTTACACGACCGATGCCAGCGGACACCTCTCAATCCCAATAAGGCTTCCTGCCGGGTATTATCAGGTTAAGACACAACTGCTGAACAACCTGTACTATAAAGAGACTGAAACGGTATCCAACATTGTGGTTTACGATCCTGGAGCAAGCGAGTTTAAAATAAACGGGTTTTTCGATATTGCGAACAGCCATTTTATGGGGGAGCGGGCTAAAAAAGTACATTTGTATGTGCAATTGGATGATGGCGATAACGTGAAGCTTAAGAAGCATGGGATTCATGCGGAACCACAGGGTAGAGAGCTCACAATTACAGGTGTCGACTGGCAGATTGTGTCGCGAGACAACGCGTATTTACAGGGCAAAGCTGAATCCGGAGGAGAAACCTATACGGTTCGGATGATGACTCGTGTTCCTGATTCATCAGATCATAAGGATCAATTCCTATCGTTATTGATCTGGAAAGGCACGGACACAACGGCCGATGCGGTATTCCAGACGTTCGGAACCCCCTTATCCGGTAATATCAATATCAACTAGGTTAACAGCAAGCGCTTTGGCGCCAAGGGAGGAAATAATCGGTTGACTAAAAACAAAGAACAACACTCCGCGTTTCACGGTATTTTTACAGCGTTGCTGACACCGATGTATGAGAATGGCATGATCGATTTCAAGTCTTTGGCAAGACTGGTGGAGCATCAAATTGGTCAGGGCATCCATGGGTTTTATGTGGGGGGAAGTACGGGCGAAGGATTTATTTTGACAAGCGATGAGCGGGAGCAAATATTGGAGACGGTTGTTCAATTGGTGGCCGGTCGGGTTACAATTATTGCGCATGTCGGCTGTATCAGCACCCTGGAATCGATCCGGCTTGCCAAACACGCGCAAAAGCAAGGCGTCGACGCGGTATCGGCAGTCGTTCCTTTCTTCTACAAGGTGACGATTGAAGAAATTAGTCAGCATTACGAGGCCATTATGGCCGCGGTCTCACTGCCGATGATCATCTACCATTTCCCCGGAGCCACAGGTGTCAGCCTGTCTATGGAGTTCTACGAGCAGATGAGCCGTAATCCGCAATGCATCGGTCTAAAATTCACATCGATGAATTTGTTTGAGATGCAGCAAATTCGGGCGAGATGCGGCAGCGAGTTCCTGATCTTTAATGGACATGATGAGGTTTATATGGGGGGCACTTATGCGGGAGCGGACGGAGCGATAGGCAGTACGTTCAACATGATGCCAGGCTTGTTTGCGCAAATGTATGGGATGATTGCGGGGGAAGAGCAGCCACATATACCAACACTGCAGTCCATGCAATCGGAAGCAAACGAAGTGATTGCGAATATGATTCAATTCGATGTTATTCCATATGAGAAATATATCCTATATTTGCAGGGAGTTATCGCATCCTGGGCCGTCCGTCAACCACTTAAGCGCTTTACTGAAGAAGAACGTGAGCGGATCAAGGCATTCTACGAAGGGAGCGACGTGTTACATCGTCATTTACCGTGATTAACTATTTAATTTTTGACAAAGAAATTCTCTAAAGTAACAAATAAAAAAATGGGCAGTCACGTCTATTGACTGTCCATTTTGAATTTAAAAACGGGTTAAGCTCTTACCTTACTTTCGAGTTTACCTTTATGGGCACCGTTGCAAAATGGTTTGTTGGATGACAGCCCGCAACGACAGAGATAAACTTTGTCTTTTGTTTCCAGTTGGTTTCCTTCTCCATCAATCAAGGTAACTCCGCTTACCAATAATGGTCCATCATCTAATATTTTAATTTCCGCCATAACTTTACACCTCCTACTATTTTATTTATAACAATAATCACTACACATAGAACAAAAGACGTTACTTCACTTAAACGGGCTATTATTGATGGTTTATATTACGATATTTATTAATTATAATCGTTATTCCTAATGATGTTGTTTTCCCTTTAATATATGATTGAGGAAATGTTCCGAATGGTTGATATATAGGGAGGTTGATCCAAATGAGTGTAAAGTTTCGTCACATTGCACGCGCAATCATAATTAGTGATAATCAAATTTTGATCGCACGAATGAAAGGAGCTCATTCGTTTTTACCTGGTGGTGGTATTGAACTAGGAGAAGGTGCACAAACTGCATTAAAAAGAGAATTAGAAGAGGAATTAGGTATTACTTCTTGTGAAATTACACGTTTTCTTGGAGTCGTTGAGTTTGGCCTTGAAGATAACAATTATCATGAAATAAACCACCTTTTTGAAGTGAAGAGTAAACAGTTGGTCGCTGGTGTTTCCCCTCAATCATTGGAATCCCATCTTGAGTTTTTCTGGATTGAGCCAACACTGGACAACCTTAAGGAGATTAACGTTTTACCATATCTTGTTCAGGAAATGATTCCGCATATTTTAAAAGAAGACAAACCACTCTGGGTCAGCAATATGTAGCATGATATTCCGTCGTTGGAGGTAAGTATGGCTAACTATCAGGACTTTACTGCTTTAGATATTCGAATTGGTACCATAATAAAAGCCGAGCATTTCCTCGAAGCAGTAAAACCAGCAATTAAGCTAGAAATTGATTTTGGAAGTATGGGAATAAAATCCTCTTCAGCACAATTAACAGAAAGATACAAACCTGAACAATTAGTGGGAAGGCAGATTGTAGCTGTAGTAAACTTTCCGCCCAAACGTATCGCTGGATTTAAATCTGAAGTGCTAGTTCTGGGCGGAGTTCCTGGAGAAGGGGACGTAGTTCTTTTGCAACCGGATGTCATTGTTGTAAATGGAACGCCAATCGCTTAGTTAAGGTGGTTCCACTAACTTCTAATCCGAATTGCGTACAATCAAATAGGCAATTAATCCAATAGGGCCAAGCGCCAAAACGATAAGAGCCCACAGACAACCTATGTTTCCCCCTCTCTTGTCTGATGCGTCACTCCAAACCCAAAACAATGCAATGAACGAAAGGACCCACAGGATAATCATGAATGTCATGTGTTATTTGTTCCTTTCTTTATTAAGTCAGATCATGGCAAGGCACCACTCGTTGAATATCGAGTGGAGGTATGACTTGAAAAGTCGTGCCAGAAACTTCTCCTTTTAACTTAATGTTATTCATGAGCAAAATGAGTAGAACCCTGCAGAGGTGGGAACTAGCATATGAAGATTCCTGGAGGGCATATTGAGTCTGGAGAAACTCCAATCGGAGCAATGAAAAGAGAATTATACGAAAAAACACGTGCTTTGATTGACCTACCTCAGATGCTTGGCTATGAATTAATTAGATTACATAAGAAGCCTGAGAATTATAAGTATTCTTTTCCTGATATGGGTACAAGATAATTTGGCGTTTTATGAAGAAGCGCTAAGAAGGGTAAATAGTAATTAATAGACTTAACGAATATAATAGTTTCAAATATGACAAATCAGGCTGCCGAGGGGATTCCATCGGCAGCCTGGCTTCGTTAAGTTGTTCCTTTATTGTCATCCTCTGAGTAATCTTGGGAGGGTTCTTTGAAGTGTATTGCCCAGACCCAATGGTCGTTCTTCCACTCCGTTATGACCTCACCTTCAATGTCTTTCATGAATTGACCTACCCAATTTCGTTCTGCTTCGAGTAAAGCCAATGAATACTCCTGTTCGATGACAAAAAGCCGATCAATTCCCATCGCTAGAGTGGCCTCCATTGAAGAACGGACGTCTTGTATTTGTTTGACAAGCGTTGCGAATCGTTCCTTCAGAAGATCAAGGGCATCTTGTGGCGGCAGATGAGCTAGAAAAGAAAGCCCGGCAGCAAACTGCGGATATTCTTTCACAGGCAAGCGCAACAAGGAACGCAACCAATCGAGGAACTCAACCCTTCCTGCTGATGTAGGTTCATAGATTGTGCGCTCGGGATGTTTACCTTCCCGTTCGGTGCCTACCGGCTGAATCTGGTTGGTTTTCAATAAAGTGTCGATAACGGCGTAAAGCGAACCTGTGTTTAATTTGATGCTGTCGGAGATGCCTCGCTGACGCATTGTAACCCCGATTTCATAAGGATGCATCGGACGTTCATGCAGCAAAGACAAGATGGCCAGAGCCAGTAAATTGCTTCTTTTTGGTTTGGGCATGCCGTTCCCGGCTCCTTTCTATTTACAAAGAATGTTGTTTACGCTGTAGATTCAACTCATTATAGCTTATGTAAATTATTTTGAAAACAATAGTTGACTTAGTTTAGTTTGAATAATATAGTTTAAATAAACTATATAATAATTGAACTTACAACAACAATCTGGAAGGAGATATACGAAATGAAAGACAAATTGGCATTTTTATCATTGTTTATAACAGTCTTGCTCTTTGGTGTACTGAATGGGGGAGGTCTATATGAGGAGATCATAGTTGCTCCAGTTTGGAGCGCATCACCACCCACATCCCTTGCTTTGATTCAGGGACCAAACGGGCTCTCTCTAACTGATTTTTGGATCCCTTTTCATATTGCTGCTAATATTTTTCTCATTATCGCTTTAATACTCAATTGGAGGAGTCATAAACGGAGATTCTACCTGTTGATTGTACTTGGTATTTATATAACTATTCGGGTAGTAACTTTTGCCTATTTTGCTCCTGAGATCATCGCTTTTGAGAATACAGCCACCCAAAAACCTTATTCCCCTGAACTTGCAGCTCGTGTGGAGAGATGGGTCACGCTCAGCTGGTTCCGAACAATCGGTGAAATCGGAATTAATATCATTCTTTTACTGGCCATCATTCAACCAGTTAAAGCGAAATCAATAACAGAAGTGCGGGGGTAGCGATGCCGATCAAATATGAATCGACAACAGCAGCACATGTGCACTATACAACCAACTCTGTAACCTCTAAAGACGGTACCATCATAAGCTACCGCCAACTCGGCCACGGTCCGGGCTTGGTGGTTGTGCATGGCACCATGGAGTCGGCCCAAAGCCACATGCAGCTCGCCGAGGCACTGGCTGATTCTTTCACAGTTTACTTGCCCGATCGCCGTGGCCGCGGACTAAGCGGCCCGTACTGCGATAACTATTGCATACAGAAGGACATTGAAGATATGGACGCCCTCCTTAATAAAACGAGCTCCCACTATGTCTTTGGAGTCAGCGTAGGCGCCATTATCTGCCTTCAAGCGGCACTCACCCTACCCGCCATACACAAAGCCGTCATTTTTGAACCGCCGCTCGTAATCAACGGCTCTGTATCAACAGACTTCTTGAATCGCTATGACAGGGAGATCGCTGAAGGCAAGGTGGCCTCAGCTCTTGTTACAGGCATGATAGGTTCACAAATGGGGCCGCCAATATTCAACTTTATCCCCCGCAGGTTGCTCGAGCTACTGACGAAGATGATGTTGGCAAGCGAGGATAAGAAGGCCGGTGGAGACTACGTAACGATGAGGATGCTTGCTCCGACGATGCACTATGACCTTCAGCTGGCCGTCGAATCGGAAGGGATGCTGGAGAACTTCAGGGCAATACGCTCGGAGGTGCTTTTACTCGGTAGCAGCAAGAGCCCGACTTACTTCAAAGTCGCCCTTGACGCCCTGGTAAAGCTCTTGCCGCATGCCAAACGGATTGAGTTCCACGGACTTAATCATGGAGCCTCTGGCAATACCAATAGAGGCGGCAAGCCGGAACGTGTGGCGCAAGAACTGCGCCGGTTTTTTCTCGAACCGCTAACTTAGTGGAAGGTAATCTTGTGGGCAAAATATAGAACACATGGCACTCCAAGTTCGTTGAGTGGACCGGCTTTGCAACACTTTATGTGTAAGTAGTCATTTACGCAAATTATAATATCTGAGATCAGTTAGCCAGTGCTAGTATAGGTTATATGGGCAAAAAAGACGGATTTTTCTAGGATAACAAGTTTTACTATTGGTTATTGGGCTAGAATTGAGGAGTATCGGTTCATTATGCGGAAATAAGGGATAGTCAAATTGGCTAAATAGTGCCTGAGTGATGAAATGGTCCAAATAGACAATAGTAACATGGCTTATCTGTAGGCATGGTAACACTGACATCCAGGATGGCATGAAAAGCAGTAGTGAAGGAGCAAAGAGCAGGGATATTTTGCTTGATGGAAGGCGAAAGACCTAAGTATTAAAAGGGACGGGGGTTAATCACCCCCTCCTACTTAATTATCGATGATCTCGTCCAGTGAAGTGTGCGGATCGCGGTTCGCCGCTTTAGCGATTTCACGATCTGTTTCATTTTCGCCTTGGATTGCTTCAGCTGCTTCCGCCTGCTGGTTCAATTGCTCCTCAATTTGTCCGATACCGTGCGCCTCTTGATGATTTCGACTTGTTGTCAACGTAGATCACCTCCGGATTATAGGGAATTCCCCATCTTTTACTATGCCTCATTTAAACTTCAGTTATAATGAATTTTAATCACCCAACTATTGGAAATATCGTATAAATTATAAATATTGCTGCAGAATTAATGGCGGGGTTTTTTATTAACTTCAAGGAGGGCCGGAGGATACCATGAATAATTCTCTCATTGTACCTGTTAGAAAATATAAAGCTGATCCAGAGTTGAAAATTGAATTGATTGCTCAAAAAACAGCATTCGTATTAGTAGACTGTGATGAATCAAGCGGAAACGACCCAATTATTGAGAATCAAATCTATAACTCACTGGGTTTTGCTCGAGAGTTAGGTATGCCGATTATATACTTACACAACGTTATTCAGGGTGTGGGTGGACCGAATGATGTAACTCGGAGGATTCATGGTCTTCAGTATCTGGAGAACAGTTGGAAGCCTTTAATTCCTTCATTTAATAAGTTGATAACACCATTACCAGGCGAAGCCATAATACCAAAGTCGGGTAAGGATGGTTTCCATGGAACTGTACTTGATTATTATTTGAAAACGTGGCAAGTAGACACTATTATAGCTGTAGGATTTCACATTAAATCATGTTTTTTTCATACCTGTATGAGTGCCCGGCATCATAATTATCGGGTTATCATGCTACGGGATTGTACCGACACTTACGAATTTCCCGACACAATAGATCCTGATAATGTAGAGGGTGGTTGGATGAGATTTGTTTTTTTACGCTTATACGAAACTGATATCGGTTATACATCTACATCAACAGAACTCTTAAAATCAAGGACCGGTGAAGGTGAATAATTTTCTTAAGATGGTTTAATACTATTCCAGGTTAAAGTTGGAATACGAAATCATACTTGCGGAGGTTAGAAGCTGATGGACCAAGAAGAAACGAGACAAGCAAACGGAGAATTACCTGTTGCTAAGAATGAAGATGTAGAGTTTTCCGTAGAACTGGCAGACGAGGACGATCGGGAAGCTATGCAACGCGCTGAAGAAGCGGATCAAAGGGCAGAGCAGTAAAATAGCATAGAGGTGTCAGAAGGATAACGATTACGGGGGAGTTGCCAAGCGGCAGCTCCTTTTTTTAATATATACGTAAAATCGAACAAAAAGGCACCCTTTTAGAACACATCCTACATAGTAGTAAACTATTATAATTGTTACAATTATCCATATATAAAAGATAAGTGGAGGGGATTATACTTGAGAAAACCTTTCTTATGTCTTGTGATCGTGTTTATGCTTTTATTCGTGCTGGGATGTAACTCAAAAAATATTGAGCCCCGAACCTTAACCTTTTACACGGATGGAGCCTTCCCAGAACAAAAAAAGCTTTATGATAGAGCGAAAGAGCAGTTTGAGAAAGAACATCCAGGTGTCACAGTGAATTATGTTTATTTCAACGGAAACACTTTTACAACGGCTGCTTACAAGAAAGGGATTGACGACTTAATCCAAGAGGAGAATTCGCCGGATATTGTTAGTGGTGGTCCGAGTTTTTTTACTGACTTGGGTAAGGAAGAATACTTGTATGATATTAACATCCTTGCTAAAAGAAACGACTTCCATTTAGAAGATTATTTCGAACGACCTATGCTGACTAACTTAACTTTCAATCAAAAACAGTTAGCGATCCCCACCAGTGTAACGCCAATGGTTGTATTTTATAACAAGTCTGTATTCATGAATGCAGGACTCCCGGAACCGACGAAGGAAT
The DNA here is from genome assembly GCF_059692235.1 of Paenibacillus sp. J2R1T-4. Classification (NCBI taxonomy): domain Bacteria; kingdom Bacillati; phylum Bacillota; class Bacilli; order Caryophanales; family Paenibacillaceae; genus Paenibacillus; species Paenibacillus sp. J2R1T-4. Next base: position 29,110 of record NZ_JCAUBA010000014.1, on the reverse strand, counting down.
GGACCTGGGATGATCTTGCAGACGCTACACAGAAAATACAAAAACAGAGTGGTGGGCAAAAAATTGCAACTGTTTTTCCTTATTTGAATGCAACTACGCTGTCCCTTAGTAATGGTGGAAGTATTCTCTCACCAGACGGGTTAACGTACAAAGGTTACCTGGATGGGGAACGAAGTGTTGAAGCGATTTCCTGGTATGCGAGTAAAGTCAGGGATGGCCTTTTTAATCCGTTACCTGCTCCTACTCAAGATCCTATGATCCAATTGCAGAGCGGTTCTGTTGGAATGTATATAACCTATTTCAGTACTTTTTCTGTAATTACCCCTGAAAATCGAGACAATATAGGGATAGCTGTATTGCCATTTTTTGCGAACAAATCACGTGCAATATTCGGTACTTCTGCTGGCTTGGGGATTTTACAGAAATCAAAGAATCCAGATTTAGCTTTAGAGTTTCTCAAATTTATTACAATGGATAGAAACCAAATAAGTGAAGAGCTTTTTCGAAACGTAGGAATAGGTATGTCCAAAAAGGTGTTAGAATTCAATGAAGAAGATCCATATTTAAAAATTAAAATGGATTCTATACCGTATATGAAAAAAGATTTGCATCAACTTAATGCAAATTTTCTTGATGCGCAAATAACGTTTCGAAGAGGATTGGAGCAAATTGTGTTAAGGGGTACGGATTTCCAGAAGGAATTAAGTGATTTGGCTCAGGTAATGGACGATGAACTAAGAAAGAGCGAACAAGAATAGTGTTTTATTTATAAAAGTAAGGGGATCAGCTAATGCAAGGGTATAACGTTCTTATGATATACAGTAAAGATATGAGTTTATGAAAAAGGGATAGCGCGGATCACGGAGGGCATGATTGGAACTTCCTAGAAGGACGCAGTGAACCGAATATTTTTTGGACGAGCACCTGATGAGATGCAAAGCGGAGTTGCTTAGGCTCTAAAGAATTAGTATGCAAAGCGCTTTTATGGTCGCTATAATAAAGGAAATCATTAACGTAACGAATATGGAGGAGAAGCATGCATGCGATAAGAGATGCCATCCAATCGTTTCTCGCAAGAGGAATGTATTTCAGGAGGTTGCTAGGCTTCGGGATTGTTGCTCTATGCATCCCCATTCTTCTTGCCGCTTTATTGGCATATGCGATTGTCTCCAACCATTTGGAGCGGCAGGTAAACGTGGCTAATCTCGAAATGATCGAACAAATTCAGGAGCGCGTCGACAGCGCTTTGAAATCCATATCGAAGTCATCTCGTGGGATTACGCTCGACCCAGGCGTGCAGCAATATTTGTACCAGACTGATAGGCGCGATTTTGTCGAAATGATCGATCTGCTGGACAAGCTGACCGCAGCGTCAAGGTCAATTGAGTTTACGAATACGGTCAATCTGTTTTTACTGGAAGAGCGCTTCGTGCTGTCCAGCGAGAAAGGGTATCAGAAATTAGACGCTTTGCGGGACAGCTACCCGTTCCTCAATGCGGTCGGATCCATGTCCAAGCCAAAGTGGATGATGCTGAAGAAAGGCTCGAAAGACGTCATTGCCTACGTGCAGCCGCTCCCCATTTTCACCGATACTCCGCGAGCTTATTTGACCGTCGAGGTGGATGAAAGTTCTTTTCATTCGACCTTGCGTGCGGCGGAAAGGTTCAAATCGGGAAGCCTGATGCTTTTAGACGAAACGGGCACAGTCATCTCCCATAATGATAAGTCTCAGCTTGGCTCCATCCTTGGCGATAGTATGGAGGGTTGGAAGAAGAATCTGGATACGAACGGGCAAGCGGGCTTTTTCAAGCATGCAGGAGCCGGCTTATACACGGTTTACGCAAAATCAAATTTGAACGAATGGATGACGGTTCTCAATGTTCCGCTTTCAGTAATGACTTCACCAAAAACGCAGGTTGCGCAAATGACAGCGCTCGTTTGTCTGGGTTCGCTCATCTTGGGCATGCTGCTCATCTACTTGAATTCGAGAAGACTTTATGCGCCAATCCGCAATTTATTGAGGCAGGAAGCCGGAGCGCCATCTGTACTGGGAGGAACGAAAATAGATGAATGGACGCTCATACGCAATCATTGGGGCAACTTGAAAGACGAGATCGGCAAATATCATGACGTATCTAGCAAACAGACGCTTTCTTTGCGCGAATCGTTTATGATGCAAATCATTTACGGGCATTACGATAACGAGCAGCCGGATCGACTTCGGAAAATGGCTTTGCAGTATGACATTCAAGCCGATGCATGGTGGGACGTCATCTTAGTAGAACCTGAAAACTACGAGCAGTACAGCAGGTTTAAGAAGGATGACAGACACCTCATTCTATTGGCTATATCGAGCATTTGCCAGGATATGATGAAGCAACACAATGTGAACGGTTATTTCGTCTTCGGCCCGGATGCGGCCCGGTTAATTGTTGTCGCGCAAGTACCGATTGAGACGAAAGCGACACAGTGCCGGACGGTCCTCAATCAGTTAGCCGAATCGGTACGGATTTCCGTAAGCACTTATTTGAAATTCGACTGCTCGATCGGAATTGGAACGATATGCGACCGGATGGACGGAATCCGCCAATGTTATTCGGAAGCAGATGAAGCACTCGCGACGAGAGTCATGGTGGGTGGAAACCGGACGATCGCATTTGCGGATTTGCCGGCCTTACAGCACGAATTCGTCTATCCGTACGAGATCGAACAATCGTTGTTACAGGAACTGCAAAAAGGAAACCGGGAAAAATTCGGACACCAGTTTGAACAGTTCGTTCAGGCTGTTACGAAACGCAGTTATCCGGTTTCGGCGGTTTATGAATCGTTTCATGCCTTGTTCGTGCAGCTTTCGCACAAGACACACGAGCTATCACCGGAGCAAGCGAGGTTGCTGTCAGGAATGGAAGCGATGAAGCACATTTTATCCTGTCGGATGGCCGAAGATATGGTGCGATGGTTTGAAGAAAAGGTGTTCCCGGTTCTGCTGCCCATATTCGAGGATGCGGCGGACGACCGGGGCAAAATCATGATCGAAGCAGCCAAAGCATACGTTCAGGGACGGTTGGAGCTCGATCATTCGCTTACGTCGATGGCAGAATACGTGGGCGTCAGCCCCGCTTACTTCAGCAGGCTGTTCAACAAGCATACAGGCCATAACTTTATTCAACATGTTGCCGAGCTTAAGGTAGAACGCTCCAAGGAACTTCTACTGCACACCGATACGACGATCTCCGTAATCGCCGAGCAGGTTGGTTACAACGAACGAACGTTTCGCCGGGTTTTCAAGAAAATGACTGGTTATTCACCGGCCAGTTTCCGCAATCAGCAATAAAACGATGTGGAAGGCAAGTATACGCACGTAATATTCCGTCCATTTGGGCGGTCATTTTTTTATCCGGGCGAAGTTCCTGCAGTGTCGAAAATGTCCGGCGATGCTGAGAAAGCCTGATAGGACGCGTATTTTCGGGAGTGTCCACTGACGACAACGATTGAACCTATTCAGCCGCCCTGTTCCCGGATTAAGCTGTTTGTAGCCGGCTAACTAGAACGAAGGGAGTGAGGACGATTCGAAGCGCAGGTTCGCTAGAAGCCGTTCCCGTTGCCGTCAGGCGAGATCCAACCAAGCGTCTGATGTGGAAGCGGATGAAACGGTACAAATACATCTACATGCTGGCGTTTCCTACAGCGCTGTATTTTCTCGTTTTTAAGTACGTTCCAATGTGGGGCATCTTGCTTGCTTTTCAGGAGTACAGTCCATTCCGCGGATTTTGGAACAGCGAATGGGTTGGCTTCGAGCATTTTGCCCATCTATTCGCGAGCAATCAGTTTTGGAACTTATTCCGGAATACGCTGCTCATCAATTTGTTTGGACTCGTGTTTTATTTTCCGCTGCCGATCGCGTTGTCGCTCATGCTTAACGAAGTCGGTCGAGAGTCCGTAAAGCGGGTTATTCAGTCGATCGTTTATTTGCCACATTTCCTGTCGTGGGTCATCGTCGTCAGCTTTACTTATTTTTTTCTATCTGTTGATTTCGGGCTGGTTAACAAAGGGTTCGCCGCCTTGGGGTGGGACAAAATCAGCTTCATGTCGGAGCCGAACTACTTTTGGGGACTGCTGACCGCTCAAAGCATTTGGAAGGAAGTCGGCTGGGGGACGATCATCTTCTTGGCAGCGATCGCCGGAGTCGATCCGCAACTGTATGAGGCCGCTTACGTAGACGGAGCGGGCCGTCTGCGGCGGATGTGGCATATTACGCTGCCTGCGATCCGCAGTACCGCCGTTATTCTGCTCATTCTCCGGCTTGGCCATATGTTGGACGTTGGCTTTGAGCAGGTGCTGCTGATGCAAAGCCCTCTAGTGCTTCCTGTCGCCGAGGTGTTCGACACGTATGTATACAAGCGCGGGGTGCTTTCCGGTGAGCTGAGCTACAGCATAGCGGTCGGTTTGTTCAAATCGGTGGTCGGGCTGCTGCTTATCGTGTCGGCGAACCAGCTTGCCAAACGTTCCGGCGAAGAGGGACTTTACTGATCGAGAAAGGTGAAACCAATGATTAGGTCAAAAACTACTGCCGTTTCGAGAGCCGCCGATGCTTTAATCTACATCCTTCTTATCGGGGGCGCCCTTACGATGCTGTTTCCGTTCGTTTATATTTTGGCGGTTTCGTTCACGGATGAGAGTGTCTACGTAAGCGGGGAGCTCATGCTGCTGCCCACAAAATGGTCGCTGGATGCCTACCGGTACGTCTTGTCGACAGACAGCTTCTTTCATTCCTTTCGATCGACGGCATTCATTACGGTTGTCGGAACGGTTCTGAACCTGCTCTTTACAACGACATTCGCTTATGCGATGACAAAACAGGAGTTGCCTGGACGCCGCTTCCTGCTTCTGATGGTGTTGATCACCATGTTGTTCAGTGTGGGAATCGTGCCGAATTATTTGCTGGTCAAGGAGCTTGGGCTGATCAATTCGCTCTGGTCGCTTATTTTGCCAGGGCTGACCGGTGCGTGGAGCGTATTCGTTCTCAAATCGTTCTTTCAGAGCTTGCCCGCCAGCCTGGAGGATGCCGCCCAAATCGATGGCTGCAACGACATTCAAGTGTTCGTGCGGATTATTTTACCGCTGTCGCTGCCTGCGATCGCCGCTTTCTCACTGTTTTTCGCAGTGGCATTATGGAATACGTATTTCAGCGGTTTGCTGTATATAAGAGATGTGACAAAATGGCCGCTTCAGGTGCTGTTGCAGCAAATCGTGCTCGAACCGAACAGCAGTATGGTCGGGGACGCTACGCAATTCGATTCGGAGGCCAAGCTGCCTCCAGAGACGATTAAAATGGCCGCCTTAATGGTCGTTATGATGCCGATTTTATTGGTGTATCCGTTTTTGCAAAAATATTTTACCAAGGGCGTTCTGCTCGGATCGGTTAAGGGCTGAAAAGGGATGCCCTTCTCATGGATCGAATGACGAATATCAAACAAAAAGGGGAATAAAAAAATGATACGTAGAAAGCGCATGTTGGCATTATCGATCGCAGGTTCGTTATCGCTCTCTTTGTTAGCCGGCTGCGGAGGGAAGAACAATACCCCTTCGGATAGCAAAGGAAGCTCGCCGTCTCCAGCTGCGACTGCCGCGGCTACGAAGCAGGTGGAACCGGTCGCAATCAGCTTCACGACCCCACTCTATAACGAGCCACCAAATTTCCAGAGCGACTATTACAAGGAGTTGGACAAACGGGCTAACGTTAAGCTGACGATCAAGGCGATTCCTTTTAATGCTTACAAAGAACAGCTGAACTTGGCGTTGTCCTCGAACGAACTGACTGATGTCGTTGTCAATCTGGAGTTGTTCGATCCCGTTACGATCGGTGCGGTACGCCAGGGAGCGTTTCATGATTTGACGCCGTACCTCGGGGATTTGAAAAAGTATCCGAATCTGGCGAAAATTCCGAAGCAGATTTGGGATAATTCCAAAATTGACGGCAAGGTATTTGCCATACCGCGTCCACGCGGACTCACCGATCAGTCGCTGCACATCCGTAAGGATTGGCTCGACAAATTGAATTTGAAGGTGCCGTCGACCGTAACAGAACTGCGCGACGTGCTGAAAGCTTTCGTCGAGAAGGATCCGGACGGCAACGGGAAGAACGACACGTACGGGCTGGCGGTGTTCGGTGCCACGCTCAATTCCGCGAGCGCACCGCTCAGTTCCGCGTTCGGGGCTAATAAGCCGACGTTCGAGGGAGACAAGATGCTCATTCCGTGGATGACCACAGGCTACCGTGACATGCTCGAATATTTCAGGGGACTTTACGCAGATAAAATCATTACCCAAGAGTATTCCGTGCAGAAATTCGGCCAGGATACGGAAATGTTCCAGAGCGGCAAAGCCGGAGTCGTCGGCAGCTCTATCAACGGGGCTTGGGACATTTGGACGAATACGAAAAAGACGGATCCAAAGGCGGAAATTTTGACGCTGCCTCCGCTCAAAGGTCCGGGAGGAGACGGTAGCTTCCTGCCGTCGGGTTACTTGGGAGGCATCATGATTTCCTCCAAGGTGCCGAAGGATAAAGTCGAGATATTGTTGAAATACCTGGATCAGTCCGCTTCCCAGGAGTTCGTCGATCTCGAGAGGTACGGCATCGAGGGCAAGCACCATACGAAAGAAAACGGCGTTCCGAAAGTGAACGACGAAATGTTCAAGAAGGAAATCGGCAACGCCAGCCTGATGGTCGGCTATTACGATCCTTACAACAAGGCGTTGCATGCGAAAGCGACGCCGGAGTTTAACGAAGTTCAGAAGAAAGTATCCGATCAATACGCGGCCAAAGGCGTGCCAAATCCGTTAGAAGGGCTCATCTCCGATATGAATGCGAAGCGTTCAGCCGATTTGTTCAAGGACCGCAACACGATCCTGACAAAGGTTGTCGTCGGCCAAAGCACAATGGAGGAGTGGGACGCGTACTTGAACCGTTTGAAGGCGGATCCTGACGTTCAAAAAATAATGAAAGAGTATGCCGATCAATACAAGCTGAAATTCGGGGAGAAAAAATAGCTTTACAGGTATCGGGGAACAGTCTCACATCGCAAGACGAGGATGGCGGGACTTTTCTTTCCTACGTATAGTAAACGTTTTCATTCAAGCGAAGAGAATCATGTAATGGAGGTTAACTTATGAAAAAAAAGAAACGGTCTGCAATCGTAATGCTGATTGTTACATTTCTGATCGGCCTAATTGCTCCTGCGCCGTGGTCGAATTTTCGGGTCGAAGCGTCAGGGGGCGCGAACATCGCTCCGAGCGCAACCGTAACGGCCAGCACATACGGAGCGCAGGACACGCCGGACAAAGCCATAGACGGGATCAAGGACAATAATGCGAGCAGATGGAGCTCCAAATGGTACGCAACGCCACCGGCAGGCACGCCAAAGACTCCGCAGTGGCTTCAACTGGAGTGGAATGCTCCCGTGAGCATCGATAACGTCCGGCTGTGGAGCGGCAACATGACGTCGCCCGGCTGGCAGCTCGTCGATTTCGAGATTCAATATTGGGACGGCTCCGAGTGGGTGACGGCAGCTGCGGTTTCCGGCAATGCCAAGGACAGCAAGCTCGGGCAGTTTAACGATTTAACGTTTGCGCCCGTTCTGACGCAAAAGCTTCGCGTATATGTGACAGAGGCCTGTCGATTCGATACGGTTGCGCGCATATTTGAGATCGAGGTGTACCAAAGCGCCGGACTAAGCCTGGAGACCGTACATATCAGTACGAACGAACGGCACCAGACGATCGAAGGCTGGGGTGGCAATGTGTATCCTCAATTTATTCCTCTATTCGCGGCGAACGATCCGAATTACATGAACAAGATGCTCGACGAGTTGAAAACGACGAATATACGCGTTCGCAGCTACTGGTATTTGATGGAGGAAGCGAACGACGATGGCGATTCGCAAACATTCAATTGGAGCGAGTTTCAAGCGGGAGACAAAGGCGATGTACATCAGGAACTGCTAGCCTTGCAAATGCTCTATAACCGGGGCGTGAAGCTGACGCTCGGTTCGTGGCGGTTTCCGAACTGGATGGCTGGCAAGCCGCCGGGGTACAACTGGTCCGGCGCCCAGATGACACTGCCGGCCGATATGGATGACGAATACGCGGAAAGCATGGCAGGCTATTTGCTATATGCTCGCCAGCATTACGGCTTGACGTTCGACTATATTGCGGTCGCTAACGAGCCGAACGGCGGAGGCGTATATATCAACGGCATTACGCCAGCACGATACGCATCACTTACGCAAAAGCTTAAACAGAAGCTGGAAGCGAATGGCTATCGTACTGAGTATTTGGCCGGCGATACGAATGCGGCGACCATATCCGCCGCGCAGTATGCGGAAAGCGTCTTGTTTGAAGACGCTTATGCGAATCCGGAAGGGCAAAGGCTTTTTAGCACTCTTTCCTATCACGCTTACGAGCGATCTGTCGCCGGGCTGCAGCGGTACGAGGAAACGGCCCGGACTTACGGCGTCAAGTTGCATGTCGGCGAGCAAGAAGACCAGATCATCGTAACGGACAAAGACAAATGGTCACGCGCGATGAATAACGCCGTAGCCATTCACGACTCGCTCACTTACAGCAGGGCGAATTTGCTGCAATACTTCGCGTATTCGGCGACGGATAGCGGAGGCTTGGTCATTTACAGCTACAGCGGCAAAACGTGGTATCCCGTCTATGACATGCTTAAGCATTTTTATGATGCGGCGCCGCCGGGCTCCGTCATGATCGGGGCTCATCCTGATGCTTCGTCGGCTTCCGGTCTGTACACCGTCGCGTTCGAAAAGCCCGACAGAAGGCTGGAAATCGTCCTGATCAACGCCGAAGCCGAAACGCGCCAAGTGAAGCTTATCGGGGTCGGAAGCCGCATGTTTTCCGTGCGCAGCAGCAGCGAATTCGCACGGAACTCGCCGGGACAGGACATTGCAGGCTCTGCGGCCGGAGAGGTGACGGTTACGGTTGCGCCTAACAGCATCGTTTCGCTTTCGGAGAAAGCTGGAGTGGGGACGGTCCAAGCACTTCAACTGACCGCGGCCTCTTCCGCTCCGTTAATAAAGGGAGATCGGGTTCAATTGTCGGTCGCAGCAAGCTACGATAATGGAACGGAAAGCAATGTGACGGACGACGTGCAGTATACAAGCAGCAACAATGCGATAGCGACGGTGACGCGTTACGGTTTGGTAACAGGCTTAAGCGCGGGAGCGGCTACGATTTCGGCAACGTTAGGAGGAAAGACCACCGTCTACGAGCTAACGGTCGAAGCTGTCGGGGGGCGGTTGCTGCAGCTTAGCGGGCTTTCCTCTCCCGTTGAGGTAGGCAGTGAGCAGCAACTGGTAGTGAGGGCACTCTTTTCAGACAACACATCTCGGGATGTGACGGCTTATGCCCAATTTGCGAGCAGCAGCCCGCTCATAGCCGGAGTGGATGCTGCGGGTAAAGTAACCGGCTTGTCGGCAGGTTCGACGGTCATTACGGCAACTTACAGCCATTTGTCTGTGGCTGTTCCTGTGATGGTGCAAAGCGGCAATTCCAGCACAGCTGCGGTATCGACGTTAACCGGCGCCGGGGATGTAAGCCCGGGAAAGGAGTTTGCGGTACAGTTCGGGTTAAAGGGAGTAACGGATAGCGTGTACGCTCAAGACTTTATCGTCAACTTCGACCCTGCTTTGTTGAAATATGTTTCCGTTCATTCTTTACGGGAAGGCATTAGTATTGTCAGAACCGTTAAGCAAGCTGAAGGCAAGCTGCGGGTCATAATAGCAAGCCAAGGGTCCTGCTGCGGGTTCACCGGCGATGGCGACATAATCGAGATCGAGTTCAATGCCAAAAACATTCAACAGACGGGTACAGCGAATATTACGGTATCGAAAGTTATGCTGGGCGATGCTCTAGGCAAAGAAAGTGAAGCGGCTTCTGCCTCGTTGGATATTCTCATTGAACGTGTTATTCCCGGGGATGTAAACCGGGACGGCAAAGTGTCCGTCGGCGATCTATCCGTTGCTTCCGTAAGTCTGGGCAAGGGTAGCAGCGATCCGGACTGGAAGCACATAAAACCGGCCGATCTGGATGGAGACGGCGTTCTCTCTCCAGCCGATCTAATCTTGCTCGCGAAGCTGTTGGTGAACTGAGGGGATGATGCGGCAAGCCGGCGGGATGAGATCCTGCCGGCTTTTTAGCTTGAGATTTATTGTAATTCGTGGCTATCTGATATGCGCCAGCTTCTCTGGATTTCGAACGATGTAGATGTTTTGCAACAGTCCGTGCTTCATATGGAGGAATGTAACTCCCGTAATGATGCCTCCTTCTCGGAACACAATACCGGTCTGGCTGTTCATCGGCGCAAACTCGATTGTAGGGCCGACGCTCCTCTCTGGATTGCGGGTGATTCCGAACAGGAAGCGAGCCACAAGCTCCCTCGTCTCGATCGGACGGGCGGCGGACACTTTACCCCCACCGTCAGACACGAGTACCGCAGCTTCGGCAAGCAAAGACAGCACCATGTTGACATCTCCCTGCGAGAGGGCAACAAGAAAGCTTTGTACCCATTCTTCTCCGACGGAGCCCGCACTGATCAATTCCTCTTCAGTAATTCCCATCTTCCCTCTGGCTCGGCTCATCAGTTTGCGGCAGTTCGTTTCGCTCTTGCCTGTTAATTCCGCAATGGCGGGATAATCGAAGCTCAGTGCTTCCCTCAAAACGAATTCGGACCGGGGGGCGCAGGTTCAGGAGGCGCGAATCGGGCTCGACCTGAGATGGGAAGACAGTAATGAAGAACAGGAAGAACTCACTCGACTATCGGAACTCGAGTGAGTTCTTTTTATGTTGATTGTATAGCCACAGCCTAACCCAATTGCTACAATTGGAAATATTGGAAAATGAGGAGTTATATCATGCTAAACAATTCAACCTATAATATCCACAATACAATTCTTGGTTATCAATCAGAAATCGAGAGACTGAAAGCACAGGCCTTAATGGGTTGGGATAAAGAGTTTCGAAACTTAAAGTGGTATGGTTTAGAGAGTGGAATGAGCGTAATTGAACTGGGTAGCGGTCCAGGATATTTTACTCAACAACTTATTAATCACTTACCAGGCAGTCAGATTACAGCGCTAGAAATTGACATTACATTAATGGATCAAGCCAAAAGCATGCTGAATCATATTCCGGAAACACGAGTGCAATTTGTCCATTCATCGATTTATGAAACTGGATTGCCGGATCAATCCTTTGATTTTGCAATTACCCGCTTACTTTTTTTGCATTTACATAATCCATTGGAAGCTGCCAAAGAGATATTTCGTATTTTAAAACCCGGTGGAAAGCTTGTGATCATTGACATAGACGAGGGGATTTTTGGAGCGATTCATCCAGATGTTCTAACTCTACCTTCCGTTCTAAGGAAAATAGCCAAACACCAAGCTGCAAGAGGAGGAAACCGTAATATAGGCAGGAGTTTGCCGCGTCTTCTTAAGAATTCAGGCTATATAGATATCGATATGGATGCTGTAATTCAGCACAGTGATTTACTTGGGATGGAAGGGTTCAAACGACAATTCGATATTGAACGTTTTGTGGGATTATTCAATAGCGGGATAATTAATCAAGAAGAATTTGATGAAATAAAATCCGCGTCTGAGAAATTATCCAATTCACCAGATGCCTATGCAATGTTGACCTTTGTAATGGCATGTGGGAAGAAGCCCGATTAACAAATCGAAAAGGAAGTGAGCTGAACATAGATGAATCTGAAAGTGGAATCAACCATTTACGAGACATTTCCTGCCGAAATACAAACATACATAGAAGATGCAGTAGTGACAATCATTAAGAATAAGGCCAGGTCATCTGTTTATCACATTGAAAAAGAAGCTTACGATATTTTTCTTAAAGTGACTCCGATAAATCAAATGCAAAATGAAGTTCGGATGACGGATTATTTATATAAATACGGGGTATGTCCAAGGGTATTGCATTATTCTTCAGATGATAAAAGAGATTATCTTATTACGGACCGAATTACTGGTTCAGATGCAGCAAGTGACGAATATCTTACGCAACCAGACCGTTTAACTGAAATATTTGCAGAAAGTCTTGTGAATTTGCATCGAGTGAAAGATGTGGACTGCCCTAATATAAACGGGTTGGAGGAAATGGTTATCCGAGCGGAAGGAAACTACCGAGAAGGCAGGGCTGAAAAGGGCATTCTTCGGTATTTAGGATATACAAGCATCGAATCGGCATACGAAGATATGATTTATTTATATAAAAATGCGAACGAAGATAAAGTCGTCATTCACGGGGACTATTGCTTACCGAACTTAATCCTGCATGACTTTAAAATGAATGGATACGTTGATGTAGGGTATGGTGGCATAGGTGATCGCCATTATGATATTTTCTGGGGGCTTTGGTCTTTACAACATAACTTGAAAAGCAATGACTATTCACACAGGTTTGTTCAGGCTTATGGCAAACCTATCATCGATCAAGATCGACTTCGTCTTTGTGGACTTCTGTCTGTCTTTAACGGTTTTAGGGGGCAAGACTATTATGAATATTAACATCGTTAATTGAAATAACGGGTAACGAGAGCTTAACAAACAATTGGAACGAGGCTGCCGGCATCGATTTTTTACAAAACCTTTTACCAAGATTGAGGTTTCAGGTTGGTTTGCACAAAAGAAATTCAGGAATTTTCAAAAGAGGATAGTGGAGTTTGGTTGGACTACTTTTGACTTGAGCTAATTGAACTAACAGGGAACTAGAAAATTGGGGGTTTTCTAAACCGATAAAAATGAGATCTACAAACAATGGGTGAAATCTAGTATTATGGATTATTATGGGGTTTTGGAGGGCTAAGATATGGAACTAAAAGATTATTTGTTGGTTTCTGTAAGTAGTATTGCATTGGTAGTTTCGTTAGTATCAGTAATAATAACTTTAAGACAAAAAAAATATGAAAACGAACGAACGATAAGAAATCAACTTACAGATACTATTTCAAAATTAATTACTTTAAATATTGAAAATCAAAAGAATAGCGAACTAGCTAATGAATCTAGTAGGGTTGCCCTTAGTAGAATCTTTAATTCACAAAGAAGATATTTGCTTGAACAATCTATATACTTAATGGAAAAAATAGAAAAACTAGTTACAGATGTTGAGTATATTATTATTGCAGATGCGTTAGTTAATACAGGTGATATTGATAGAGCTGACTTTTATTATTCTAGATGTGTGGATACATCATCAAACGATACCTATAAACTCTTTAACACTAGAGGGTATGCAAGATTTTTATTTGATAATGTGAATCATGATCTCGGCAGAAAGAAATATCAAGAAGCTTTAGAAATTAAATTAACTGATAGTGATAGAAGTAGATATGAACGAGGTGATACTTATTTAATGTGGGCTGGGATTGAGTACGATCATAACTACATAGAAGAATCTAAGCGTCTATTTGATAGAGCTGAGAGTACATTCAAGAGTATCGGCAAGCTATCACAACAGGAACACGGTCTTGCTCGGTTGTACGAAAGAAAAAGGATGTTATTCAATGAGGATGGGGTTGCATAGCAATCCTTTTTTGTTTTCACGAGATAAAAGTATTTTTGTATTCCTAAGAGGTGTGCCAAACGATGCTCCAACGCCATATGCAGGAGAGGGCGTAGCGTGATCTGTAAATTGACGTTTTCCGACATATGCGGACACTAGATATGCTTATTACGAACAGAAAGCAGCAGGGCAAACCTTGGCACTATTAACCACAGAAACTGCGTCTATTCAAAAATTATACTTACAAATATTTTCATCAATGGTACAAACTTTTGCTGGCTGGGCTTTGGTGCCCCTCATAGTTGTCAAGACGCAATGAGAGGCGGTACGGAACGCTTGTTTTTTAGATGAATTAAAGTTATTATGGATTCATATAATCCTTAATGGAGGTGCTGAATGAAGTATTCTCAGGCGACCGACTATGCGCTTCATGCGATGCTTTATCTGGTAACGTCAGCACCTGATAAGCCTGTTGGAGTGCAATTGCTGGCTGAGAAGCTGGGCGTTTCACAGACCTATTTATCCAAGTTGATGACCAAGCTTGTCAAGGCCGGACTGATTCAGTCCTCTCCGGGGGCAAACGGTGGATATCGCCTCAGGCATAAGCAGGAGGATATCTCCTTTCTCGATATCATTCGTGCGATAGAAGGGAACGCCTCCTTGTTCGAATGTAGCATTAATCACGGAAACGGGTGTCTGATCCAACAGGTTGTGATGGACGCCGAACGACAGATGGAGCAGTATCTGGAAAGTAAGAAAATAGCGGATTTGGCGAATGTACTTAAGACGGAGTAAGATCCGTCCTTTTTAAACGTTAATTAAAGACATTAAGAATCTGTTAAATCTCTAATAATGAATTGTGGAAAGGAAATCAAATATGACTTACGATTGTGTAATTATCGGCGGAGGACCGGCTGGTCTAAATGCGGCTCTTGTATTAGGCAGGGCAAGGAAAAGTGTCGTCATAATTGATGAAGGGCGTCCGCGTAATCAGGTTACGCGCGAGACTCACGGTTATCTTACGAGAGATGGTATCAGTCCAAGCGAGTTTCGACGCATTGCGAAGGAACAGATTAGCGCATATCCATCCGTCTATTTTGTGGCGGATACTGCTGTATCGATCACGGGAACCGATGGTCATTTTCAAATCACGACCGCTCAGGGCACGATCTATCGGAGCAAAAAGGTGCTTTTTGCAGTAGGTAAGAAGGACGTTCCGTTGGATATTAGCGGTTTGGCTGATGTATATGGCAAAAGCGCTTTTGTATGCCCTTATTGCGATGGCTGGGAATTAAGAGACCAGCCGCTTGTCTTAATTGTTAAGGGAGCAAAGGCGCTTCACTTAGCCAAAATGATTTCCGGATGGACGGACCGTTTTACAATTTGCACCAATGGACCTGATGAAATGACACTTGCAGAAAAAGAGGAGCTCGATCAACATAACGTTCCTGTGTGTGACTCACCAATCCGGTCGATTGCATCAAACGACGGGATGGTTCAACAAGTTGAACTGGAGGACGGAACAACAATTCCGTGTACAGGTATTTTCTTTGTACCGAAGCTTGTGAACGGATCAGAGCTGCCGCAAGCAATAGGTTGCCAGATGACGGGAGCAGGAACGGTCGTTATTGATCATTTTGGTAAAACGAATGTTCCGGGTATTTATGGTGCAGGAGATGCAGCGTCGGAGCAGTATCAAGCAATAACAGCCGCTTCGTTAGGCGCATTGGCTGGTGTGGGCATAAACAACGAACTACTTATGGAGGATTGGAATAGGTACCATGATAAATAACCAGTAGTCATGTATGTTGAGAAGGGATCGAGGAACGTTAGTTGAAAGGTGATCTATCACAAGACTGCCGGCAATCCGGTTAGATGCAACTTAGTTGTGCACAAATAGTTGCGATACGGCGCTGAAGCTACTCTATACTTCGATTGAGAGGAGGGAATCAGATGGATTGGCTTGCGAGGATGAATCGGGCGATGGATTACATCGAAATGAATTTATCTGGAGAGATTGAACTGACTGAAGTTGCCCTTAAAGCTTGCTGTTCGTCACATCAGTTCCAAAGAATGTTCTCATTCATTACGAATGTGACGCTTGCTGAATATATTCGGCGTAGACGGCTTACTCTTGCCGCACTGGAATTACAAAATAGCGATGCTGCGAAAGTTATCGATATTGCCCTTAAATACGGCTATGAATCGCCGGTTTCTTTCGCACGAGCTTTTCAATCGTTGCATGGTGTCACTCCGGCAATGGCCCGTCAAAATGGAGTCGCGCTTAAAGCCTATCCTCGGCTTTCCTTCCTTATAACGATTAAAGGAGCAGAAGCGATGAATTATCGTATCGAGACAAAAGAAGCTTTCCAAGTATTTGGCATTGAAAGAGTGTTTCACACAAACGGAGGCGACGAAGGACTGGATACGCCGGCACAACTGTGGCAGCAATGCCACGCTAATGGCGAAGTTGAGAGACTTGCCGCCAATGCGGGTGACTTGCCTTCTTTTGTGAGCCTGGATTCATATAAAGTACATGCGGTTTGCAGCTATAGAAAAACCGGGAACGATACTTTTCCGTATATGCTGTGTGCATTCAAAAGTGAATCGAGTAACACAAATGGATATTCTTCCATAACGATTCCCGCGCACACATGGGCAATTTTCCCTTCAGAACTATTCACTTGGGATAAATTTGATAATACCATCGAGACCTTATACCGACGATTCTTCTCAGAATGGCTGCCAACGGCTGGATATGAGCAGATCGATGGAATGGAATTCGAAATCTATGGCGGCAGAGCCGGGCTTAACTACGTTGAACTCTGGTTCGCCGTAAGAAAAATTGCTTAATCTGTAGATTATTTGTATGCGCGTTGCTGTTCGACTATCGAATACCCCCGGCTTCCAAAGTCCGGGGGCAATAATATTTCTAGTTATTGGTAGATATGTTATGGTACATATTAGGATCAATGACAAACAGGGAGAGTGAATTTAATGGAAATTGAAATCGTTCAAACTAGTAATATCTCTGCATTTGTTGGGGTAAGGGCGAGTACTAGTATGTCTAATCTGGGAACTGGCATCGGGCACGCATTTGATGAATTGATAAGAAGACGAGATGAAATTAATAACATTAAGAATCCAAATGTGACCTATGGAATATCACCACCAAATTACAAAAGGAACAATGGGATTCTTGACTTCTATTGTTGCTATGAAGTGGATCCTCTTGAAAATTTACCGGGTGGGATGGTCCATATCCATCTATTGCCACGTACTTACTCAAAGACACATTATAGGGGACCGGCTAGTCAGACGGTAACCGCTTATGATTACACGACAAAATGGCTTGATGAAAATGGATATTCCTATGATGATGTAGCTTATTATTACGAGAGATACGATGAGAAGACAATAAGAGAATTCGATGATGAACGAAATGAGATCATAATATTTTGTCCTGTAAAAAAGAAATGAGGGAGTGTAAATAGCCTTGAAAGAGTAGACAGAAAAAAGGAGGGGTCTATATGAGTAAATGTCCTTTTTGTAGTATTAATGAAGATCTTGAGGAACAAATCGTTTTTGAGAATGAACACTGTATGTTTATTCAGAAAGAGAGTGAGCAGGAGGTACTAGAAGGCTGCGGACTTATTATTCCTAAAGCACATAAAGAGAATGTTTTTGAGCTGTCTAAAGAAGAATGGAACGATACATACGAAATCATGCAAAATGTGAAGGGATTACTAGACAACAAACATTCACCGGATGGTTATATCTTAGGGTGGAATGTTGGAATGGTGTCAAATCAGCACATAAATCATGCGCATTTTCATATTATTCCGAGGTTTAATGACGAGGCACACGCTGGGAAGGGTATAAGATATTGGATAAAACAGCCAGATAATAAAAGAAGATCAAAACAGAAGTAATTACTGGCCTTAAATTCATTTTTGTTTTAATTCCAAGTAGTCGATGTGCTTTTTTACTTCAATCCAATTTGAAGCTCGATATACTAAGACATTAGTAACGGACCTATTGTAGGGTTGCTCATATAAAATAACGGGCTTATTTGCAAGGGCAAACTCCTCCGCGTAGTGAGGACCATCATCAATCAACACATCCACCTTGGAATTAAGGCATTCCTGGAGTTTGTTTTCAATAAGTGTAATATTGTGATAATTAATGTTATGGTGCTTAAGCCATTTGACGGTAACATCAAGAAAAAGTAAGGGTCGAGCCGTAATAATGGATATTTGATGTTGATTAAATAGTTGCTGTAATATTTCTACGGCCATTGGAAAAGGTGCTGAGTTCCAATGAATATCATGCCCGTATTTATTATAAATGGCATCACGTTCTGTCTTATCCCATCCATATAAACGGTATAAATAAAAATCATTAACATCGTCAGCTGTAAACGATAATCCAGACGCTTGATTGTAATATTGTAAATGTGCTGAAGTTGCATCAAGAATGGTGTTGTCTAAATCTATTCCAATATGCAAAGGTTAACAACTCCTAACGGACTCTTTTTATTTTACACATTATACCATGCAGCAGATATTAGAAGGTAAAGATGATAAAAAAAGACATTATCGTCACATACGAGCATGGTAAAATTATGAAATAGAAGGAGGGATAATTTGGCGACCGATACTAAGACCCATCACAATTCTGATAGTTACAAACCTAACGTCATCCCTAAAGCATTGAAAGTTATTGAAGGGTATAGGGACGATATGACAAAGTTTGACGAGAGCGAAGATAAAAGTGAGCATACGGATACAAGTGGAGAAGGAGGCGATCCAGTGAGTGAGCAAGTGGTAACCGCGAATATATCGGGTTCATCCATTGTTTTGTTGGTTGCAGATGTACGGAAATCTTCTGATTTTTACAAGAATCTTGGGTTCAAATATGAGGAAATCGGTGGTCCGAAAGTTAAACATGTACACGTATCCAGAGGCAATCTCACGTTTATTTTGCACCCTGCAATTAATAGAGAGGATGTAAGACCGTCATCTTCTGTCGAAGGCGGGCTGTATTTTGATGCTTATGCTTATACCGATGCCATAGACCTACTGGTTGAAGAATGTCGTTCTAAAGGTGTAGAAATAGTAGATGGTCCTCACTTCTCCGAACATTGGAGTGAATTTACAATGAAAGATGCTGAAGGGTATCGGATTACTTTTGGCGGTGGTGTTAGTAAAAAGTTGGAATAGCTTTTTCATGAAGGATCAATACATGACATGCTGGACAGAAATGATCAGCACGAATCTAAAATTAGAGAACTTACGTCGGTACATACAGGGCACCATTTATAGTAATCCTTAACGGCCTTCCCTTTTGCGGAACAGCCGGTTTTTTGTGTGTATTAGGGGATTATGCGGGGAATTGTCGCACAAACCTAACATGAAGCGCTTTCTTTTCAGTTTCCGAACTAGTTGAGTCCGTTACAGTTAGTCTAATCGCGGTCATGCAGGTCCGATAACAGGCATCATTTAGCTAGCAAAGGAGACGGACTAAGATGTTATGGAAGAGCATAGTCGTTTTGGTTCGGTCGTCCCCGTTATTCATATTCCTCATCCTGTTGGGTGCCATCATCGACATCTTGTTCCGTTACCTCTCCTCCCTCAGTTATAAATACTTGATTGATCTTGCCTTGCTTCCCCGTGATGGTAAGGCACTAGCGATCATCATCAGCATCTTGCTGAGCCTGGGATTGGTCAACGTGCTGGTTGGCATCTCCAGCGACTACGCCAAAGCCCGATTGGGCTCGAACTTCCTGTTCGAGTATCGGATTCGCTTGTTTCGGCATATGCAGCTGCAGTCACAACGCTTCTATGAGCGATTCGGAGTCGGTAATCTTCTCGCCCGATATACCGATGATATTCCCTCCATACAGGCAGCCGTACTCTATATATTGACCGGAGGCTTCCTCTCCATCACTAGCGTTATCGTCGGACTCTCCATCCTCTTCACGATGGAATGGAAGCTGACCCTAGTGGCCTTAGCCGGCTCGCTTCTCTTATTCGTTCCTTTCCGGATGCTCAAGTCTCGATCGCTTGCCTTGGGCGACGCCTACTACAAGCAGCTGGACCAGTTCAACGGATCGATCGACGAGAATGTGAAGGCGTTCCGCGTCATTCGAGCGTTCGATCTGCGCGACAGCATGCTAGCGAAGGTCGAAGGGAATCTTCGGACGATGCTCTCCATCGGCGTCCAGAGGAACTTCGTCAGTTCGAATCTGAACCGGTTGCCCATGCTTGCCGTCTCTATTCTGACTGCGGTCATTCTCGCCTATGGCAGTTACTTGACGTTTGACGGGAGCCTCTCGATCGGCGAATTTATCGCGTATAACTCCATTTTTTTCACGGTAGGCACGTCGATGTTCGGCTTAACCTCCGTACTGCCTTATCTTCTATCGGCTCGTACGAGTCTGGAGCGCCTGCAGCAGGCGATGGACTGGAAGCCCGACGTAATCGAGCGGGAAGGGCCGGAGCTGTCTCCCATCCGTTCGGAGATTGCACTTCGTGACGTCACCTTCGCCTATATTCCCGGCGAGCCGGTGCTGCAGCACCTGGATCTTTCTATCCCGGTAAGCGGCTATACTTCAATCGTTGGCTCCAGCGGGGCTGGCAAGAGCACGGTCCTGCAACTGCTGATGAGGTTCGAGGACCCTCAAAGCGGAGCCGTGCTGTTCGACGGGCAGGATATCAAGGAAGCCCAATATGCGTCCCTGCTTCAGCAGGTAGGGGTCGTCTTCCAGGATTCCATTCTGTTCCAGGCTACGATCCGGGATAACATTCGCGTCGGCAGGCCAGATGCGAGTGAAGAGGAGATCGAGCATGCCGCGCGAGCGGCCGGCATCCATGAAACGATCGTCGGATTCAGAGAGGGCTATGATACCTTCGTCCGCAACTATGGGGATAGTCTGTCCGGAGGACAGCGACAGAGGATCGCGCTCGCCCGGGCTCTGCTGCGCAATCCGCGCATCCTGTTCCTGGACGAAGCCACATCGGCCCTCGATCCCGATACCGAACGCTCGGTGAACGAGACGATCTTGTCGCTTGCGCGCACCATGTCGATCGTTTCAGTCACGCATCGGCTGGCTTATGCCGCGATGTCCGACCGGATCATCGTCCTCGATCAGGGGACAGTAGCCGAAACCGGAAAGCATGAGCAATTGCTGGAGCAAGATGGCTTATACCGCCGTATGTGGGAAAAGCAGCAAGGGTTTATGCTAGCTCACGGCGGAGCCAGTGCCCAAGTACAGTCGGATCGGCTTCGCAAGCTGCCTTTTTTCCGAAGCATCGAGCCCGATGCGTTGGAGGAAATCTCCCGGCTCTTCGTCACGGAGAAATTCGAAGCAGGAACAACTGTGGTCGAGCAAGGCAATCAGGGGGATAAATTTTACTTAATTGCGAGAGGAAAGGTCGAGGTCTTCATCGCAACTGGAACGGGCGGCGAACGCCGCAAAGTAGCCGTGCTCGAAGACGGGGATCATTTCGGAGAAATTGCGCTTATGGAGCACATCCCACGAACGGCCACCATTGTCACGGCCACGTCCTGCTGGCTGCTGTCGTTGTCGTACGACCATTTCCATCCGCTCATGATGCGCTATCCCGCAATCCGGGAAGGACTCGAAACCACTTTAAGAACGCGAATGCAGAGGAGAGATGACTAATGCTGCAATGGATGATCGCTGATACGGAACAGATGAAGGAGGATGGGGTCCGGTTCTTATGCCGGCATGCTGAGGATCTTGGCGTCCCGTACAAGTGGAGTACGGTTATGAATTCACTATATACCTCCATCTACGATTCTGGCTTCATGATCGCTCTAGATGAGAATCGACAGGTTCGAGGGGTATTGGCGTATACGTACGGGACAGGGGAAGATAAGAAAGCCGATCAGACACGGATCGAAGTACATCATCTCTACCTCGAGGCTCAATTCCGTACAGGAACGAAGTTTGTTGAAGTCATGGAGGCCTTGGTCGAACGAGAGATCGAACTTACGCAACCGATTCGTCAGATTGAATTCTACTGTACTCCAACAGAAGCACATAGAAGGTTATTCGGCAAAATCGCTGCTGTCAGCAATACGAGGATGCATCCTTGCGGTATGCTCGACTTTTACATCACCACACCTGATCGAGTAAGGCAATATGTCGCACGGAAGGTTAACTCTTAAGAAAGACCAGCATCGCTGCTGGCCTCCTTACCATCAAATTTACTCCTTCTCGTTGTCGCTTCCATCGCGTTTAGGCGCTTCTTGTGGTGGCATATTGACTCCGGATTGTCCCATTCGTGCTCACCTCCTCAGTTGAATTCAACTTTAATATACGTAATAAAATTTGAAATAACAAGAATTAATCCAAAATATTTCTATATTACCCATAATGAGGTGATTAGTATGATACGATTCGAAGTTTGCTCGAATACCCAACAATGGAGCCAGTTTACGGATTTCTATATCCAGCATCGAACGCGCATTATTCCACATTACCGAGTGAGCCTTGCTTTGAGAGATGTCAAAAACTACATGAAGCGTGGCAGGGCCGCCCTTATCATGAATGAAACGGATCAGGTCGTTGGGATTGGAAGCTTCGTTCTTGGACTAGAGGATGATGAGTTCAAGGACAAAGATATTGCGGTTCTGGGCAATAGCTGCTTCATTGAGGAAGTTCAGAGTAATCTGACTTTCATTCGGGGCTTGCAAAAGCTGGCCGAACAGATCGAAGACGCAAACCCTAATGTGCGGGAAGTCAGAATTCCCACATCCGCGGAAAACGACTATACGAACCGCCTATATCAAAAGCTAACGGCCAAACTCCATTCGTATGATTCCAATTATGGAAAAGTGAACGTCTACTCGATGTCCTTTCGTGAGTATAAAGACTTCTGCGATCGTTTTCGCTAAAGGAGCCCAAGATGAGTCGTAAAGCTACACTAGGGGTATTACTCGCATTACACATTGGTTTCGTGTTGTTTCTCGCCGTTTGGTTGTTCATGGCCGGCATTTCGCTAATGGGATTCAATGATGCCAGCGTGTTCACACATGCTGCAACCTGGCTGCTCATCCTCTACTTGTTGTCCTATCCGTTGGGACTCCTTGCGTCCTTGATAGCAAGCTGGTGGCAATACAGACGCAAGCGATATAGGGCGGCACTCCTCTGGAATGTCTTCCCGGTGTTATGGATCTTAAGCGCGATCGGCATCTTCCTGTATGCTAATTTTTCTTGACGGGTAGGACCTGGCAGATAGTATGCTAAGATGAAGAGTGGAATTTACACTCCCCGAAAGTGGTGCAGGATGATCGATGTCACATAATTGGCGCAAAAGGTTGGCGGTATTGGTCGGCTGGGTAATCGTCATGGCTGCCTTGTGTTGGCCCATCGCAGAAACCATTCCCGCCAAGAGCGGTCTCCGTGCAGTGGAAGGCGTCATAGATCTGCAACAGTGGAGCTTGCAAGAAGACGGACCTGTCCGACTAAACGGTCGCTGGTCCATGTATTGGAATGAGCTGCTGACCTATCCCGAAGGCACTTCAGCGGAAGGCGTGAAGCCGATAATCGTAGAGGTGCCTGGCGAATGGCATAGCAATGATCTGCCGGGGCGCGGCTATGCAACGTACCGGCTAACTGTAGCTACGCAAGGGGACTCCGGCACATTAGCGCTGCACATTCCTGCAATAGCTCCTGCCTACCGCATCTTGATCGATGGTAGCGTCATTGCGGAGACGGGCGTCGTCGCGTCCGAACGGACAGCCGTACACGCTGCCTATTTGCCGCAAACCGTCTCATTCGATCCTCCCGGTGGGACGTTCGACCTTATGATCCAGGTGGCCAATGAGCTGTATCCGCAAGGCGGAATCTGGTACAGCCTGACGCTCGGTACCGAGCAATCGATGCTTACCCTGAAGGAACGTACAGGGTATGTGGAGATGGCGGTGTTCGGTGGTTGCGCACTGCTGGGCTTGTATCAACTCGCGTTGTTCGCGATGCGCCGGTCGGAACGATCGACCTTGTATTTCGGCATATGCTGTCTCTTAGGTGCCGTCCGAATCGGGGCGGTGGGCGGAATGTATATCGTCCAGCTCTATCCGCATACCGATATTCGGCTGCTTATTTTCATAGAATATTTGACCTATTATGGCGGTGTTACTGCGGCACTCCTGTTTGTGAGAGAGTTATATCCGAAGGAGTTCCACCCGGTAGTCAATAAGCTGCTAGTCGGAATTGGCTGTATCTTCATTGGAAGTGTCCTGCTGCTTCCTACCGAATGGTACACACGCTTCATAGATTTGTACAAATATGTATCCCTAGTAAGTCTGGCGTATATTTTATTCGGGTTTGCATGGGCGTACTGGCGGAGCCGAGAGGGTGCGCTGCTCCAACTCATCGGATGGCTCATTTTCACGGCTTCTGCGCTCCATGATATTTTATATAGTGACGGCAGGATGATCTGGAGTGATCTTCAGCTCGTGCCGTACGGCTTCATTCTGCTAGTGTTTATCGAAGCGATGGAGCTTGCTCGCCGATTCACGAATGCCTATCGCATTATCGGCCGAATGTCGGAACAGTTGATCGCTCCGGATCGGATGAAGGATGAATTCCTGGCCAACACCTCCCATGAGCTGAAGACTCCGCTGCATGGAATTATGAATCTTTTATTGGTTCTGACCGAGGAGAAGTCGGGGGCGTTGAACGGGCACCAACGGGAGCAGTTGGAAGTCGTCATCGCAGTAGCCCGCCGCATGTCGAACCTCATTAACGATATTCTCGATTGGTCCCGTCTGAAGAACAGCGGTATTCAGCTGGATCGTGGGCCTGTCGATATTCGTGCCATCGTATCGACGCAGCAGGAGGTATTCCGCCACTATATCGGAGATAAGCCAGTTGTGCTGCGCTTCGATTGGCCGGATAGGCTGCCTAATGCGTATGCTGACGAGAGCCGACTGCTGCAGATTGTGTACAACCTTATCGGGAATGCAATTAAGTTCACACCGGAAGGCGAGGTTGTAGTATCGGCATGGGCGGAAGGCGGAATGCTGCATCTTGCCATTGCCGATACGGGAATCGGCATCGAGGCGGACATGCTGGAGTCGATCTTTCAATCGTTCGAACAAGTGGGCACATCCGTTGCGAGAGAATACGGTGGAGCCGGGCTTGGACTCGGAATCGCGAGACGGTTGGTCGAACTGCATGGTGGACGGATCACGGTAACCTCGCAGGTTGGCAAAGGCTCCGTCTTCATCATCACGCTTCCGATTAGTGAAACCAACATCATACAGGGCGTTCCGCCTCGATCAAGCGAGGAAGCTCGTGCAGCAGCAGCTATGCCAGTAGTGCGGCCGGAGAAGGCAGTAACGGAAGCCGTTAGGCAGAATAACGGCACGCGACGGGAACATGTGATCTTGGCGGTCGATGACGATCCGGTCAACCTTCGAGTACTTCAGGCGGTGCTGGCGGACGAGCCGTACGAGATTATTACGGTATCCAGCGGGATGGAAGCGATGGAGACTTTGGACCGATTAGGCGGTCGAATTGGTCTTGTAATCCTCGATGTCATGATGCCTGGACAATCCGGCTATGAAACTTGCAGGCAAATTCGGCACACTTATCCGCTAAGCGAGTTGCCCATTCTGCTGACGACCGTACGCAGCGGGCCTTCAGACGTGATGGTCGGCTTCGAGGTTGGGGCCAATGATTACTTGACCAAGCCATTCCAAGCTTATGAGTTGCGGGCACGAACGCGTACCCTGCTGGAGATGAAACGTTCAGCTGAAGATGCGGTTCGTTCGGAGTTGGCGTTTCTGCAAGCGCAAATCAAACCGCATTTTCTCTACAATGCTCTCAATACCATTATCACCTTCTCACTCGAAGATCCGCAGACGACGCATGATCTGCTGTTGAACCTTAGCCGATATTTGCGAGGGAGCTTCGACTTTAAGTCCAAGGACAGGCTGGTGCCATTGCGCAAGGAGCTGGAGCTGGCTGAGGCTTACCTGCATATTGAGCGGGCGCGGTTCGGTGAACGTCTCCGTATCCGCTATGAGGTGGACGAAGCCGCTGATTGTATGCTGCCGCCGCTAACGCTGCAGCCGCTCGTAGAGAATGCGGTGCGGCATGGCATCACGAAGAATGAGGACGGCGGCACCGTGACGATATCGGTCCGCACCGATACCAACTTTACGATCCTATCTGTCGAAGACGATGGCCCAGGTATACCTGAATGGGCCAGCACGATGCTCTCGTCGGAGAATGAGGGTAAAGGAGGCGTAGGGCTGCGCAACATACATCTGCGACTGTTAAAGCTGTACGGATCGGGTGTAGAAATCGGGATGGGAAGCATCGGCGGCACCAAGGTCACCCTTCGCATCCCTCAAGCTGCAAGGGAAAGCATGGAGGTGAATCGATGATTCGAATCATTGCGGTTGACGATGAGCAGCCCGCTCTTCGTAGAGTGGGGAAAGTGCTGGAAACATTCGAGCAAGTCCATATAGCCGGTTTATTCGATAAACCAGTGGCTTGCCTGGAATACGTACTGACCGAGCAGGAACCCATTGATCTGGTTCTGCTTGATATGGACATGCCGACCATGCATGGCCTGGAGTTGGCGAGACGACTTCGTGAATGTCGGCCGGAAATTCATATCGCGTTCCTGACAGCTTACGAGGAGTTCGCCAAGGATGCTTTTGACGTGGAGGCGCTTGATTACTTATTGAAGCCTGTGATGAAGGAAGATATGGCCCGCACGATCGGACGGCTCTTGAAACGGATCGGGCGCGACGGTGGTCAAGTCCATCAGCCTGAACGGGGAATTGCCGTTCATAGCCTCGGCCCCTTCACTGTGCTGTCGTATAGCGGCGATGCGATCCGGTTTCGCAATTCGAAAGCGAAGGAGCTTCTGGCATACCTGCACTATCATCTGGGCAAGCCGGTTAACAAAGCACAGATCATGGAAGATATATGGTACGGGCGTGATGCTCAGCGAACCCAAGTCAATCTGCATACGACGATCTACCAGCTTCGCAAAGATCTGGAGATCAGCGGGGTGTCCGATCCTATCGTTCAGATGAAGCTAGCAGGCGGCAGCTACACACTGCATTGGTCCGCATCATTCGATGATGTCGTGGCTTATGTGGAAGAGGTGCGCCTATTTAAGCGTACATCGTCATTGACGCATGCGTTAAAAGCGGTGCAATTATATGGGGGCGGCTATTTATCGGGAAGCGGCTATGTATGGGCGGCACCACGACAGGCAGAGCTGGAGCTGGGCTACACAGAGCTGCTGGAAGCGATTGTGGACATCTATGTGAGGCAGCAGCGGTTCGATATCGCATTGAATCCGATGAGGAAGTGGTCGGAGCTGAACCCTTTAAGCACGCGGCTTCATGCTAAGATGATCGCGCTGCTGCTGCTTATGAACCGGGAAGCGGACGCCAGAGCCTACCACGAGCTTGCGCGGGAGCTGTTCGATCAGGCCGAGGACGTATCAGAGATTGAATATGACAGCATTGCTGCCAATCCGTTAAGGCCTTTCTCTTGAGATGGGCTTCTGTTTGCCGTTTTTAGGGGGAGCCAGAGGTTCCCCCCTATTAAACAGTATAAGAATACGATTTGGACTCGGATTCATTCTTCCTGCTAGCATTATTGAAGTAATCCTTACTAATTGGAGCATACAAGGGAAGGATCCGGGAAATAGTGAATCAAGCTTTACTATTAGTTAGGCTAGCTTTGGAATTAGTAAAGGTGGGTTAACTAATCGCCCCCGCGACTCGGTTGAAGGACAAATTAGTTCGTTTTCCTGTTTCTACTTAGGTCTTGTGGAGATCGATAGCCATTGCCAGTATAGGTTATTTGTGTTGAGAAGACAGTTTTTTTTTCGGATAGCCTGTTTTACTACTGGTTATTGGCCTGATTCTGAGGAAAATCGGGTAACAATGAGGAAATAAAGGATAGTCAGGTTGGCTAATTAGTTCCTGAGCGATGAAATGTCCCATATAGCCAGTAGTAAGATGGCTTATCTGTAAACGGCTTGCCACTATAATCCAAACTGTCCACAATACGCAGAAGTGGAGAAGGAAAAATAGTAATATTGTGCTTGAGTAAGGTGGGAATCACACAACGAATTCGAGCAATCGAGACCTAAGTAGTAACGTTTTCCTTCACTATTAGTAAAGTTTGATTAACTAATCCCAAGAATCTACCGATGGATCTCGGTCCTTTGTAGACAGTCCTTTAGCGAGCTAAAGTAGATGTCGATGATTTATACACAGACAAGCCATTCCTGCGTAGTTCCCCTAAGGAATTGGTGGAGACGGGAAAAATTAGTTATACAGGCTAAAAATTGTAGATGATGAACAGCTCCCTTCAGATTGACTGAGGGGAGCTTCTTTTGATTACATCCTCAATTGAGAACCGGCAACACAATTCGGTCATATAATAGGCGAATATACCAACGTTATTTTACGGAAGGAACATGAATCATGCATTACATCATTCAGCCTTTGACTTTCGTGCTCGTCCATGGCTCGTGGGCGGATGCAAGCTTTTGGAACGGCATTGCCTTCGAGTTGAGTAAGATGGGCCATAGAGTCTACACGCCAGAATATCCCGGCCACGGAAGCGATCCGAATACGAACGTGACGCACGCCATGATTACGAAAGCGGTAGCCGACTTTATTGTCGCCCACAATCTGCGCGATATCGTGCTGGTCGGGCATAGCTTCGGCGGATCGGTCATTCAGAAAACGGCGGAACGCGTACCCGACCGGATCAAGCGGCTCGTATTTATGAACGGGTTCGTGGTGGGGGACGGACAATCCGTGGCAGATCAATTTCCGCTTCCCGTTCAGCAGGCGTTCGTGCAACTTAGGCAATCGTCGGCAGACGATACGATCATGCTGCCGTTTCCTCTATTTCGCGAATCGTTTGTCAATCTGGCGGATCTCGCTACGGCGAGGCTGCTTTATAGTGAGATAAGACCCGAACCCGCGAAGCCCTCCTTTGAGAAGCTAGACTTGAGCGCTTTCTACAGCCTCAACATTCCTCGCAGCTACCTTTATTTAACCGAAGATAACGTATTGCCTCAGGGCGAAGGCTTCGGTTGGCATCCGCACATGTCCGGTCGTCTTGGCATGTTCAGATTGATCAAATCGCATGGTGACCATATGACCAATTTTAGGACCGAGCCTACGCTTTTGGCACTAAAGCTGTACGAGGCTTCTAGAGATTGATTACGGGAAATTTGCATAAAATTGTCCACTTTAGACCAATCTCTTCAGAGCGGAAAATCCGCTTTAGAAGTGACTCAGAAGGTTGAACGATCGCTGTAGCGCGGAAAATCCGCTTTAGAAGTGACTCAGAAGGTTGAACGATCGCTGTAGAGCGGAAAATCCGCTTTAGAAGTGACTCAGAAGGTTGAACGATCGCTGTAGCGCGGAAAATCCGCTTTAGAAGTGACTCAGAAGGTTGAACGATCGCTGTAGCGCGGAAAAT
>NZ_JCAUBA010000013.1:0-220306 GCF_059692235.1 Paenibacillus sp. J2R1T-4 | reverse complement strand
TTTGAAGCGTGAGTTTATTTACTGCAACCCTAAATTCAAAACCAAACAAGAAGCGTTTGAGAAGTTGTACCGCTATCTCGAGTTCTTTTATAACCGAAAACGATCCAACAGTACCCTTGGCTACATGTCACCGATGCGCTTCGAACAGGAGTACTACAGACACGTTGCCTGAGTTAGGGGGGTCTACTTTCTTGACAGAAGAGCATTTTCCGCTTTAGCGCGAGGCCAGGCGCCGCTGCGCGAGCTGTAAAGCGGATTTTCCGCTTTAGCGCGAGGTCGGGCGCTGCTGCGCGGGCTGTAAAGCGGATTTTCCGCTTTAGCGCGAGCCCGGGCTCAACTCCTCCAGCTTACTTTTTAGCCTGAACTCCCTTAAAAAGCACATGCACACTATCGATGATAAGTACCGCTGCAATGAAATACACGATGCCTTCCGTTAAGCTGCTCCATATGTTGTTTACCGTTTCAAATCCATTGCTGTTGGCAACGATTAGACCCGATTGAACCATTTCGTTCATAAAATCAGGATTCCACACCGCTTGATCCTGGAATACGATAAGTGCTATTACAAAGGAGATGATATTGAATAGTACAAAGTACGCCGAAAGCTTTATCGACCATTTTTTTGTAACCAGCTTCAAACATTCTCTCAAAAGGCCAATCCCAAGCCAAACATACACAAACGGCAAATATTGCTTAAAAACCGCTTCATTCAGAAAAGGGACAAACGTCCTCTCACCTTCTGCAAACCTATGCAATCCGAGCAAATCCCTCGAGAAAATAAACAGCACCATAAACAAAACAGCAAAGATGATTCCCGTGATAGCTTCACTCGATTTAATCTGCGTCTTGGGGTTAGGGATCGGCTGCAGCTGAGAGGGTTTCCATGCTCCTTTGGCTGCATTTCCGATCTGAGCCACATTAACGCCGGCATATTCCATTAAGGCAAAGATGATCGTAACCCATGCAAATCCTTGGATGCTGACTGTAATTAAATAACCGAGATAACTCGTGAACTGCTCAATCACGTTCATAGGATTCAAGAAGAATTCAATCGCGAACACAACACTTAACCCGATCCAAATGGAGTAAGCCACAACCTTCAGAACGGTGAGATACATATCGAATATCTCGGGACTGATCAAATATCGCTTAGTGCTTCTGTACTTGACAGCCAGATCATAAGGATCGCCTAGCTCAAGAAGAATCTCCTCCACATGCTGCTGCGTTATTACCTCTCCGTCCGGAACACGTTCATCCAGCATATCTTCAATTAAGCCGCGCACTTCCTTCTCGATATCCGCTATTTGCTTCTCAGGCAATTTGTGAGTCACTGCGTATACATATCGATTGATCATTTCCATACTAGCCGTCTCCTTTGCGATCAATTAAGCCTTCTAAGCCGGTGACCATGCTTCTCCACTCGACACATAGCTGTTCATATACTTCTTTCCCTAAGGGGCTAAGCAAATAGTATTTGCGGGGGCGAGCTTCATTCGTATCCCAACTGCTCTCGAGCAGTTGTTGCTTCTCCAATCGGCGCAGCAGCGGATATAACGTACCAGCATCGATGTCGAAGCCTTTGTCCTTAAGAACCGAAACCAACGAGTATCCGTATTGCGGCTCGAACAATTGACTGAGCACCCCGATAATAATCGTCCCGCGCCGTAACTCCTGCATTAGCCCATTGATCACTTCATTCGTATCGCTCATAGTATCAACTCCTGCACTTATTATACTGTGTTACACACACTATTGTAAATACCACTATATAGTTCAATTTTTATTATTAACAAAAAAAAAGGCTTAAATACCTTCTGATCAGGTACTCAACCCTTTTAACGAAGCTTGCAAAAATGATTAATGAGACCGCCACCGAAGCTGCACACATCAGCTATAACATTCCATACGACATATTTTGGCAATCATTTCCCCAAAACTAGTAAATTCGATCCATCTTTCGCCAATGAATGGAAATTATATTTAACCCACTTTATAATGTTAACTATATATCGATAAGGAGGTGGTCTCACAGAATCCAGGTTTTCGACGAACAATTGGAAGCGCCTCCATATGAACCTGCAGCTTAGATAAGCTTCCTCAATTTATCGAATCATGTGATATAAAAGGAGGAAATGAAATTTGATGATCCCTAGGACTTACATTCCTACAATGGCTTCTCGTGTTTCTCTGGTACTCATCCTTGCACTGCTTTTCAGTTCGGTAACGTGGACCCCCCTACAACTTCGAGCTATTGCTGCACCGCTGGAACTTAACATGGATTTTGAAAATTATAATACGGGGCCCTTGAATGGACAACAAGGTTGGTCAGCTGACAGCAAAACGACAGTCACCACGACGAATAGTCATAGCGGGACTCGCTCCGTACAAGTCAATGACGATGATAAGACGAAAGCTTTTGGACCTTTTAAAAATTTCACTCCCCTTTCGCAAGGCACTGTGGAGTGGTGGGCAAAGACGGATACCACGGCTAGACTGATCACCCAAATTCAAAGCTACAGCTCTTCTGGTACCCTAACGGCGGAATGGATGGGCTTCAACAGCACAGGCAATTTCGTCTACTACGATGGACCAACCAAGGTTGATACTGGTCCTGCTTATCAGTTGGATAAGTGGTACCGTTTTACGGTGTCGCTGGATGCGGCAACCCATACAAAGACGATCATCATCTCGGATGAAAATGGTCCCCTCTTCACCAAGACAGGTGTAGCGTTCCGTGACCCGGGAATTACCACACTGAACCGAATCCGGTTCTCTACGATCAGTACGGATGTAGGGACCTTCCACATCGATGACATCCGCATCCATGATCGGATTCAGAGCGATATGTCGCAATTGACCGGGATTTCCCTTGTTGACCGGGACTATACTTTATCAGTAGGACAGGCTGTGTATATGCAAGTTATAGGCCAGTTCTCTGATGGGAGCGTGAATATGATTCAACACAATAATCAATTTACATCCAGTCATCCCGAAGTCGCTATCGTGGATACAAACGGTATGATCCAAGCCGTAAACACTGGAGAAACAACAGTATCAGTAACGAATAGCGTGTATTCCACATCGGCTAACATCGTTGTGTACGGGCCAGGCGAAGCGCCGCCTTTCAAACAAATCACTCCTCGAGCGCTGCAGAAGGAAACCGATCTGACTGCACTCACGATTCTTACTCCTGCCGATGCAAGTTGGAAGCAAGCAGGTGAGCAGTTAGCCCAGTTGCTTGAGACGAAGTGGAATATTCATGCTTCTGTGGTGACTTCCGAGACCGAGCATATTGGGGATGGATGGGCAGGCAATGCGGTCGTTCTCGGCAATTTGGGCAACAATCCGCATTTGGCTCGCTTATACGGCTTGTACTTGTCCTACTCGGATGCAGTACACCCCGGTAAAGGCGGGTACCAGCTGCAGACCCTGGTTAACCCATTCGGAAAGGGAGGCAACACGCTCCTGATCGGAGCCACCGATCTTCCAGGCTTAACTGCGGGATTGGATCGGCTTTCTAGCACGATAGCGACCCTCTCATCTCCGATGCTCCCCTGGTTATCGGAAGCTGTGTTGTCGGATGACGCAGCAGCAGCCCTGCCTTTAGGCAAAGAACCGACCGAATCTGACTTCCAGCAGGCGATCGCTGAAGCGGACGGGATGATTGCTAAGCTCGTTCCGAACAGTACCGATGAGCTTGATGCTAATTACTTGCTGCAATTGTTCGGCAAAGTTACGTATTACGGCAAGTTATTTCAGCTAACGAACCATGACAAATACGGTCAGATTTATAGGCATTATTGGAAAGGCTACGCTTCCTTCTTGAATCGGTTCCCTCAAGTAGCACAAGCTCAGCTCACCTCGGTGAGGAATATGTGGACCAATGGGTACGCCACGATAGGGAGCTATACCGTTATGGAGGCTTCACCCGTATTCAACGAGCTTGATCGTAAGCAGATTGCGTCGGCGCTTTATTTGACCTATGAAGCCAATACCCGCGACGGGTACTTGACCAAAGCTCCTGCTACCGGAGCCCGTTACAATCATGACGTATTTCCTGCGCTCTCGATTATGTTCGGCGCGTCTTATTTCAAAAAGTATTACTCCTTCCCGGAATCGCAGAGTTGGTATGAGTTAGGCGACCGGATCTTCACGGGTAATACATCGAACATCAACCTGGATGAAGGCTCTGATTATTTGATGCACGTTCCGGGCGTTACTTTAGAATATGCAATGGCGACAGGCAACACCAGATTCCTAGCCAAAGGCTTGCGGCCTAGCGCGGATCTTAACGTAATGATGATTGACAACCTTGGAACGATGTCTGGCGGCGGCGACGTTTATCCGTTCGGACGAAGCAGCGCTTACTCCTGGAACCATTCACAGGTGCTGAATGCTGCCTCCTGGTTCTTCGGAGAACCGCTGTACCAATACATGCTGGAACGAACGAAGAACGGGCCCTTCGATGGCCAAAACATGAGTGATCTGGACTTCCCCTACCATCGTTTCCTGACCGATCAGACGGTCACTGACGAGATGGATGGAACTTATCCGATGGTTCAATCCTACCCGGTCGAGCAGGGTGTTTATGACGAATTACAAAGCGATACGTCCGAACCGTTGGATGTCCCGATTGAAGAGACGTTCCACAAGTTAGCCTTCCGTGAAGGCTATGATTTGAATGACAGTTATTTGATGCTCGACGGTTTCTCCGCCGGTAAGCATGGCCATATGGACGGCAACACCATCATCAAATACAGCGCCAATGGCCGCATCTTCATCGACGATCGGGATTACATTGAGAAAGCTCCTAAAAACCACACTGGGATGCTGGTAATCAAGGATGGCGTGCAGGAAGCCAAGCCGCCGCTGACCCGTTTGAAATGGGCTGCGGATGCTGACGGTATCGGTGTGAGCCGGAGCGAAACGCCGAATTACAATGGCACCGACTGGAATCGGTCGATTATTAGTCCGGGAGGCCGCTTTTACCTGATTTATGATGACTTAGTGATGAAAGAGAACGGGCGTTACACGTTGGAGAATACATGGCAGACGCTTGGCGGCTTGAAAGTGACCAAGGATCGGTTCGATGTAGAACAGCAGGGTGTCACGATGAGCATTCATAGCCTGGATGATTCAGACCTGCGTGAATATGAGCGCTATGGCCACTTTGTGAAATACTGGAAGACCATTTACCCTTATCCTTACGCGGATGAAGAGCATGTGCTTCGTGAAGTGAAGGAAGAGAAGGAATACGCCGCAGGAGACACAAGCCATTTCATCAACGTGCTATCAAGCACTGGCGAGAACAATCCTGCAATCAAGACCAAACGGCTTAACGAAGACACGGTTCACATTGAAGAGAACGGCAAGGAGTGGTATGCCTCTTGGGGGCCATTGGTTGCTGGACAATTAGCTTCGAACAGTAAATTCTCTCTGATCGGTGATGATGAAGTGCTCTTGGCCGAGGCAACCCGAGTCCGTATTGGAGACGCAACGTTGCAGTTCACGGAGCCTGTTCTGCTGAAGCTGAAGCCGTCGACAGGGGATTGGGAAGCGTACCGTCTGACTAAGGGGATGACCCGTTACGATGACAACGGCAATCCCATCTCCGACGGGACGCTTGATACTGGAACCGTTACTCCGGATCCAAAGCTCATTCGTGATCTCAAGGACGAGCTGAAAAAGAAAGAGAAGTCGATCGAGTGGAAGAAACCGAAGGGTGAGCATGCCAATCCGAACGACAATTGGCACAAGGAGCTTAGCTTTGGGGAGGCCGTTACTAGCTCGACAACAGGAGACGTGGATGGCGATGGGAATCCAGAGCTTGTACTTGGAGGCATCCAAGGCAAAGTGCAGGCCATCGGAACGAACGGTCAGCCGCTCTGGACGTTCCAGAGCTTGGGACGGGTTAACGAAGTGACCGTCCAGGAAGTAAATGGAGCACCTCTCATCTTCGTAGCTACTGAGAATTGGTTCGTCCATGTTCTTGATCCGAATGGAACGGAGCGTTGGCACACGGAGATCCCGAACACGCCTGAGCGCCGCGAGCAGAAAGGGAATTTGATCGGTGTAACGAACATTCGCGTTGCCCATGTCAACGGTCAGGATCAGGAGCCTTGGATTATGGTAGGTACCCAATTCCGTTATTTGTACGGATTTGATCTTCAGGGAAGCCTGCAGTACGAGGATATCGCTTATTTCTACGGTATTGAGGATATGGAGTTCCTTGATCTGGATCAGGACGGCAAGGATGAAGGTTTTCTAGGCTTGGAGTATTATTACTACTCCATTTGGAATGAAAGCAAGCTGACCCGATACGGTGGAACAAAAGCACCAGGACCAGGTTTCAAGGTAGTGGAGCCGCTTGAGACATGGAGCGGCAGTGCACAACCTGCAGTTGCATACGGGACAAAACAGAACAAGGTGCATCTGATCCAGTACAAAGGATCTCCCAAGGAGCTGTGGAGTCGGAACGTAGGCGGAGAAGTCAACGATATTCAAGCCGGAGATTTCGATGGCGATGGAGTGACCGAAATCCTTGTGGCTTCAGATGGCTTCCAGCTATACCTGCTGAATGCAGACGGGAGCGTACGGTGGAAAAAGACGCTCCATGACCGTGTTTTGCGCGCGGAAGCGGTCCAAACCGCAAACGGGGTACAGTATATGGCCGTAACCGACAACGGCGGTGTATACAGATTAAATGAGCAGGGCGAAGTTGTAGCGAAGGATGTATTCGAGGATCTTGTTCAAGGTGTTCATTCCGGAGCTGGCGCGGGGCAGTCGTGGATTGTCCTGGAGAACGGGAGCGTATATCGCTCTAGATAAAAGGTACACGAAGAAAGAGCCATGAGGGTTCATGGCTCTTTCTTGCATGCTTGCAGGGGCTTATGTCAGTTACGATAGTATCCTCCCTTCCTCGTCAAATCCAGCTATTGCGCTTCAAAGCCTTCCATCCAATTTGCCGCATCAGTTAAGTACCTGCCAGGCACCTATTATACGTTCACATCCCCATTTTGCGTGAATTAGGTGCTTCCGAGGTACCTATTGCTGCGTTTAACGTCTTCCATCCCCTTATCTGACTAAAATAAGTACCTGAAAAGCACCTATTGTAAGTTCACATCCTCATTTTGCGTGAATTAGGTGCTTCCGAGGTAACTATTGCTTCATGGTTTTCTGCACTGGTTGCTGAATAACAATTTCATTCCTGCCTATACATACTCTTTATTACAAATGGTTAAAGTAACAGCATGGTTGTACTCTTAACCAAGGAGGGGATTGCTATGGAGAACACACATGAATTTGTAGAAAAATTGCACGAGACACAGGAAAAACAAGAGAAGAATAAAGAGCATCAAGGAAAAGGCAGCCCAGAAAAACAGTTGTCTAATAAACGGCACAGCACTAATAAATAATTCAAAGGATACCGGAGGTCATCAAGATGGGAGAAAAAACAGAATTTCGTCCTGGAGAAGAAGCACCTAATACAGCTCACTATATTGAAATTGGCGAGAATGATGACATCATGCACATTAACAATCCTAAGAAAATCAGCATGAAAGCCGGCGACACGTTTCCTAACACATCCAACCATAATCGTAAATGGACTAAGATGGAAAGCAATTAATATAGGTATTTAATTACGAGGAGTTGAGAAGAACTGTGGCGAATAACAAAAACATGAATCCAGTGTCCGGTCAAACGGTTGAAGAGGATGGCGTATATTCAACGGAATGGGGCCGTGAAGAGCTCCTGAAGCGCGGAGACAAATTCCCGAGCGATCTCATGCTGGGAAATACGGAATGGAATCTGGAATCCCTTCCTACCACTGAACAGCAGACAGTTCTGGAAGATGAAAGTCTGCCTTTGAGAAAAAAGCATGTTCATGTCAGACGAGATAGTAAATGATGCATAATTCCCCCTAAGCTTCGATGCTTAGGGGGAATCACCATTTACAAATGACACACTTACTGCTGGCGAGCGCTACGAAAGCTAGTTAGCATTCACATTACCGATTCGGAATGTATGCGCACCATTCCAACTTATGGAAGGATAAGCCGTCATTCGGGAGCTGCCATCAGACAAGATCTCCCATCCTGGATCCATATTGTTCAGAATGATCAGAGTGTTGTCGCCATCTTGACGGATTTCTTGAATCGTATAGCCATGCGTTTTGCCATCGGGATGATCAACTACAACCGTGCGGCCAACCAAATCTGCAGGTACGGTTGTCTGGGTGACCAATGCATCTACGGCATCTCCATCCAATTTACGCATAACATCTGTGATCGTGCCCGTAATGGTTCCTTCTCCCACCACGGTTTGATTCCCCTTACGCAGAAGGCTGCCTTCGGATAGCATCATCTTGGTAACAATGCCATTCTCCATCCGGATCATCCCGTATTTGCCGACCAGCTCCATATCGCCGACTTTCAGCGTTCGGTCAGGATTGGCTGAGCTAAGGATAATATCAGTCGTCGTTCCATACTGAATCTGCAGCGCCACATCTCCTTCGACCGCTTGCTCCGGCGTAAGCTTTTCCACAGATTCGATCTTTGGCCCCGTGCCTTCGTACGCTTCCATCACATTAATGAACGTACTCGTGAGGTCCGTGCCGCTGCGGCGTACTACAAGCTTAGGCATCCAATATTTGACTGCCTCCGTGTTGATGTCTTTGGCAGTGCCGGACAGTCGGGTTGCGCGAAGCGATGGTGACTTCCCAATAAACAACTCGTTCCCTGCTCCCGCATCGACAAAGCCTGTAATACTGAGCTTGGCTTTTTCCGTTCCGTTCTCTTCGGTTTCGAGGGTTATCTTGTAAGTATCATCCGGGATTTCCGCACGCTTCACATCTTGCACATAAATATATCCATAATAATGGCCCTCAGCCGAACCCGTATCATTCTCCGATTCCGGCATAATCACATCCGTGCCTTCCGGCAGCAAATAGTCGCCATAAGGCTGCATCGGCAGATCCGTTATGAACTCACCATCCCGGTTAGCGTCACCGCCTAACGTGTATTCGTGTCGATTCCCTCCGGATACACGGAAGATGTCCACGACATACCCGTCGCTTGCATCTGCTTCGTTGCCGAATCCAATCATCCACGGCTCACGGCTGTACTCATCCGTTACCGGATATGCACTATCCTGGCTAGCCTTCACGATCTGGACGCCGTCATCGGACTTAATGAAGGATTGAATCTGGCCTCCGTGCTTCCCTTCCCCATCCAACGTCATATCTTGACCATCCACAACAACAGTATTGTGCGCCATAGTCGAAACCGTCCATTTTCTGAAGAACGTATGGGTGTATCCTATATCAGGGAGAAGCTCCTGTCCTTTGGCGAACAAAGTCAGGTTTAACGGATCGAATTGATTATGCCCATATTTCGGTACAAAATTCAGGTACATCTGCTGCTGAGTTGAACCTGCGCCCTGTGTTAATCGGGATATCCCCGAGAAAGGCAATAAATACGAGCCCAAATCCGTCCTTGGCGCATTCGTCTTCTCATTCGCCCACGTATCCATAACCGGAACATAGCTGCCATTCGGATACGCTACTACGTCTTTCATTGTCTGGGCGTTGTTCAAGGCCGGATAAGTCCCTTGCATATCCAGATTGTCCAGACGCTGGCCGTTACGCGGTGAGACATAACCTGCCGGGTCGCTCCAGCCTTTGGCCTCATTCATACTTTGCAGGAGCCCATTGGTCGATTGATTATGATAGGATAGCGTTACTTCTTTCCAGAAGCCATCTGACAAGAAGTTGTTGGCCGCGAAGTCCTGCATCAGATCGACAGCTTCATGCATATAAGACGACACACCGGATGCTTTGGCCATACGGATGAGGCCAAGCCAAGTCGTATATTCCATGTTGTGATTCAACACAGGGAATGAACGGACGAAATCGAAGGAAGGCTTGAAGACTTTATCCACAAGCTTTTTCTCCACATCCTCGCCAATCTCCTGACTGAGAAGCTCGAAGGCATTCGTCTTGCGCACATCACGGTATGCATTGATCAAATAACTCATATTCGTCATTTCACCCGTATACCAACGGTACCAGACACCGCCCCAATAGTGGTAAGGGGGTCCGCTGATTAGCGGGTAGTTGGTCCAATAATAATCATTCGTCGGCATGTATCCTGCATACACGTCTGCCCATCGGTTAAGCAGCCTTGCTGCGCCAAGAGGATCCGTTGCTGCAAGCTTGCCCGTTTCCCTCAGAGCATAGTCCTTCTGGAGATACCAGACGTGAGCACTGATGAAATATTTGCGTCCTTCTTCATCCTCATAGTACGGATAATCCACTGTCTCACCAAGAGGGTTCGTGACCGTCAGCTTCTGCGTCTCTGGATAAGTCGCGTTCGGGTATACCGTTCCGGTTGTTTTGGATACGATTTGGTCGGGATTGTTCACGCTCCAGTTGTACAGTTGGTACGGACGCAGCCCTGGGTTCTCCGGCAATCCTGTGAAGATGAAACCGGTATTCTCAGGAATGAGCTGCATCACATTTTGCACTTGCTGGGAAGCCGGGGCCGAGGACACCGGTTGCTTCTGCTCTGCAGGAGGCGCCTCCGTCGATAGCGAGTCTCCCGCGGCGATAAGTGCGTCACGGTCAAAGCTGAGCTCGAAATATTGATACACACCGTTTCCTTGCCTGAAGCCGGCTTGAAGTCGGTACAACCCTCTAGCAAGCGGCTTTGGATGGCTGAAGGTTACGACTGTGTCCTGATCCTGTTTTTCAATTGCAGGCTCCTCTAATTTCGTCGACACGCCATCTGGAGAGACCCAGGATAGATGAATCTCCGTCCCGCTATGAATAGCGCTGCCCTTCATACGGAATTGTTTGGTTTGGCAGTCCTGGTAGACAAGACTCCAATTGCTCGGACTCCAGGCATTCGCACGGCTGCCGTCTACACCAGACAGAGCAGGCAAACTGGAGAAATAGATCGGCGCCATACGAGCTTGGTTTAGCACATGCGAAACTAGCGCGTAGGAAGTTCCTCCTTGATCGGTAATGTACGAATTACGAATCGGCACCCAAGAGCTGAACGGCTGCGAATTAATGCCGTAATAGCGCAAAACGTTGAACATCCATTGATCACCAACTGTTACAGCGTCCACTCCAAGGGATGCGATCGGAATTCTCGCCTCAAGCGTCCAGGAATCGCTTCCCTGAATAACTTGAACCTCGGCTCCTGTCAGATCCGTCGTTACTCCTCCCCAGTTCGTGCTAATGGTACGACTGCCTGACACAATAGGGATATTCAGACGATACACGGCGTCCGTTACACGGCCCGGTGCCAACAGCACTTCGACCTTCTCAGTCTCGGGTGCAGGACGTGTCTGATCCTTGTGTCCTTTCAGGCCTATATAAAGATTGTCTTCATCGTGGAGAAGCGAAATCTCTGTATCCGAGGATGCGGGTTGATTATCGAACATAGTCAAGAAACCGTCGGCTTGAAAGGCGGATTCCCATATGGATTCCAGATTGCCGTCTACAGTAGGACTGTTCTTGGACTCCGGCACAACACCCCATCGGTCTGCATAGCTTTGTACCTCAGCTCCTGGAGCTTGTCCAGCAAGTCCTTTTCCTTTGCCTTTCGATTGTTCGTCTCCAGCCGCCCATACAACTCCCTCTAGCAGCATCGACCAGACGATCAAGCAAATGACAGCCACACGTAACCTTCTCTTCCTCAGCAACATTATCCACCTCCATCGATATCGATCGCAGGCTTGGGATGTAAGGGCTTTCAGAAGAGTGAATCCGTCCTCGCTCACGATCGTAGTGTTATTTAACCATACTCACTAGGAGAATACATCGAACTATGTATCCATTCATCACCTGTATTATACCTATATTATCGTTCTGTTTTCGACAAATTCTAGCAAGTGGGCGTTATATTCAGATCAAGACCACAACATTTACACCCAGGACAGCATCTTTTCATTGCTTTCTTTTTTCCAACTATGATTAAATGAGCAGTAACGAGCTACTAGTATGGAATAGGGAGGAATTGAGATGAGAACCATTAACCTGGGGATGATTGGAAGCGGAGATATTAGCAACCGTTTCTTCGAGCAAGCCGCTAAGCTGGAAGGGGTTCGTTTCGTTGCTACTTGCGCAAGACGGTTGGAGAACGCAGAAAAGAAGGCAGGCCTATATGGAGTGACCCGTTGGTATGATAATTATCACACAATGATGGATCAAGAAGAGCTGGATGCCGTTGTGGTGACGACCCCCCATTCCGTACATACCGAACCCGTGCTTGCTGCCCTTGAGAGAGGACTTCATGTGCTGAATGAGAAGCCGATGGCTACTTCTTTCGAGGACTGTACCCGTATGGTGGAGCTGGCCGAAGAGAAGGGCAGAATCTTCATGAATTTGCCTTATGATCTGAATCCCGCTTTCCTGGCCGCTTCCGAGTTTGTTGACGAGCAGTACATAGGCAAAATCACAGGTGCCGAAGCCCAGCTCTCCCTGCCAGGACCTCCAAGGGACAACTGGTATTATGACAAATCCATCGCCCACGGCGGAGCGGTTCTCGATTGTATGGTGTATCCAGTCAGCCGTCTGGTCGCCTTGCTCGGACCTGCGGTCAGCGTTATGGCGGAGGCCAATACGTTGATTCCGAAACGGATCGTCGGCGGAGGCAAACAAGTGAACAGCGATGTCGATGACAACGTGACCGTAATCGTCGAGTTCGCGGGCGGACAGCATGCCGTTATCCGCACCTTATGGGGGATGTCTTTCCTCCAGAATAATACGATAATCTATGGTCGCAAGGGTACCGTCGCTCTGAACGACAGTGGCTTCCCGCTGGTTGTGCATTCTCCGGGACTTGCTCTGCCTGATGCCGAACAAGTGACTTGGCGCGGCGTCAAGGATTGTTATGTTCCGCATGACAAGATCAGCTCGATTCCGCAGGAGGATATCATGACGCATTTTGTCGGCTGCCTTCGTTCCGAGGAACAGCCTGTCCAAACGGGCAGACAGCAGCTGCACGTTCATGAGATTATGTTCGGCGCCTACCGCTCCGCGGAATCAGGTAAGCGCTATGAGCTCACTACTACTTTTACGCCTTGGAGTAAATTGCAGCCAGGTATCTTTGATACACGGAGTGAGTTTCTTTGAGTGAGAGAAGCTTTGCTAATAGTGAGGTAAATGTTACTGTTTAAGTCCGCGGAGATCAGTTAGCCACTTCTAGTATAGGTTATTTGAGTGGAATAGAAGGCTATTGCTGAGATAGCAAGTTTTACTACTGGTTATTTGGCCTGGTTTGAGGAAAATCGGTTCACAGTGCGGAAATAAGGGATAGTCAGATAGGCTACTTAGTGCCTGAGTGGTAAACTGGCCGAAATAGACAGCAGTAACATGGCTTATTTGTAAAAGAAGCGGGCAGATGAAGAATCTAGCTAAACAGCATGAGAAGGAACTGCAAAACCTGCAGTTCTGGCGTCTATTTGAGATATATCATTCTTATAAATGAGATAAAGTGTATTATTTATGGTAGTAATTGTGACAATTCGATTTGAGCAATATAGGAAGCATATTATTATATTTTTATCAGATGAATTCCTTGCTGTCAGGAATCATTACTTGATCAATCCAATCTTGAATTGACGTAAAAAGAGTTGCAATAGGCCATCGAGGGTCATCTTCCATATTGCTCTTCCATGTTAAAATGCACTTGAACTACATCTCCTTTGCCAGATTGGGCAAACACATTGTAAACGGCTTTTAATTTAGAACTGCATTCTACAGATGCAGGCAAGTTTGTGATCTTCTCTTGATATTTTTTTATATGTCGCAATGCGGGATAATTGGCCTTAATGAGTTCTTAAGTTACTGGTTGAACCTGGCACTTTCCGGCACGATCTGACTTGTCATCGCTCGATACGTGAATGGCCGTATGACAGCGCCCGTTGCGGTCTTCCTCCCGCTCGACGGTGAAATAGTTTCGCCAGCGGCCTCAGCGAAATTAGATCTTCGGTGTGTTACGAACGTTGATATGTTTTCATGACATGCCCCATCAACGTTCATAAAACCACGCTGTATCCAACACCGCCACGCGTAGATCAATAAGATCCTGCATGCGCGATGCCAGCGTATATTCACAAGTCCAGTAGTTCACCACCGCCGTACCTTGTGAGGTGAAGCGGCAGCCGGGATTGGAAAAGGCGCGGCTGGAATCATCTTCAATGTTGCGGATGTGTTTCCACGTCTTGCCTTCATCATCAGACCATCAGCACCCTCCCATCGCGCGTTTCCTCCACGTGCGGCTCCATCACTCCCCGCATGGGGAGTAGGATTCGGTTTTTCGACTCTTGCCAGGTCAGGCCATCGTCGTCGCTGAACAAAGCCGCACCTCCATGCGCAAATCCTTGGTCACCATCGCTCGTAGGATAATTAGGATGATCAAGCGGTAACAATAACCGCCCAGAGTTCAGTCGTTTCACTACCGCATTGCACAAACTAAAAAACTGTCTTGCAGCAAATTCATTGCGGGGTTTGAAGGTCTCCCCCTCGTCGTCTGATTCCCATACATAAAGTGTTGTGATAGATGGATGCAGGGTATGTTTACGAAAGAACAACAGTAGTGAATTTTGATCCCTCATTCATGGCATATTTTTTGAATCAAGGCTTATATAGTTTGATCAATGCCTGTTTTAAATTCACCTTTTCGTGCATTCAAGGATGGAGTCACCCACTTCATAAACACACGAAGGGGCAAAGTGCCAGAAAAGTTTGACGGATCCAGTTTTTCTCGCTGACATCACCGAAAGCCAATTATTTCAGGCGGTTGTCCAACCAGATGTAGCGACATTTCGGTAGTCATCCCTTTAATAGACGATTCGATCTTCCCCGTTGTTATGCTTTACCCATGGTTCATAAAGGTCGCCGTATTTTCCTCTCAGCTGTTTGAAATCGTTTTGTAGCATTTGGATCATTTTTGTCGTATCTGCGCCGTTCAGTATATAGTTCATTCCTGCTTCAAAAAAAGGCTGGCACATTTGCAGGGTCGAGTCCATATGAATACCGACGCCTTTATTTAATTTCCTGCAGCGCTTGATGACATTGACAATGGTTTCAATAAATTCCGGATGTTCGTACTCTTCTGGAATCCCCATGGAACAAGTAATGTCATGCGGACCGAGGAATACACCATCGACTCCGTCAACCGAAATCAAAGATTCCAGCCGGTCAATCGCTTCCACGCTTTCAATGCCAATAATCAGATATAAGTCTTTATTAAACCGCCTCATATAATCGCTTAATTTAGGGTTCGGCTGACGCGAACCGGTGAGCATATCTTCCAAAAATTTCCCCTTAATCGGGCGATACTTCACAGCCCCCACCAATTCCTTGACCTGATCGACAGTTTCCACATACGGTGCCACGATTCCTTCTGCCCCGCCTTCTATCATCATATTAGCCCAATATTTA
Source organism: Paenibacillus sp. J2R1T-4 (assembly GCF_059692235.1). Lineage (NCBI taxonomy): Bacteria > Bacillati > Bacillota > Bacilli > Caryophanales > Paenibacillaceae > Paenibacillus > Paenibacillus sp. J2R1T-4. Next base: position 204,852 of record NZ_JCAUBA010000013.1, on the reverse strand, counting down.
TCCGGATAAGGAATGCGCACCATTGGTGAAATGCCGTTGTCAGTATAGAGATTACACATCGCTGCCACTTCCGACCGATCGATTGGAATATGTTCCGTACATATAAACACAAAATCCAGATCCATTCCGGTACTCCATTTTGCAGAAAGCGAGTTACCGTGACTAACAATATGTGTTCCGTAAACCCTTTCTCCCCGGGCCAACCGCTCCTTCATGAGCTCGCCTCGCATCGTAATCATCCCTTTTCGTCGAATAGTATTAAAAGTTTGGATTCAAAAATTCATTGTAAAGTCCGAGTAGAACCAAACGCACCCTCCCTCCAGTAACTTTAGCGACTTTATCGTGTAAATCTATCCTTTCCAGTGATGGCTACAATATTTCTTCCCCTCATCGCCAAATCGTACGGTTACCTGTCTACACATAATGTCAAGAGCAGAATGATAATGCCGTTATAAGGGCATCCTATAGTGCTTAACCCCCTCCTAACAACGCTTTCATTATGGCACATTTGTGTAGCAGTGAACATGAATTCTCCACGAAAAAGATGACCTATTCTACGATTCATTTGATGCATTGGATATCCAAATCGTTCCGCTGCACATCCTGGATACATCCCAATATAGTATAATTCAAGTGACTCTGTTCACAATGATATTCAGAAGGGGTTCTCTTATGCAAAATTACGATCATCAGCCGGCTGCGGAAGTGCTTTCCGCCTACTACGCTTACTACCGTAAGCCTTTTCAAAGAAAAGGGATATTTACTTTCCAAAATTATTACATGAGGCTGCAAGTGGAAGGACAGTGCAAAGTTCTGGTTAACAATCAATGGCAGGTTATGAAATCCGGGGATTTACTCATGTTCCGACCGGGGGAGATCACCGAATTCTGGTTCGATCCGAACTATAGCAGGACTGAAGAATCATGCAACGCCAATTATTATATTTTTTGTCAGGGCAGTTGGCTGGAAACATGGTGGAATGCAAAAAAACGCCCACAAAAAGCGAAACTTACGCTGAATGAAAGCTTGCTGGCAATATTTAAAGAAATTGTACTGGAACAGTATAAAATCAGGGATAACTGGAGCGAAGCTTCCGGCTACTTGCTGCGAACGCTGTGCATCCACATCGACCGCGCTCTGGAGACAGCGCATTACAAATCAAAACATCAGTTGCTCATCGCACAGCGTATTAAATATTTCATCAACGAATTTGCTTTCTCAAATTTCAAAGTAGAGGATGTGGCACAGCATGTCAACCTGGGCGTATCGCAAGCGTCCCACATCTTCAAAACTACCTTTGGTGTAAGTATGATATCGTACGCGCTGGAGGTGCGATTATCTGTTGCCCGCAACCAAATGAGGAACACCAACCTTACACTGGAAGAAATCGCGGACATTTCGGGATTCGGCAGTTACTCGTACTTTCATCGGGCGTTTCACAAAAAATATGGCATCTCACCGAGGAATTACCGCAGTTCCGTCGTCATGATGCCTCTGGAAAATATAGCAAACCAAATTGAAGTAGGAGACGACTGACAAGCTTTCCATAATCTTTTCAGCGTCCTATGCTTAATTCTGTAAAGGATTTATATTGATTAATTCAACTGAAGTTAGGACAGACGAATGCTTGCATTGACCTGCCCTTTCCTTATCATATGCATAACTTCGATTCCCGAGACAACGGCTCAATCTCATCGAATCTGCAGGAATAATCTATCACTTCTCCCCTGTTAAAAACCATCCGCTCTGACAGAGAAATCTTGTACAGGAATAGTAGCTGTACAGCCATCCGGCATATTCACAACAATGCTAAATTCGGTGTTCAACTCAAGGAATGCATGCACTGCTCCTTGCACCATAAAGCGGTTATTTGAGTGAGGAAGCTTCCTGCTTTACCACTTCCGCTCCACCTATTATTCTCACAAATATCGGTTGAATGGGTGCCGTTATAATTCGCATGCACTTGATTGCTATAACCTTGGGGAAAATATACGTCTGAGAAGACGATACCATGGCAATTTTCCAAATAATAATTTTGCGGATCGACAATTCCTCCATTAAAGAGAATAATCTCTCTCAAAAGGCTCCGATCTCGGAAAATTAACTGCAGCTTTTGCAGTTAAAAGAGATTCACGAACACACCTATATCCCTTAACCTGAGAGCCTGCATCCTCTCAATGAGGAAACAGGCTCCACTTACTTTTCAGCAGAACAGAACTCTACTTTAATTAACCATAGTAATATTTTTCCCGTAAAAGATCTCGTCCATTTCCCATTTAACGCTTTCAGTTATATCCGCCTGTTCCTCCGCGCTCAGTTTATCTTTGGTATACCCGAACAAATAATTGTTCAGATCGAATTCCCTCAGCTTACATTTGGTATGGAAAATATTTTCCTGGTACACATTCACATCGATCATGTGATACAAATCGGAGATGTCATCAGGGATATAATTCTGGATGGAGCTAATCTCATGGTCGATAAATAGCTTATGGCCGCTAATATCGCGTGTGAAGCCCCGCACTCGGTAGTCCATCGTCATAATATCCGTATCAAAGGAACGAATCAGATAGTTCAACGCTTTGAGCGGAGAAATTTCCCCGCATGTGGATACATCAATGTCTGCCCGGAACGTGCTAATCCCTTCATCCGGATGATACTCAGGATAGGTATGGACCGTTATATGACTTTTATCCAGATGCATGAGCACCGTTTCTGGAAGTGGACCTGGCGATTCCTCCAACGATTCCGTCGTAACCTCTGCAACTGGACCTTCCGATACCAGCATAGTCACACTGGCTCCTTGAGGATCATAGTCTTGCTTGGCCACATTTAATACATTCGCACCGATGATCTCCGCCACACTACGCAGTATCGCAGTCAATCTCTCCGCATTATACTGCTCATCGATATACTGGATGTACGCTTCCCTCTCGGCTCTCGTTTTGGTGAAACAAATGTCATAGAAATTGAAGCTCAGTGACTTCGTCAAATTATTAAAGCCATGTAACGTGATGCTTTGCTCCGGCGTTAGTTTCATACTCCAACCTCCCGTTCTAAACCTACTATTTCCATATCCTGTATAGACAATTCATCCACCTTTTCTTTTAACCAATTTGATGAGGGATAGAAACATTTTCATTCACATGCAAGTATGCCCAAACAGGCTAAATCCCTAACCGATTTGGAATTTCTAGCCTGCAAAATAAAAATCGCCTTCCTTCAAGCCCATTCCAGGCAAGCGGTTAGCGATTAGATGTATGATCTTATATACGTTGCCAAGCAATTGTTCCCCGGATCTACTTGTCCTTCTTTTCTTCACTTTCCTGCTCTTCCGATTCACCCGCAGAGTCGCTTGCAGCAGTGTTACCCTCATCTTGCTTCGTGTCAGAATCCTGCTGTGATGCTTCATCAGGCTCTTGCTGCAGTTCAGCAAGCTCCGCAGTCGTCTCGTCAGCAGCCTCTGACTCTGACTCAGGCTCATGCTCTTGCTGTGACTCCAGGGACTCTTCCCGTGTCTCAGTCAGCTCCTCTTGCGTTGTTTCAACCGCTTCCTGGCCCGCCGTTTCTTTCTTGATACCGTTGGTGTTACTTACCAGGGCCGTCAGATTCGCGATCATCTCCTGCATATGCTCCAGCTGTTCCGTTAGCGCATCGACTTTCTTGTTCAATTTCTTGATCATTTTCTTCTCGCCCATGGTCGGTTAACCCCCTGTTAATAAGAAGTAGTTGTTCATAGCTTAAGAATATCACACTTGTCCTGGGATTGGCTAAAAGATAAGACGGTCGCTTAACAGTGCCCCTCATCGCATCCCACAGAGTTACCTTTATGATTGCAAAGCTTCATACCCGTCCATGATCAGCTCCAGCCTTCCGGTCTCCGGATCCATTATGAAGCCGTGTACCGGAATCGTCTTGGGAACGAGCGGGTGTCGGCGAATCATATCGATGCTGTGCATGACACCATCCTCGACTTTGTCGAAGCCCTTAAGGAACCGCTCCATACGTATTCCCGAATTTTCCAGCGTCTCCAGCACCACCTCGGAAATTCCGTTGGCTTTGAACTTCTCCACCAAGGAGTGTGCGTCCAACTGAGTCATCCCGCAGCCATGGTGACCCACAACGAGTACCTCGCAGGCCCCCATCTCGTGAATCGCGATCAGAATGCTGCGCATGGCGCTCCCAAAAGGCTGCGTCAGAATCGCACCTGCATTCTTGATAATTTTGGCATCGCCGTTCCGCAAATTAAGCGCTTTGGGAAGCAGTTGAACCAACCGGGTATCCATGCAGGTCAGAATGACCATTTTTTTATCCGGATACTTGTCAGTCAAATATTTCTCATATCTCCGGTTCTCCACGAATTGCTCGTTATACTCCATCAATTCACTGATTGTAGACACGATTGTTGCTCCTTTCATCTGCCGCTTGATTGAATTTAACTAATCCACCTTATCGAACCTGACCGCATTGATCTGTTCCTTTGCTTTTACCGCTGCCTCTAATATAGATCTGCGCATATCCGTTTCGGTTATTTTGTTCCCATCCTCTTGTTCGTTCCTATAAGAGTAAAGGATCCCCCTCGAGGAGGATACGATTGCGCCATTGCCATTGTCATCAAAAAATACACGTAAGTCCTCTGCCTTTCCTCCCTGAATCCCAAACCCGGGAACAAGGAATATCGAATGAGGCAGCGTTTCTCGTATTTTCTTCGCTTCCTCGGGGTAAGTAGCTCCAACAACTGCGCCAATAAAGGAGTAATTGTGGATTCCAATGGTCTCATGGGCTAACTTTTCAATTTGCTCCGCCAATCTGAAGTACAGTAATTGTCCATTCTCCAACTTAAGGTCTTGTATTTCGTATGACGAAGGGTTGGATGTCTTCAATAACAAGAATATCCCCTTCTTATTCTCCATTGCCACTTCAATAAAAGGCATATATCCATCACTGCCTAAAAAGGGATTAACGGTGACCATATCACCCGAAATGGGTCCATTTCCCAAAAAAGCATGAGCATATGCGGTTGAAGTTGAGCCAATATCCCCTCTTTTGGCGTCGTTAATGACAATTAATCCTTTTGACCGCGCATAACGGATTGTTTGTTCCAATGCCTGGATGCCGCAACTCCCATACACCTCGTAATAAGCAAGTTGGGGTTTGACAGCGATCACATGATCAGCGACTGTATCTATAGTGATTTTATTAAACTCGTAAATGGCATCCGCAATACTTTCACTAGAAGAGGAGTCTATATTTTTCATTAAAAAATGAGGAAATAAGCTGACATCAGGGTCTAACCCTACAACCAATACACTATTCTTCTTCCTGCCTTCCTCTATCAACACATCAGCAAAATTCAGCATTATAGTTCTCCTCTTGGTTATTTGATCCATTGTCCAGTATAGTTTAGGTTCATATAAGAGATCAACAAAAAAACCACCCCATGGCTTGCTGCCTGAGGTGGGTTATTGTCTTGATTCAATCCCAGCATTTTAAAAAATGACCGGACTTGCTTCTGTCAGGGAGAGCGCCTTGCGGTAATCCGACATTTCACTGTCCAGAACAGTCCTCACTTGGGCAATCTTCCATAACAGATGCTCCTTATCTGTCATGTAATCCATGCTAGGCTCCCAACCCAGCCTCGAATCCTGCTCTACAAGCGGGATGGCTGATTGCGCATTCGCGATTTCCAACTCTGCTAATGCGGCAAGCTCATCCAGGATCCGGTTCGCCTGCTCAGGGTTAGGCTCGTTGAACAGGCGCTGCTTAAGCAGCCACCACTTCTTCATATGAATTGTAGTCTGCACAGCAGTCACGATAAATTCGTTCATGCCCAATAGAAACGCAGCATCAGTATGCTTGCGTTCTGGCGTGAGCGCGATCGCCGCTTCCAGACTGCGATTGCCTTCACGCCAGAGCTCAGCCATCCGCTCCAGGCTGCGGATCTCTACATCAAATCGCGCGTTGCCTAGCGATTGGCGGGCACTCTCCGCAGGGGCGTAGCTCGTGTTCACGATTTCGTTGCCGAACATCGCGTGCCAGGATGCTGGCATTTTCACTCCTTTGCGGAAAACCATCGGATAGGACGGGCCGACCCGGAACGGGCCATACTGGTCTTCATTCGTTGGTATGTAGTGCCGGCTCGCATCGCTCCAATGCTGCCAAGCCTGCAGAACATGCGGAACCGCTTCGGCGCTGAAATCCCGGGCCGCAACAGCGGAATAAATGCTCTCGATAGGCGGACTTGGCTGCCAGTACGTCCATTTGGTTAATTCACTCACGAAGGATGGCGTCCACCCAAAATGATGCGATTCCATCAGACCCGACAGTCCCCAATCCTCCCTTGCCTTGATCAGCGCCTGATGCCTCCTCGCCCATTGGTACGGAATCGGCTGATAAGGAATGACCCCGATATCCCAAGTTAATCCCCCGGTGTTGCACATCGTGTACAGCTTCAAGCCTCGCTCATGAGCGGCTGCTGCTTCGCTGCTGAAATAGCGGCCCGGCCCTTCGAAGGAAGCCGTGTAATCGACGCATACATGAGTAACGTGCTCATGCTTCAATTGCTCGAACATCTCGAAGGTAACTTGCAGCGTAATGTCCTCCGGCATAGAACGGACTAATCTCAGCCGTTCTTCCTCTGGCGCCCAACCCCAGTTATATGTCCAGAACACAATATCAGCATCTGTATTATGCTTGCGGATAACCTTCTTCAGCATGTTCAGCCATTGCGGATAATCGGTGCAGGGCCACCAGCCCGGACTCGGCTTAGTCTGCGGCTTGTCCGCAGGCCAGTCCAATCGAAGCACACCGGTCGTGTTCGGGTCTTTACTCGGGAACTCACAGGATTCGCCGACGAAGATAACGCCTTTGAATCTCGGACACGCCTTGAATATCTTTCCGTACGTACCGTCGTAATATTCTTCCGCATCCGGCTCGTCGGGATGCTTGCGGCTCTTCAGATAACTGTACATGTAGACGTCAAGACCATGCAGATCGGCCCGGTCTACCAGATTATTGAAGTCCTGGTACCCATCCGGACTCTTATCCACATCCTCGACGAATACTAGAATCGCATCGATTCCGGCATGCGCCATCGCATTCAGGTGGGCGTTGGGATATTGATCGAGCCCATAACCGGAATGACTCATTCTTGGAGAGAAAATCGGCTTGCGCGTCGTATCCTGGACCGCGAGGAATGGGGCCTCTCGCAGATTCATCAGGTCCTCCAGGAAGAAGCTTCCCTGCCCGACGCCTCTAGCATCGAAACCGCATACCACTATTCGGTTAGGCATCGCGGTGATACGGTAGCTGCGGGGTTCCGAGAGTGAAGCTCCCCATTCGGGAAGCGCTTCCTTAGTCGTCAGGATGATGCCGTTCATCGTTTCCTCCGCGGCTTTCTCCAAATCACTCGTAAGCTGAAGCCGAACAGATACCCCCATGCTCACAAACAAATAATCCTGCAGATCCTTGGCAACATGCACGATCGCGGGATCTTCATCCTGTGCGAACACGATGTGCCAGCTTTCGTCAATCTGCACTTCATTCGCCTCCGGTACGGCTCCCGCGCTTCGACGGCCCGGTTTGTGCACACTCTCCAACCGCTTGCGAAATGCGTAACGCTGCTCCATCCTTGTCTTCCTCCCTTTCCATTCCCAGGTATGAATCTATATAGTTTGGTGCGATGAAACCGGCCATTAAGCATCTTGCTGGATGGAGGGCCCATAAGGCTCGCTGTCGGGAAGTGTGTGCATTCTCCTGTACTCTCCTGGGGGCATCCCGGTCACTTTACGGAACATGCGGATGAACGAATTGACATTGAAGTACCCAACCTGACCGGCAATATCCTGGATTCTATAGTCCGATTGCTGCAGCAGCTCCTTCGCCTTCTGAATGCGGAACTCATTCAGGAAGTCGGAGAAGTTGACGCCAGTCTTTTCCTTGTAATATTTGGACACGTAACCAGATGACAAATTCAGCTTATCGGCTACGAGATCGAGCGATAGATCCTCACTATAGTGATGTTGGACGTAATCCTGCAGGAAGTCGACAATCCAATCCCGATCCTCGCGTTTTTGATTGATGTCCTGTACGACATCGGTCAAAAAATGCTCAAAGAATCGGATGTATTGCTCGATATCGGTAAAGCCCTCCATCGTCCGGCGAGGCGAGTTGTCGCCGCATAGCGGACGAATATCCAAGTTGAGCGCCGCCAATGTCCTGACAGTTTTGTCCACAACCTCACATGCGAAATCGAGATATTGTCCAGACCATGCTTCTTTCTTCTGCATCCGCAGCAGCACCTTGGTGACCAGAGCGATGACACTCTCCCCTTGGCCTGCCTGCAGGTTGGCTACGAACTCCTGCTCCTGGGACGGCAGGAACCAGATGAACTCATTTTGTGGCTTCCATTGGGTAATAATCTGCGTCTCCCCGTTCAGCTCGCGCTGCCTGACCATCTCGTTGGTCCGCTTGTAGACCTCTCCGAACTCGTCGAAGCCATAGAGCTCCGGTTGTACCGCGATCGTCCAGTAGCAATGCGCTTTGTCGCTGTCGAACAGCAGCTTGAATCGCTGCAGATTCTGAATCAGAGTTGCGTTCTCCTCTTCCATGAACAGCAGGGACAGGACTTGATTTTTCTCCACTTGGAGGGTAACGGTATCACCGAACATGTCCTCGAGAGAGATATGAATGAATTCCTTCAGGAAGTAGACCGCCTTAGCCTGCTCCGCGCTGGACAGATCCGAGAATTGCGGCGTCATCGTCAGATGGAACAGCACAAAGTAGAAAGGTTTGTTCGTGCCTATAAGGCCGTTAGAGCTCGTATAAATGTCCTTTAGCTTGTTCATGTAGCCCAGATGCTTCAACTCGGAATTTTTCTGGTTCAGGTCTTGCTTAATGTCCCGATTCGTCTTCACCATCTGGTTGATCATATCGTGCAGAACGTTGTATTCCTCGATTTTACTATGCAAGAAGCCGTTTGGAGTCGTGTGCCGAATGCTGGAAATAATTTTCTGGATGGGACTGTTGAACTTGAAGCTGACCACAACCGATACGCCTATGCTAATCAGGATAGCTCCGAGCAGAAGCAAGATCAGCACCAAATTCAGCTTCGTGATGCCCTCGGCAATCTTCGTATTGGGGATCACATTGATATAGGTAAGTCCGCTTGTATCGCTTTTATAATAGAAATAGTAGTTGTCATTCAGCTGGAGCAGGTTGGTGCCGCCCTTCAACTGCGCGAGCAGATCCGGCTCGATTATAGTTTTGTCGGAATTGAACAGTACACTGCCGGAAGCATCCGAGATGTAGAACCGGTTGTTCACGGAATTGTGGAACGCTTTGAAGATCTGCTTGGCATCCAGCAAAACCGCAATGTAGAAGTCGGGGTTTACTTTATTTTTGAACACGATTGGAATGAAATTGCCGCTTGAATTCGCTTGGGGCAGCTCAAATGCAGCTTGAGGAAACACCTTGGACCTGTACGTATGCTGAAGCTGGTCGCGCCAGAATGCTGGAGTGTAATCCGAGCTGACATAATAGGAGCTGAACATTTGATTCAACTCGCTAGGCCCGTTCTTCTCTACCACGAAGCCGTTCTTATCGAATAAAATCACGACGTTATTGAGGTACAACTGATCGTTGCGAAGAATGTCCCGAATTTCCTCCGCGACCAGATTGACGGGATCGAACTGCTCCGCATTCCCGAGCTCATTCAGCAGCAGCACCTTCTGATTGAAGAAGAGCCGCGTCACCGCACCCTGAATAATCTGGAGATGATTCTCGTACCTCTCAACTGTGTTTCTCAGGTTTTGATTGTTGTATCGAATAATTTCTTGCTGCATCCTGTTGCTGAAGAACTTGTAAGCGATTAAATTAAAAGAGACGAGCAAGAGAATGACTGCGCAAAAAGCGGCTAACAGTTTAATCAGCAACGAATTTTTCTTAAAAGGTAAGGGAAGTCTGGCGCGCATTTTCGGTCTCTCCTCCTCAGAAGTCCACGGGATAAAGTAGAATGGAGCTTACGCTGTAATTCTCAGACATTTTGATCGTAGCACATTCCGTAATAAGATCAATATTCAATTTTCCTCTTCCTATTCATCTTTAGCTGGATTGCCAAAAAGGTGCATAACATCGGGAACTACAGCTGTACCGATTATTGGCAATCATGGCATGATGAAACCGCAATCGTATATACCATATTTCATAAAAAAAGGGAGTGTGCTTATCGATGAAGCAAGTCAAAACTGGATTGTTACTGAGCTTAGCCATGACGTTTGCGTTAGCCGGATGTACATCGGGGTCAGGAACAACAACGAGCACGGCAACGCCGAACGCGACTGCCAAAGCGTCCGAGCCGCCAGCGGCTTCGAAAGGAATGCCGGACAAATTCGATCCGATGGTCGAGCTTAAGACAGTGAACTTCACCTACGGCGTGGCCAAGTATGGAGCGGGAGACGACATGAACAACAACCCGTGGACCCGCTACTTGAAAGACAAACTCGGGATCAAGCTGACGACGCTGTGGGAAGTCCCGTCGGCGGAACTGGAGCAGAAGACGAACCTGATGATCGCCTCCGGTGACATCCCGGACTTCTTCCTCGCCAATACGAAGCAGTTCGCCCAATTGGTGAAGGCCGGCATGGTCGAAGATTTGACGAAGGTGTATGAGCAGTATGCGCCTGACCTCGTCAAGCAAGTCATTAAGGATGCAGGCTCTGAGCCGCTGGAGGCCGCCACAGTTAACGGCAAGCTGATGGGCATTCCGTTCACGGGCGTTGCCAAAGAATCGGTACCCGTGTTATGGATTCGAGAGGACTGGCTGAAAAAAGTTAATTTGCCTGCACCTAAATCGATGAGCGATTTGTTAGCCATTTCGGAAGCGTTTACAACCAAAGATCCAGACGGCAACGGGAAAGCCGACACCTTCGGGCTCGCGCTTGATAAGGATCTGAGCAATATCAACGGATTCTTGAACGGATTCCATGCCTATAAGGGAATTTGGATCAAGGACAAGGACGGCAAGCTCGCCTACAGCAGCATCCAACCGGAAATGAAGACCGCCCTTGGCAAAATGCAGGAAATGTTCAAGAACGGCCAATTCGATCGGGAATTCGGCGTCAAGGATGGTCCTAAGGTGTACGAAAGCTTCGGCAGCGGCAAGATCGGGATGCTGTTCGGCTCGATCGGCAGCGCGAATGCGCCTTTATCCGCGCAGACTCCCAAGACGGTATGGATCCCATACCCTGTTCCTTCCATTGACAGCAGTCCTGCGCTCTTGCAGCATCCGCTCAATTTGTTCAACAACGGCATCTGGGTCGTCAAGAAAGGCGCCACGCGTCCGGAAGCCGTTCTCAAGATCACCGAGCTGTGGCTGAAATTTTTCTATGAGAATACGTCCGATGACATTTACAAGCAGTACAATTACGACCTCGATTCCAAAGTATCCAATTGGATGAACGCACCTATCAAAATCTACAAGACGTTCAAGAATGCCCAAATCTCCACACATTTGGAGCCGCTTCTGAAAAGCGATAAACCTGCGACAGCGGCCGATCTGGCTAAGCTTACACCGGAGGAGCGAGAAGTGTATCAGAACATCCAGAAGTTCAAGAACGGAGAGGTAGAGCATTGGTACAACAATGCCAGAAGCGGATTGGGCGGGTCCGGAGAAATCGTCAATAACTATGTGAAGAACAACCAGTTCAAGCCTGATTTATTCATCACGATTCCGACGCCGGCCATGGTTCAGAAAGAAGCTAACCTGAAGAAGATGGAATTAGAGACGTTTACCAAAATCATATTGGGCGCATCCCTCGACACGTTCGACCAGTTCGTAAGCGATTGGAAAAAGCTCGGCGGCGAAGACATTACCAAAGAAGTGAATGAGTGGTACAAGAGCAAGTAAGGCTGGAGGTTATCGGAGGGGGATCAGATGGGATCGGATAGAATCAGGCCCGGCTCCCCCTTTTTCTTTTTCACATGTAACTTGTGCTAGATATGCTGAACCCGGAGGACTGAACTATGCTGAAAAAATGGAAGCCCGAGCTGCCGCTTCATCTCATGCTGATTCCAGGATTGTTCATCATGATTGTGTATCATTACGGTCCGATGATCGGAATCTTAATGGCCTTCGAAAATTACATGCCGACATTAGGCATCTTGAAATCCGATTGGGTCGGATTCGATAACTTCACTTATTTGTTCGCCTTGCCCGATACGGCAGTCGTCTTCTGGAACACCTTGATTATCGCCGTCATGAAGATTATTGCGGGACTGATCATGCCCATCGTCACGGCACTGCTGCTGAACGAAATCACGAAGAAATGGTTCCAACGGAGCGTGCAGACGCTTGTCTACCTCCCCCATTTCTTATCGTGGGTCATTGTAGGAGGCATTCTGATCGATATTCTGTCCCCAGCTAACGGAATCGTGAATCAGATGTTAGGCTGGTTCGGTATCGAATCGATCTATTTCCTCGGCGACAACAGCTGGTTCCGCTACGTGCTCGTCTTCTCGAATGAATGGAAAGAATTCGGCTTCAGCACCATCGTCTATCTCGCCGCTCTGACGAGCATCGACCCGACTCTCTATGAGGCGGCCGTCGTCGACGGGGCGGGGCGCCTGCGCCAAACCTGGCACATTACACTGCCGGGCATGCGCCCTATCATCGTGCTGCTCGCTACGCTCAGCATGGGCAGCATTCTGAACGCCGGCTTCGAGCAGGTGTTCATCTTGTACAGTCCGCAGGTCTATGAGACGGGGGACATTATTGACACCATGGTGTACCGGATGGGTCTGCAGCAGTCCCAATACAGCCTCGCTACCGCGGTCGGGTTGTTCAAATCCGTCATTTCCTTGTTCTTGATTACGATCTCTTACTGGCTTGCCTACCGCTTCGCCAACTACCGGATATTCTAAGGAGGGACTTACCATGGTAGAGAACCCTTCTATAGGCAGAAGGTTGTTTGTCATCATCAATTATGTGCTGTTAGCGGCGCTTTCGCTTGTTTGCATTCTGCCTCTCGTCCACGTGCTGGCCGTCTCGCTCAGCAACAGCACCGCGGCGGGAGCGGGCCAAGTCAAGCTGTGGCCGATCGGGTTCAATACAAGCGCCTACCAATACGTGCTGGAGAAGAAGGAATTCATGCAGGCTCTGATGATTTCCGTGAAACGCGTTGGCCTGGGCACGCTTGTGAACATGCTGATGATCATCTTAACGGCGTACCCGTTGTCCAAAGAAACCAAGGCACTGCGGCTGAGAACCGTCTACGTCTGGATCTTCTTCATTACGATTCTCTTCGGAGGCGGATTGATCCCGACTTATATGGTAATTCAAAAGACCGGACTGCTGAATACGATTTGGGCGTTGATTATTCCCAATGCGGTGCCGGTATTCAGTGTTGTGCTACTGCTGAACTTCTTCCGCGGCTTGCCGAAGGAATTGGAGGAGTCCGCTTTCATAGACGGCGCTGGCCACTTCACGGTGCTCTGGAAGCTGTTCGTACCGCTCTCCCTGCCCGCCCTTGCCACGCTGACACTGTTCTCGATGGTAGGGCATTGGAACGCTTGGTTCGATGGCATCATCTACATGAACTCGCCGGACAAATACCCGCTGCAGAGCTATCTGCAATCTGTCGTTATCATGCAGGATCTTGCCGTGCAGTCGCTCACGAACGACGATCTGCTGAAGCAAATCTCGAACAAGACCTTTCGGGCCGCGCAAATTTTCCTCGGAGCGCTCCCTATCTTGCTCGTTTATCCGTTTCTGCAGCGGTTTTTCATGAAAGGGATTATCTTGGGCAGTGTTAAGGGTTGATGATTACGAAAGGCTTCGTACGTAAGTGCGAGAGCGTTGCAATGTTGGCTGGTTGGTTGGATGCAGCCAACCAGCATTTTGCAATTACTAGCGTTGCAACGGCAAGCATTGCAACCAACAAGTATTGTTATCAGCAAGCATTGCGACGAACAAGCATTGCGATCAACATTTGCGACAAGTCTACAACCCTGCAGTATTGCAACCAATAGTGCAACCAACATTGCAACCAGTATTTTAACCAACTAGCTTTTCACGCAAACACGTTCAATCAACGTTGCAACCAGTTTGAACCAGTTTCAACCAGTTTCAACCAGTTTCAACCAGTTTCAACCAGTTTCAACCAGTTTCAACCAACTATTATTTCACCAAACCTATTTTCAACCAACATTGCAATCTACTCCATCTCCCGTCCTCTCTCGCTCAATTTTGTGGTTAGATGTCGACCATTTCGACATCTAACCACAAAAATAGGCCATTTCATGACTCAGATGTCGAAGAATTATACATCTAAACCCTAAAACAGCTCAAAACACCCCCCAATTAGTTCAAAACTCGCCGAAATGGGACTTAGATGTCGAAATTTTATACATCTAAACTTGAAAACTCGCAGAAATAGCCTGTCTGTGTATAAATCTTCGACATCTACTTTCGTTCGCTAAAGGACCGGAGTTCATTGGTAGAACCTTGGTGATTAAGTTAATCAACTGTTACTACTTAGGTCCCGTGGAGATCGATAGCCATGCTAGTATAGGTTATTGTGTGGTTGGAGCGATATAAAACAGGGTTATCTCGTAAGCCGTATACTCTACAGCTTGCGGGATAACCCTGATAATGAAACAGATCGTTTACTTGCTCATGTGCGTCAACATCTTCAGCATAACGGTTACAGCTTCTGCTCTTGTTGTTTGGGCAATAGGAGCAAATACGTTAGCCGCTTGACCTTCAACAATGCCCAGCTTCTTAACCGCTGCTACTGCACCTTTGGCCCACTCCGGAATAACCTCGTCATCGGCGAAGCCGGTTGCGACATTCGCTGCGCTAGATTCACCTAGAGCATTGGCGAGCATCGCTGCCATCTCCGCGCGTGTAATCTCAGCATCCGGACGGAAGCTGCCATCCTCGTAGCCATTAATGATGCCTGCTTGTACTGCCTGCGCCACCGCCTTCTGCGCCCAAGCTCCGATCTTCGCTGCATCCGTGAAGGTCAGTGCCGCCCCTTCGCCCTGCAGCTTCAACGTATTCATCAGCATCACAGCAAATTCCGCACGTGTCACGGTATGATTCGGTTTAAAAGTTCCGTCGGAATAGCCCGTAACAATTCCGCTGCTTACCGCTTGCTTGATGTTGGCCTCAGCCCAGTGCCCAGAAATATCACTAAAGTTAATCGTCGGTTTCGTCTCTGGTGTTGGAACAGTTGTTGGTTGACCTACAGCAAATACCGCGAATTTCGTAAAGTGGTTTACGTCCACGGTGATTCGATCCACATTAACCTTCCCACCAGTGACTTCTACCCATTCCTTCTTCGCTTCGTCATAATAGAATATAGCTGGCCGTTGACCATTCTTCATGATCGCGGGGTCAAAGGATAAAGTCAGCGTTACAGGTTTGCTGAAGTTCTCCGAGAAGTTTTTCAGAATCTCATAGATCGGGCTGGCTAGAACCTCTTTATTCGTTAAGAGCTTTTGAGTGTCCATCAGTTTTTCGATCGTTAACTTCAGTTCTTGATCTATAGCGCCTACCGGAATAGAGATGGTGACCGCATTTTCTAATTTAACCTCCCCTGTCCTGCCTACAGGAAGCGTTAACTTGCCATCCGTGCTTGTGACGATGCTAGTTGTTGGTGGCATTGACCCACCACTGCCACTGCTATTGTCTGTGTTGCCGCTCGTTGCCTGTGCTCGGTTCACGTTCACGGTATACGTTTTCTTACTTGTGCCATTTTGAGCAGTCACGACAATCGAGATGGCGTTGCTGCCGACAATCAAGCTGGTTGCACTACTCGGTTGCCCGCTAGCTACCGCTATTCCGTTCACGGTCATAGTAGCGTTCCTGTCGCTCACACTGGCCGTTACGATCAGGCTGGATACGCTGTTGGCTACATCAACGGTGTAGTCTAATGTTCCAGTGTTGAACGCCAGCGTTCCGCTCGATAGCGCCAGTCCACTCAAGTCTGCGTTGCTGCTGGCTGGATTTGGCGGCGTAATAGCCTCGACGATAAGATCCTGGACGGCAACCGTACTCGCTTGTCCAGCAACGACCTTGTACGTACCTGCAGCTTCGCTGCTCGCTAGGGTGAACGAACTTGAATACTGTCCATCCGTCACTTTCGCAATCGTATAGAAGGCTACGCTGTTGCTAGGACGAAGCACTTTAACAATAACCTCAGAATAAGTAGACGATCCTGCTAGGGTCACGGAATCACCAGGGTGAATGGGTGATATCGCGTTCACTGTAACTGAATTGCTGGCCAATGCAGGGAGTGGAATTAGCCCTATGATCAGCATGAGAGATAAGATCAGACCTTTTTGAAGTTTCATTTTAATGATCATATTATTCTATTTCACCCCTGAATTGTTGTTCAATCAACTTCAGATCGAATTCAGCTTGCGGCAGTTGTGTAGCCAGATTCAAACCAACATGAGTGGCATCATTGTTAAATTGACTTACCACATATACATGTACGCTATAATCAGCTGTAGCAGCGTCTGTCACATTGAAATTGGCCGAATAGGCTCCTGTGTTTAATTTCAATCTGGAAGCTACAATGCTGACTGCTGTCGTTCCATTCATTAACACGAATACAACCGATTGCGTTCCATAAGTCTCATTCCTGTAATAACTGTAATCATCCAAGTTATTGAGCACATTTACCGTTGCTAGAAGTCCGCCTTGTGTGCTGAGGGCTGGCTCTGTCATATAAAACAATTTCGATGAATTAATTGCTTCGCCATCAATAAATTTACTACTATAACCATCCGCATCGATTGAAATTTCATAATTTAAACCTTCTTGAAAAATCCCTTGGTTAACCGTAAGCTTGCCTTCCGTTAGTGTATATTCCGAGGCATTCAATACTCTGCGAGTTTCATTCCAATAATCATCTACGATGACATCTCTTACTTTGCTGCGCCATGCAGCATCGTCTTCGAATACGAATTCACTTGCTGCATTACTGAAGAAAAATCCCGTCAAATCAGGCGTGTTGTATGCATAAAGTTGATTAATCGCTGTGTTCCCCACATTGTTGTGTACATCTCTTAATGCGTTCGCTTCAATCTTAATTACATATGTTGGATTCTTCTTCGCCTCCTGGAATAATACGACTACTTTGTCCCCTTGAATGGACAAGACATCCTGTGCGCCCAAGGCTGAGAAGGTTGCACCTTGATCCGTGGATATCGTAATCTTTTCTTTCAAATGAGATGTTCCAGCGACCAGCGTATTGTCTGCTAATTCAGCGTTGAATGATAGGTTTAACCAACGACCATTATTTAAAAATCTTCCGTTGTTAAGTGACAATGATTGAACGGGGCTGAACCAATTAGTCCTAAAACTAGCATTGAGAACGTTCCCGGATCGATCTTTAATAGATCCATTTGGAAATTGAAAATAATGGTCTGATCCAGTCAATGGCGCTGCAAAATGAAGAATCAGTTTATTCTCTGAGAATGTCAGAGTCGAATTATAAGAATCGGGAATACCATTCCCCCACCCCAAATTAGGTATATAACGATATATGGAAGCTTTTAATGTCGATTCATCGGTCCTATTATTCTCTATCTTCTCATCAAAAACAAATACGATATCCTGATTATGATTGGCGATATAAGACTCTATGAATTTAGGCGCTGTACCATCGCCCCCTCCAGCGTTAGCTGGTATCATAGCGGTTACAGCACTATCGAACGAAACGTTCCCATAACTGTCCTTAAGGGTGCCACCGTCAATGACAATTTGATTATTAGGTCCCGAGAGGGGCAGTCCAAAACGGATGACAAGCTTCCCTGATTCAATGGATACCGTATCGTCGCTGAGCAACGAATTCCAATCATCCTTTATTAAATAAATATTATTTTTTATGTCTACTGTATTGGCTAGAACATCCTCGTGAAAGGTAATCGTTACCGTATGGTTCTCATCACTAATTGCTGAGCTTTGAATAACTGGAGGGGTTACGTGTAAAGTCATCTCCGCATTGAGATTACCCGCTGCATCCTTCAACGTGCCGCTCGCGATTCTAATAAGCGTGCTCGTGCCTAGAATGACCTTCATATCGTTATCCATGGATAACCGAATCGAATTCGAATTGGGATTTTGTGCTACAAACATAAGTTGCGGAAGGGATATAAAGTTGATTCCATCCGTCGCAATACTCATTTGGCTTCTCAAATAAGCGGCAGTATCCTGATTGCTTGTATTCAATGAAATGTTCTCATTAAAATTTAAATACACATTGCTTCCATTAAAAGATGTAGATCCTACATATTCAGGGGACTGAAGGTCCAGTGGTTGCGTTGTAGCGTTGCCCATATACGAACCCGGTGTTCCCGACGATTCAAAATAGGCACCTTGAATTTGAATCTGATTACCGGTTCCTATTAATGGGCTATCCAAATTAAGAGTGAACACGGTTTGATTATTGCCAGCGTTAGCTGTCAGCACAGCAGAACCCGTATTTACAGCGGAATCAGCCGCAACGCTGACAAATTCATTGGAACCCGTTCTTTTCACATATACAGCATCCGTTACGCTTACTCCAGCCTGAACAACCAAAGATACATTCGTAGTCACAGTAACGGTTCGATGATCGGCCGTGGTTTGAACACTTGTGATATTGGAATCCGTAAGGACAAGGCCCGACACTGCATACGCCTTGCTTCCTCCTGGCACAAGCACTCCCGTCACACCTCCCAGCACCATCAACATGATCAGGAAGATTGCCATACCTTTTTTCTGAATCTTTCTCATTTCTATTTCTCCTTCTCCACTTGAATTTTTCCACTCTACTTCGCAACTTTTGTCACACCTTTCCTACTGTAAGCCTATTAGGAACATAAAAAAATCCCCCGTTCGGGGGATAGCCATACAATAATATGGGGGATAAGCTCTATGTAAGTGTTTCTAGTTGTTGGACAAGCTGCAGCGCTTGTACTCGATTGTTCACGCCAAGCTTCCTATACATATTTTTGATATGCGACTTTACGGTTTCGCTCGTGATGTTCAGGTGATGAGCCATTTCTTTGTTCGACAATCCATTGCCTATTAATAGTAATATTCTCACTTCTTGCTCCGTTAGGGTTTCTTTAAGTGATCGTTCCTCTTCCGACGTGACATGTAAAGCTTGAAGCAACTGCTTCACATAGGCCAAAGAAACCGGGTGTGTACTTCTTGAGTTGCTGCTTCGCTGTACCTTCAAATAAGAGGATAGCATCTCCGCCATCACCGGGCCTTCGTCTATGAAGCTGCGAATGTACTCCTCTGGTTCCGCCAAGTGCAGAGCCGTCTCCAGCTTCACGAGAGCGGCCTCTGATTGACCCGCCCGCTGGAGATTTATACTTTGTATAATCAATACTTTGATTCGATCGCGAAGACGATCTTCCTCGTGTAATACAACATATAATCGTTCCAAGAGGTACGACGCATCTTCGGTTCGTTCACACTCGACAAGAACTCTGGCCAAAGTTAGATGCTCGGCCATACGATTCAATGAAACCTCATCCGTATGCGCCAGACCGCACCTTTGCAGCCAATCCAGAGCATACTGGGGAGTGCCTTGCTGAAGAGCAAGGTTAGCTTGCTCGGCCTCGATCTTCAACACAAATAATTCATGATCGGGGGAGTCAATCTGCGATTTCAACTGTGTGAGCAGCTCTAAGGCCTGATTCGGATTGCCTTTGGCTTGCTGAATCCGCGAAGCGCTAATGGCCGTATGAATCAGAATACGCGCAAAGGGCTTCATGTCCTTGCGTCCTAGTACCCGACTGATATACAACTCCGCCTCTTCCAGCCGATTCCACTCGTATAGTAGTTTGCTATAAGAAGCGCATAATAGACCGAAGAAAGGATAATCTTGTTTATGTTCCCAAGTGGTAATCCATTTCAATAAGAATGCTTCCGCTGCATGAAGATCGTTGATGAACGCCAAATGATCGTCGAACGAATCATAACCTTGATATCGGTTACGCCCCATCGTTTGAAAGAAGCTGCCTTCCGGCATATATCGTTCTACCCACTCGAGGTCATCCGATGTTCGATCTAGATCTTTTTGCAGATAAGAGGTGATCGCACTGAAAAAGTAAATATTGCCCATCACCCTGCTCCACTCCGCATTGGGTATTCTCCCCTGCAGCGATTGAAACCGGACTTTGGCTTGCTCCACTCGGTTGAATGCCGTCTCCCAATGTCCGACTCCGAGCAAAACGGATATATAAAACAGTTCGATCATAGGTTTCTCTGCAAGGGAATTTTCCGGCAAGGCGGACACCCATCTGATCAAGGAAACACTTTTCAATTGAATTAAAGTATGAAGGTTTTTCTCGATCAACCGGACAGCATCCGCGAACTGTTTCCCTTCTAAATAATGCTCCACTGCCTCTTCATCCAACCCATGCTTCTCCAACCAATGCGCCGCGCTGATATGGGCTTGTCCCCATTGGTCCGGGTCGTTTCGGAACAAGATGCGCTGCAGAAAATCAGATAGCAATTGATGATACCTGTACCAGTTCCTCTGATCGTCCAATGAGATGATAAACAAGTTCAACTGCTCCAGCTTTTCCAATTGCTCTTGACCGTTCATAAGACCCGTTACAGCCTCGCATAAAGAGCGGTTCATTCGGGTTAAGATGGACGTCTTCAATAAAAAGTCGCGCGTGGACTCCGATTGAAGACGAAACACTTCTTCCAGTAAATAATCAGAGATATGATGTTGGTGGCCGCTGAATTGATGAATGGACTGTGCTATATTATTGCTGCGCTTCAGAGAGATCGCCGCCAGCTGCAGCCCACTGATCCAGCCTTCTGTCTGATGGAACAGCTCAGTCACCTGCTCCTTCGATAGCAATAAATCCGTTGTATCCCGGAAGAAGTCGAGCCCCTCATCCAGTTGAAACCTCAAATCCTGCATGTCGATTCGATGTAATTCACCTTTTGCCAGAAGCCTGATAGTAGGTATCGCCAATTCCGTACGACTTGCAATATATAGATGGATATGGGGAGGCAGATGCTCAATCAGATAGCTCAAAGATTGGTGAATATCAGCAAGCTCAATGAACTGAAAATCGTCGAGAATGATAACCAGTTCATTAGCTAATCGATCTAACTCGTTCAAGAGCGCTATGATCGTAGTCTCCGCAGACACCGAAGGCCCTTTCTCTAGGAGAGAAGAGACCGCTATGCCAAACCCGGGAACTATCTCCTGGATGGAAGCTGTGACGTAATTCCAGAACTGAATCCAATCATTATCCTGCTTTTCTAATGAAACCCACGCCACAAGGCTATTACATTGTTTCACCCATTCGCTTAACGCTGTTGTTTTCCCGTAACCGGCCTGTGCGGAAACAAACGTCAACTTGGCTTCCATTCCCTCATTAAGCTTACGCATCAACCTCGGACGGGATACCAAAAGGTTACGTACATGGGGGATATGAAGTTTGGTACTTACAAGCAATGGAAATCCCTCCGTAAATCATGATGCGATAGGTGGAAACCAACTTTATTTATATAGAATTATCGGCTTTAGCAACTCATTCTTTCATTATACTGGCAGTTACCTCTTTGTTCCATAATTCGATCAATCTCGGGCGAATAGTCCCCCTCTTTCAACGACATTAGGAATAAAGGATGATTTGTGTAAGCACGATAAATAGTTCTACTGACCTAGTTTTGCGGATATGTGGTTCCATAACAAGAAAGAACAGCGGGTTCGAATAGATCGAGCCCAACTGTTCTTTCTTGTGCTTAGGAATATCATTATTGTCGATCTCATTCGCTCCGGTATACACGCCAGAGGCGACAACGGCATGAAGATTCGGGAATCGCTCCGGTCTGACCAATTGCTGACCAATACATCATGATAGCTCCTTAATCCTGTTATTTATTCGCATCCCTACACATTCTCCAGCAGCTTAGCTTCTCCTCTGTTGACCCAGTAAATCTGGTCGGAGACAGGGTTAGGCATAACACGGCAGCTTCGGTTCACGACATCCTTGAACCTCGACTTCTTTGCCAGACGAAGCGCTTCTGACAAGGAGTCCATTCTCTCATTGGAGCGCAAGAGCAAAGTAGTCTTACGGTTCGTGTAAGCGATCAGGAAGGAACTACTCGGCATATGGGTGAGCGACATTTCTGGAAGAAGGAACTGACATTCCGGAGGATAAGGATTATCCATGTACACCTCTACGTAACAGGATGCGCGGAACGGACTTTGCATCGTCATTCGAGACGGAGTCCATCCGCTAGAGCGCAAATTGTGATAGGCCAGTTGTTTGACCTTTTCCTCTGTTAACCTCGGATGCTGCTTCAACAGTTCCCTACTTATAATTTTGGAATAAGTGTCCTTGATCTCAAGGAAGATCACACTTAGTCCTGGCAAGTATTCGTCACTTACGATGGACATGTTATTCCCTACGGCATCCAAGTATCGTCGTTCCCTGATCGCTGGATAAATATAAGACGGGTCAATCTTTACCTTACCGTTGTTGGCCCGAAGTCCCGCAGCAGAGGCGATGATCCCGTTCAAATAATCGATGGCCGCGTTCAGATCTCCCGTTACCTTGTACGTCTGGAACGTATTATGCAAGCTCACTTGCAGCATCCCATTATTCGTATTGTCGTCAATAGCAACTTCCAATAGCAGGGGCTCCCCCTCTACCTGCTGAATGTGAACTTGCAAGCTATCGCTCAGGTGTCGAATCATCATCTCCGCGAACTCCTGAGGGCTCTCATATAATCGTACTTGCTGCATCATTATTAAACATCCTCTCTTATGGACTATTCTGTGGAACAAGAAACACCCCTGACAGAACGCTCATAAGCGTCCTGCCAGGGGTGTGCTTCACCACCGAAATAAGTTACCCTTATATTACCATATCAGATGGGATTAGGGAAGTTACTATTTTTATCGTCTAGTGCTCTTTCACTTTTCTTTGCCAGAACCGCGCTCCTTGTCGGGATCATGACCATTCTTTAGTCCAGGTTTCACACTAAACTCCAACTGCGCAGACACGGACCCTGCAGCAGGATGGCTCACTTGCACAAGAATAACAGCTGTTCCTTCCCCCTTAGCCGTCACTAGGCCTTGGTCGTCGACGCTGACAACCGCATTATTGCTGCTTACATACTGAATAGTTGCCAGGCTCAAATCTACTGCCGCACCCAAGCTGTTCGTACCGTAGACCGACATGGTGACGGTTCCGAAGCGCTTCAATACCGTTTCGTCAGCATGCAGCGTAATACTCTGCAGAGTGACGACCGCTCCGTCAAATTGAGCGATAGCCGCCTCCAGTGCGTTCGTCGCTTGTTCTACCGTTTGTCGATCTGCGTTTAATGTGTTTTTCACAGCATCGGCTGTATCCTTCGCACCTTGCAGCATTTGCCACTGGGTCTGCGGTACCTGCCCCAGCTGCTCCCCAATCGGTGTTTTGTTCAGTTTGCTTCTGGCCGAACGAAGCGCATCCAGAAGCTCCGTCAAATGCTCTTCATAGGGAGGCGTATATGTCCACAGGTCAGCACTGTTGTCTGAGAAATAGAACGTGCCGTAATCGTCGCGGTTCAAATAATTGCCGTAGGCCCCGTTCAACAGAATGAATTCCATCGTGGCCGGCTTGACCATGAAGAACTGGCCTCTTGACGTGCCGTACATGTTGCCGTCCAGACCGGGCTGTAGAAATCCGTAAGTCCAGACAGTGCCGCCCTCTTTGTATCGGCGTAATTTGGCGATCTTGGACACGACTTTCCGCGTGCTCGGGTCAAACTTGAATATATTGTCCTCTGCAACGCCCCAGATCAGGCCGTCGGGACCTAGTGTTAACCCGGTCACGCCCTTGCGTCCAGCAACGGGAGCGGCCTGGTATACGATCTTTTTGGTTGCCGGATCGTAGATGAACAGCTTTCCTTCCGTTTCCGTAGGTCCACTCGTTCCAAGTCCGCCAAAAATCGTCGTGCCGCCATACACCAGCCCATCCTTGTATAGCAGAGATACGATACTCTGATTGAGAATGAGATTGTTGAATACTTCCAGCTGCCTGGTCGGGAAGTCGTACACGGCCATTGCACCCTGCAGGGAGCTCGGCGCGGGAACGTTACCGACAAACAATTGATCCCTGTCCGCTGCGTATTCCATAGCGAACGGACGGTCTTGAGCGAATGGGCGAAGGTCGAACAGTTGAACCGGATTCGAATCCGACCAAGGCTGCGCAGGATCATAATCCAGGATCCGTGAGCCCGCATAGGCCCCGATCAGCATATGCCCGTTGCGAATGGCCGATGATTCTACCTGTCCCAATGTGCTCGTATCGGAGATACTGCCATCTGTCGGGTCATAAGCCGTGAATCCGGACATATACCCGGCGACATATATGTTCCCGTCCGGACCATTATGGATACTCTGAATGAGGGTGGGAGCGCTGTAAGAAGCAGGCTTCGCATATGCGATGCCGGTCGACAGGTTGTAATACTCGATGTTGCCGTGTCTGCCGACCGCCACAAATGTCTGCCCGGGCCATTCCGGACTTCCGAGATCGACGAATTTGCCGTCCGCAAAGTTCGTTCCATCCTCCACGTTCGTGAGCTTCTGAAACGAAATACTGGCGGAATCATAGACATAATAATCGGAAGCGTAAGAGAACAGAGCCCGCCCCGGCTGTCCGGGAATCGCGATCGCCCTCTCCGAATGAATATCCATGCCAGTCGGGTTATAATACTCTACGGCATCGTCTTCGGCACGAATGATCAACAGATCTCCGTTGGAGAACTTAACGAACAGACGATTATCGACGAAGGATAATCCGTACGGCCATGTGTACGTATCTCCTCCACCTGGAATACGCTCCCCAAGCAGTTCCTTCTTGGTGCCGTCCGCCAGGTTCATTTTATAAATGCGGCTCTTCGTCCCTCCTACACCTACGTACAAAACATCCCGACTCGCGTCATAGGTTAAGGAGCGAACATACCGCTGCTCTGGATCCGGCTGTCCCATATCGCGGATTTGACTGCTGACAGGATCGAATTCATAGAGCCGTCCTCCCGGATACGTCCCGACATACATTTTGCCGTTCGGTCCTGCAACCATTGAAAAGACGTGTGACTCGCTGCCGAAGCGGCCGAGGTACTCAAAGCTGTTGGCACCCGGAGTATATCGGTATAAGCCCCCGTCGTAATGCGTGCCTATGTACACGCGCCCGTCTGTGGCGACCTTCACGCCCCATGCGGCTTCTACGCCAGGCAGCGGATAGGACCGCAGCACTTCCCGGGTCAACACATCGATCACGGCAAATGTCGCGAGCACCTCTCCCCGCCCTTTGAACAGGGTGTAGATGACTGTTGTTCCGTTCTCGTTCCCTACAGCTCCATCTTCGTTAATCATACCTTCCACTACGCTGCCGATTCGTTCGAACGTCCCAATGGGATTCAGCTCGATACGGACGGCGTCCGAATAACCGCGGGCTGTACCGACACCGGTGGAATAAATAAGGATTTTGGCTGTAACCGCATTGATCGGCACTACAGTCGAAGTGGCGTTCTTCATCCATTGGCCGTCCGTCGTAGTTAGAAAATTACCGGACTCGGCAACCTTGACACCTGCTCCGTCGAAAAACCGGATGTATAGCCCCATGGCGCCGCGTTCTATGTTCATCATGGTGGACACTGCATAGTTAAGTCCAGGAACGACCTGGAACGGAGCGCTTTCGAAGCCGAGCAAGGCGTTGGGATTAGTATCGTCCAAAAGCAAGCTTCTGGCACCTTCGTACGTCACCGCCGTAGATAGCTCGTAGGCCACGTTCTGCTCCCCCGCTCCATAGACCTGTGTCCAGTCCGCAAGGATTGTTTTGGTTGTCACCTGCTCGAAGCCTTCATTAGAAATAGCAGGAGTCGACTGCACAACCCGAACAGCGTCTGCATATCCGCGCCCTCTGCCTGTTCCAGTGGAATAAATAAGAACCGTGGCCGTTGCAGTATTGGCAGGCGGTGTGAAGGAGAGCGTCTTATTCTCCCACTGACTGTTCGAGACCGTCAAAAAGCTTCCTGTCTCTCCTATTTTGACACCTGCCGAGTTATAGTACCGTGCGTAATAACCGAGAGTCCCGCGTTCCACCTTTGTCATGACAGACAAAGTATAGTTGATGCCTGGAACTACTGGATAGGGAGCGCTTTCAAAGCCAAGCGCCGTGGTCGTGTTATTGTCATCCAACAGCAGGCTCTGACCTCCTTCAAAAGAAGCAGCCGATGATGTATCATAAGACATGTTAGCCGCTCCTGCGCCGAACGCTTGCGTCCAGCCCGGGATTAACGTTCCCGCCTTACTTTGTTCAAATCCGGCATTCATTACCGGGGATTCCAGCTCAACACGAAACGCATCTACCTTACCGCGTGCTTGGCCGGAAGCCGATGAATATACAAGCAGCTTGGCCGTAAAGGCATTGGCCGGTACAAGGTTGGAAACTTCATTCTTCACCCATTCTCCGCTCGTTGCTGGGGTCCATTCGCCTTTCTCTTCGATCTGAACGCCAGCAGTATCGTAGAATCGGATGTACATCCCTAACGCACCACGTTCCACATTCATCATTGCGGAAACGGAATAGTCGGCACCCGAAGAAACACGAAAGGCAGCGCTTTCAAAACCTAGCCCAACTGATGGATTGTTGTCGTCGAGGAGCAAGCTTTTGCCTCCTTCAAAGGGGGCATCCGGTGAACCCTCGAAATGGACGTTTGGTTGTCCAGAACCAAACACCTGCGTCCAACCAGGAATTGTGGGTTCCGATGTGAACGTCTCAAAGCCCGCATTAGAGACAACGGGGGGTGCTGCCGGTGTTGCCGTACTCCCTACGGCGGCCGATGCAACGGCGGGGAGGAGGGAAATGATCAGACTGGCGATCAAACAAAAACGGACCGAACGTAACAATAATCGATTAATGAGGATCAACTCCTTGTTCTCTGATTTACATCTGACTCACCATTAGTCTATACTAGTAAAATGAAGGGGTCAATCCCCTTTCCAAGCCAAAACTAAGTAAAGGTGTTAATTATATGTCTGAGCCACAAATCCGAAAAACGTTCCGCGTCCGATTGGACGAAATGATCACCGTTTTGCGCGGGGAAATCGCAACAGGAAAACGCCAGGCCGGTGAATTTCTGCCGTCTGAACGCGATCTTGTCCGACAATTCCAACTCAGCAATAAATTGGTCCGTGTGGCCTTGGAGCAGCTTGTTTCTGAAGGGCTGGTTGTCAAAATTCCCCGCGTCGGCAATAAGGTCGCAGAAACTTCCGACGCCCATCCGATCAGCCTGCGCTTCGGCTATCACACCTCTTTGGATAACGAAGCGGATATGGCCATCCTGCTCGCGGAGTTTCATCGTCTTCACCCGAATATTATTGTTCAGCCGATACCGCTTACCTATCATGATTATTACAGCACCGTTAGGGAATATATCGAAACCGGCCTGATCGATGTCGTATCCATGAACTACAACAACTTCCTGAATTTCCAGTCGAACAACAGCCTGAACCTGTTTGAAGCGTACGAGCCGGATTCCCGCATGTACCCGTTCTTGAACGAGGTGTTCGTCCACGAAGGAGTACGTTTTGTTCAGCCGTTTATTTTCTCTCCGCTGATTCTGTGCTACAATCGCGACCATCTCCGTGAAAGCGGGATTGCCGAGCCGTTCCGCCCCGCTAGCTGGAATGATTTACTCGCAGCTGCGATGAAGTTAACGGTTGAGAATGAGCGGTTCGGCCTTTACTTTTTCCTTCTCTCGACGAACCGGTGGCCTGTCTTCTTGCTGCAAAGCGGAGTGGAGTTACTTCCAGATCGAAGCAATATAGAGGAATGCGCCGAACGCATCATGGAAGGACTGAGCGCTTGCCGTGACATTTTGTATGCAGACAATGCGTTCCCGGTCTTTCTGTCGGAGAGCAATGCGGTGGCTGAGGAGCTGTTCCTCAATGGCAAAATATCTATGCTGATTACATCCTACTTCGCTCTAAGCGGGCTGCGCGATTCTGATATCCGCTTCGATCTCGCACCCTTACCGCACTTGCGTGAAGATAAGACGTTGCTGATGACAATAGGTCTCGCTATTTGCAAAAAGTCCAAAGCCAAAGTGGCTGCACGAACATTAGTCGACTTTCTCGTATCGGAACATGCCCAGCTGCTCATTCGCCAAAATTCGTTAAGCATTCCCGTCGTGCAGAAGGCCGCAGAATGGATCGGAGAGGAGACGTCTTACCGCCCTCCCCATCATGCGTTGTATAGGGATATTGTCCAGACTTACAGGTCGGTTTCGGATATGCGCATCAGTATGGCCGAACTGGAAGCGATTATCAAAGAAGCCCGATTGTTCTGGGCCAAGCTTAACAATGAAACCGTTATGCGGGAACGTATCGCACAAATATTACGTCATGGGCACAGTTAATGCGGTGCTGGCTGCACGGAAACTAAATGCTTGTCAACGAACAAGGAAATATGTAGAATCTACAAGGATATAATAATAAGACTACGTGAACCATTGGAGGAAAAGCTGCAACATGAGACGTGAAATTGGAGTTCACGAAAGACCACCCCTTGGGCAAAGCATGATGCTGAGTCTGCAGCATCTGTTCGCCATGTTCGGTGCAACAGTATTAGTCCCGAATCTGCTCGGTGTTGATCCAGCGATCTGCCTGCTGATGAACGGAATCGGCACCCTGCTGTATCTCTGGATATGCAAAGGGCAAATCCCTGCCTATCTTGGATCTAGCTTCGCCTTCATTGCCCCGGCTGGCGCGGTCATCGGCAATCACGCCTCCACAGGTGAAGGCTATGCAGCAGCGCTCGGCGGATTCATAATCGCAGGCGTGGTATTCACCATCCTGGCGCTGATCATCCAATTCGCCGGTACCCGGTGGATTAACATCATATTTCCACCTGCTGCGATGGGCGCTATTATTGCAGTTATCGGATTGGAGCTCGTGCCAGTCGCGGCCAATATGGCTGGCTGGATTGCACCAGCAGGTGCTGCCGACTGGTATGCTGACACATCCGCCATCGTCCTCTCAACCGTTACGTTGGTCGTGACGATCCTGGGCTCTGTGTTATTCCGGGGCTTTATGCGGATCATTCCAATCCTGTTCGGAATCGTAACAGGATACGTCATCGCCTGCATTATGGGGCTCGTAGACTTCAGTCCAGTCTCAGAGAAATCCTGGCTAGACGCGCCGACCTTCACCTTACCAGCATTTGAGTGGGCAGCCATTCTGACAATCGTACCTGCTGCGCTAGTTGTCCTTGCGGAACATATTGGACATCTTATCGTCACTGGCAACATTGTGAAGAAGGATTTGTCCAAGGATCCCGGGCTTCACCGTTCTTTGCTGGGCAACGGCATATCAACGATATTGTCTGGCTTCATCGGCTCCACTCCGAATACGACTTACGGGGAAAATATCGGTGTGTTAGCCATCACCCGAGTGTATTCCACATTCGTTATCGGCGGTGCGGCAGTCATTGCCATTGTGCTCTCGTTCCTTGGCAAATTCTCGGCGCTGATCGCCAACATTCCCGTTCCCGTCATGGGGGGCGTCTCCTTGCTGCTGTTCGGTGTGATCGCCGCATCCGGCTTCCGGATGCTGGTAGAATCCAAGGTTGATTACGGGAAGCCGACCAACCTGTTCCTGACGATGATCGTGCTGGTTACTGGACTCAGCGGCGTGAAGGTTACCGCAGGCAATTTCTCCTTGTCCGGCATGGCTCTAGCTACCGTAGTGGCCATCGTGTTCAGCCTTCTGTTCAAGCTGTTCGAGGTCTCAAGGCTATCTAATGATCACGAAGCTTCAGGACATTAATCATTAACGACAACAAATAAGACCCGAATGAACCCTGTGCGGTACATTCGGGTCTTATTTGTATTAGAACAACAAAGCAATAACCAGGAGATCAAATAGCACGAGAGGTAATACGAACGGAAAGAAGGATGTATGCACTTTCTTACCATCATGAACGGAAGAAACCTTGAGATGAACCTTTTTCCCGTCTACCCTCATGATTTTACCCGTATAGGTTCGCCCATTCTTGGCTTTGATTTTCACTGTGCGACCCATATACATTTTGCACTTCTTGTAGTTAGAAATGGCTGACATATGATCACCCCCTACTTGTCAGAGTTGTCCATTATATGCTCTGAGGCGGTTGGGGGTGTGGGTTCGTGTTAAGGTCGCTAAGCTGCCTATTCAATAATCGCATTGCATGATCTGTGATGGGGAGTGAATGAATTCGTTGCAACCTCTCGATGTGAACCACTCTCCGAACACGATCAAAGGCAATTATTTTACTCAAATTCACAATAATGCCTCGAGCCACACGCAGAAACCCTCTTCGTCCCGTCAAGCTCATCCAATCCTCAACCTTTTCTACCGTTCGGTATTCACCTTCATGAGTATAAACATGTATCCTGCCCTGACCATTCGTCTGGAGATAGATTACTTCTTGCTCCAGATTCAGGACTTTCATTTCCCCATTGGAAGTAATTCCTGAGATATGCATCGTGCTCTCCTTGTCAAAATTATTAATAAATGGTTACTAATGGAGTCAATAGAACACATTAACAATGTACAGTATCGTCCAGGAGCATGAGATTTCAAGATTTGCATGGAAGCAGGTTCAGCCTTTTCAATACTTGACTATCCTCTCGTTACGCATTTGCGTACCAATTCTTTTTTTATTATATGGTACCTTACAGCTTACAGTCAATTTTGATTCGGAGTGATTCATTTTGTCTAAGAAGGTTGTTGTCAAAATAGCTAATTTGATCGCGGAACGAGGCATCTCTTTACGTGAATTATCCCGTTTATCCGATGTAAGACACGCTGCGTTGAGTGAACTGGCTAACGGCAAACGGGCGAATATAAACTACTCCCATGTAGAACGAATCGCGGAAGCATTAGGGATAAGTGATATTCGTGAAATAATCGATTTAGCTGATAGTAGTGAAGCACCAAGTTCAGGGGAATGAGTTAGCGTAAAAAGGCTGTCCGCACTTGTGCGAGACAGCTTTTATGTTGTTGTAACACGCTTTTACCCACTTCAAGAATAGGATTATTTCACAGACTGTGTATGCCGACATTTCGGAAAGGTGCTACATCCCCAAAATGTGTTTCCCGTTCTGCTCACTCGTTTGACTAATGATGCTCCACACTCACAAATCATCGCTCCTGAAGAGGCAGCTACCTGTACTTTCATAGTACTTATCACGACTGCCCCAGCTTGCTTTACAACGGGTCGTTCATATTGGTTAGCTACAGTCGGCTGCCATTTGCCCCATGAGCGAAGCTTATGATCTAATAAGGCGCCATGCCAATAATCCACCTTGAACTGCTCGGCCTCCTTCTTCGCTGGAGCCGTTAAGTCTGAAGTGGTTATGATTAAAGATAATATACAATTATGATTCCTCTTGGCTGCAACCAACTCCCGAACTGTCTGCACAGGTACAAGATTATGTACTGCATAACATTTGGCCTGGACTGCCGTCTTTTCACCGCGGGAATCAACAATGACGAGATCTACGCCTCCATCATTGCCCCCAACCCCTACTTCTTGGACTGTAAATCCCTGATCTCGGAAATATAGGGCCAAAAGACGCTCGAACTCTGCTCCATTCAATGTCTGAAATGAGCTACGTAATAGATCGTCGTCCGGACGGACACGAAGCGATTGGGAGGTGTAGGGCTGAGTCTTTTCTTGAACTCTTTTCGCATTGGAGCTAGATATACTAGACGTCTTCCGTCTCGTTCCGAGAACAAACCAGACTCTCAGCACCAGCAGGAGGAATACGATCCCTATAGAATAGTGAAGCCATGGGACATAAATCTCTGTCTCTGTGCCCATACTCGAATCATTAAGAGAATCTCCTAAAATCCAAACAGCAACCTCCAGCATTAAGCCAAATCCCAATAAACTTACAAGAAACTCTGAAATGGTTTGCTTCTTCCGTCTTCTACCCAAAACAGCACATCCTTTACTATTTCGCCTGATATCTAGCAGGTCCTCTAAAAACTTCACGGATATGCCATCCGAGAAAAAGATCTTTGGGTTGATACTGAGGGTGAATAGGCTGCCGTATTTCAGTTCCATGATATCTCATTAGCCATTCATCAAATCCCCTGGATCCATGGGCATCTTCAGCTACCAGCATCACTCGCTCTTGGGATATTGTAAATACACCTCTATCAAATAGTTTGTGATGTAAGGAACAAAGTGCTATTCCGTTGTCCTCATGATCTGGCCCACTGGCCTGATGCCATTGAATATGTGCTGCCTCTATGGCAACCAAATTTTGTCCTAATCGAACATTAAATCCACATACTGCACAGCTGTATTCGTATGCCCTTAGTATTCTTTCTCTAAAGTGAGGGTTACGGAAACGCTTAATTCTAAAAGAGAAATTAAGCCCAACTTCTTCCAGAATATCCTGATGGATGCTTTCCGGAAAATGCTCCTTTAATAATTGCTCTGCTGCTTCTTGAATTAATAAATCATTATTCTTAAAAAGAGAAAGCACTTCAGAATTGAATCCCCCAACTATTCGGTTAGCTAATTGTTTATCTGAAAAACTACTCTTATCTATTAAATCATTCAATTCCCAAATCCCATCATTAACCAATCGTACAAATGGTTCTTCAGGATGATAGGACTTCCTATGAGGACCAAATTCTATTAATAGCTTTTTCAGTTTCTCTCTTACTTGTTCATATGGCAATAAGGACTTGTTAGCCTGCAGTTGCCCAAGCGCATAGAGAATTAAGAGAGGCTTGTGAGGTGCGCGTTGTCCTTTCTTTTTCCAAATCGTTAAGTTTGAAAGGATATTCTTAAATTCATCAATATTCACTTTTTTCCCACCACCTAGTGTAACTATCAGATTTGTATCACTCTTCCTGGACCTCAATCAAATAGATGCGATCTTTAAACCCGCCGCGCTGTTCGGCCTTGTGTGATCTTACTTTTTCCAAGTCCTCCGGAGTCATTCCGTGAACCTCTGCAAGGGCGTGCAGCAGCTCCATGATATCAGCAAGCTCCTCGATAGCATCTTGGTCGTTGCTCGCCGCTAAGTATTCTCCGACCTCTTCGCCCAGCTTGTTTTTCAATTCTAAGATGTACTCAGAGTCATTCAGGATTCTAGTGGTTAAGGTTTTATTTTTCTTTTCTATGATTTGGGGGATAAGATCTCTGACTAATTTGTTGTAGGTTGGCATGGATAGGGCTCCTTGAGATGGTTTTATTGAGTCATTCTTGGAGACTTTATATAGTTATGAGATCGTGTTAATCTTAACGTATATTTATCTTAAAGGAGCTAACTAATGAAAAAGATAGACGTTGTAGGAGCTGTAATATTTAACAATAATAACGAAGTACTATGTGCACTTCGTTCACAAACCATGTCCTTGCCTGGCCTATGGGAATTCCCCGGTGGGAAAATCGAACCCAACGAGACCCCACAAGAATGCCTAGTTAGAGAAATTCAAGAGGAATTAAACTGCTCTATCCATGTTGGTGACCTAGTGGCTGATGCAACACATGAGTATCCTTCTATAATTGTAAGACTAATTACTTATAAAGCTATTATTACCCAGGGCACCCCAACACCAAATGAACATGAGAAGCTAGTTTGGTTACCGCTCGACCAATTAACTACTTTAGAATGGGCTCCTGCCGACCTGCCGACAATTGATCGACTTTCAATGAAAGCACACTAACGGATAAAATCCGTATACATGGACTCGGGAATGGGCTGATGGAGTTTCCACGTAATGTTCATTGGCTTATCTCCGTGACTACTTACGTAATCAATTTCACCTAGATATGTAAAAGGCAGGGTAGCTCCGTGCATGTTTTCAAATTTCCTAACAAGTAAATGGATATGAACTCCCTTTTGCTTATGGTGAATATACTCCTGTCCACGTTGGGAATCATGAGATGTAGGATTTTGACTCTGCCAATGAAAATGTTGCTGATCAACAAAGTAATCATGATAGAGGAGATGGTCAGCAACCTTCTCCCCCTTATTCAGGTTGATAAATAACAAGATGTGATTCCCTACTCTACTTACTCCTTCGCGCCATGATCCCTCTTTGGCTTCCGACTCAAATAAATAAATGAGATCATTCCTAGTATAATTCTGATATAACACGACGTTCTTTTGACTTTCAAAGAAAACATTCGGTCTATAAATCCTGCGAAACTCAGCTAACCCGTATTCTATTCGATCTTTTATGTAATTATATATGGTTTGATTGCTTATTATTTTTTCTGCATAAGATGATAGAGTGAATTGCCCATCCCTATACTCGCCAAATGCCCAATCCTGTTTAGGTAAAGAGGTTGCCATCTTCCCCATAGCCTTGTCGATTTTATTGCTATGAGCTTCTTCAGAGATCGGTAAAGCAAATCGATACTGCAACTCCGATATCACATCACTAATCGTTACAGCTTTCTTGTTCTCAAAGGCTTGAGCTAATAAGGAGAATTCATATGGCCATTTCACTGGGAGCATATTCTCTATACGTTTGATAAATGGAAGAATTTCTGGATGGTCAAGAATTTCTTGATCGAACTCTGTAAGGTCCTTCATCTTTCTTTTTGTTTCAACCCAGGACCCGTATTTCGCGATAAAAAAGTGTAAACTTGGGGCTCCATCAAAATACAAAAAGTCAGTCACCTCAGGGGAGTATCCCAGTTCTCTTCTGAATTGATTATATAAATCCATGAGCATTAAATCTTTATCCATACGGATACTATCGATTTTATTGAGGATCTGTTGCCTGGATACCTCTTCTAAATCAACGAAGCAACCTTCAGGAAGATCAGCAAACTCTGTCTCAATTGCGATTCGCAAAGAATCTCGATCGAAAGCTTTATGGTTATGTTGACCTGATAAAGCTAGAGGGACAATAAATGATTTTTGATAGTTTCCAATAAAATCAAGTATGGTTACGTACTCTTTTCCAGGCACCTTCCTTAATCCACGACCAAGCTGTTGAATAAAGATGGTGGCCGACTCCGTAGGTCTCAAGAATAGAATCAAATTTACTTTAGGAATATCAATACCCTCATTAAAGATATTAACGGTAAAAATAATTTGTAATGGATGGCTATCGGATTCAAGTTGTGATATTAATAGTTGTCTTTGTTCTGGTGAATCGTTCCCGGTTAAACATCCCGTCATAAAGCCCAGCCTATTAAACTCCTCTGTCATGTACCTTGCATGTTCGATAGATGCACAAAAACCTAGTGCTCTAATAACGATGCCATCATAACCGTATTTCTTAATCATATCGATTATGTACTCTACTCTTTCGTGGGTATTCAATACCCGGACAAGTTCTTTTTCGATGAACTGCCCATTCTGAATGTCTATTTCCGTGTAATCTACTGTTGGATCGCTTAATCCGAAATATCGAAAAGGCGCCAATAGACCCTCTTCTAAAGCATCGCGCAATCGTATTTCATAAACGACATTATGATCACACAATGCAAGAACATCTCGACCGTCCATCCTATCTGGAGTAGCCGTTAAACCTAAAAGGAATCTTGGTTCGAAATGATCTAGAACTCGTTTATATGTCGCAGCTTCCGCATGATGAAACTCATCAACAATAATATAATCAAAATGATCAGGAGAAAATCTACTTAGAACCTCCTCCCGTGATAACGTCTGTACAGTACTAAAAAGATAGGGCTTCTCCCATTCTTTAACGTGTCCAGTCAACTTACCGCATGAGTCAGGGTTATCAAATACTTTAGAAAACGTCACTCTAGAGCTCTCGAGAATTTCATCTCTGTGGGCCAGGAACAGAATTCGATTTGCTCCAAAGTTCTTAACGTCGAAAGCGGATAAGTAAGTTTTCCCAGTCCCAGTAGCAGCTATGACAACGCCTTTGTCATGGCCATTTTTCCTAGTTTGCTCGAGAGCTTGTAGAGCTTCTTGTTGCATTTTATTAGGCTTAATGTCGGCAGCTGGTTTCGACGTATCCTCGAGATTCGCCACCATATCAATATGATGTGCTGCTAGGTAGGGATTGACGAGCATGACTTTTTTATTGTTGTATTCCTTCTCATAGTTAATAATAAGCTCCTCATTAAGAGGTATAGCTTTGGGGTTATTCCAATAAGCCTCGAAGGCATTTCTTGCATTTCCATAAACGGAAGAGTAAGTTTCTCCAGGTAATTTCACATTCCATTCATGACCCGTTTTGAGCGCGGAATAAGTAAGGTTGGAGGATCCAATAATGACCGTATTTAAGTTTGAATACCGCTCGAACAAATAGGCTTTGGTATGGAATGAGACATTACCCGAATCATAAACTCTCGTTTCCACATTAGGGAGCTCAAGCAGCCGTCTAAGAGCTTTTGGTTCCGTTATTTTAAGATATGTAGATGTTAGTATTTTGATTTTCTTGGATGCATCTTCTCTTCTGAAATCATCTATAGCGCGAATTAATAATTGCAAACCAGACCATCGAATAAAACTAACCATAAAATAAGCCTGATCAGCAGTTAGTAGCTCATATTTTAATGCCTTAAATAAATGAATAGGATCTGTATGGGAATTAGTCAGTAGTAAAGGATGGGAAAGAAAAAATTCAGGATAGGTGGGTAAAGTTAAATCGTCATTTCTATAATGAATGGCCTTAAGCGGCATATCAAAATCAAACTCCGCCAGATTGGGAATAAGCTTTCTGAGCTGATGGGTTAATTGGAGGATCTCACTGTACTTGTTCTGATCAGCAAGCTCTTTAAACGTGTTGCTTATGTCTTTTACAACTTGTTGGATTAATGCTTCATTATGTTTTTGTGGAAGCAAGTTATATGTTTGCTGATTGCTTGGGTATGGTTTGTCTTTATGTAATATTTCCTCAAAAACTCCCTTTGGCTCACTCATGGTGTTCCTCCTAGACTTAACTTTCGATTATTGCTTCATGACTTAGGCACTACATATTCAGACAGTTTAATACCCTTGCTTACTTCTGTTGCATAAGAGGGATTCAGACCCGATGCACTAACAATATCGCTCACTCTATAATTATTTCTATGAATAATCGAAGCATATTTAATTCCAAACAAATGAATGTTTGCAACCTGATATCCATGTGGGGCCTTATCTAAGTCACTTGAATAATCGGCTCCCCACTTAGAATTTGTGACAACGTATAATAACGAACACCGGTATTATTCTTTAATGGCTTGGGTCGATGCTTTAACGTTATTACCTCTTTTTCATTCAAAATGTAGAATCGATAGTCTTCATCTTTTCCAAACCCAAAGTTCTGACGGCGATCCGTGATATATTGCAAGATACGATTTTGAATAGATTCCGGTAAAGACGCTAATTGCGCCTCCAGGGAGGGAGAGTGCGGGTCTAGAACCAAAACCTGATCGATCTTGTACAGACACTCCATTTCTCCTCCCCCCTTTTCTCTAAACGTGATAAATAGCGGGTTTTTATATTGATAACCGGCAGCGTAATGCGGACAAGCATGTATGAAATGTTTCTTTGGCAACTGAGATGTTCCGCCTGCAGCGACCGATAGTACTTCGACTTCATAATAGTGCATCCCTTTACTCACCCCGCTCAAAAAATCCATATACTCCTGTAAGATAGTCTTATCTTGATTCCTGCTATTTGATATATACTTTTTGATGAGTTGGAGTATGTCGGTCCAAGTTAAACTGATAAACCCGCTCTGCTTTGTATGAATTATTTTGTATTTTGTTAATGTTATTCCAAGCTTTGGTGTCCCGGCGTCAATAGGAAAAAGCTGTGGGTTCATGTAGGATTGAAGCTGATTATTGATATCTTTTTGGACAATGCCCAGTGCTGCGCTCTTGGCCTCAATAATCATGACAAACTTCCTCACGTTATCTTTGAAAAATGTTATGGTAATATCACGCCTGATTTTCTGCATTCCCACAGAAAGCATTTCGGCATCGACTTGGATATAATCCGTGTTATTGTAGGGGGGAAGCCAATTATCACTGCTTAATTTAATATGATTAAGCAATAGCTTCACCAACTCAGGGTATTTCGATAAAACATAAGCGAGTCCTTTTGTCTGCTTAGTTTCTTTATCCCCATCAATCAAGTCAAAGAAAGTAGAGTGTTGTTTATTGTCATTATACTGATATAGTTTAAATAAAGTTTTCATATTCTCTTCGTCACATCCTCATACAAGCAAAACTCGAAACGTTGAATTCATTAGCCTGTTGTAAAATCATAGACTCAGATCATACAATTGATCCCCCATACTTTGGATGATATCGCGGTCTACAATTGTATCTAACCACTCATCTGGTATTCCTCTGATTCCATAATACGCTCCGGCCAACTGGCCATAGACAGCTCCAGTAGTATCCGAGTCTTCCCCGAGGTTGACGGCTAGCAATAATCCATCTCGGAAATCACGGCTGTGGTAGAATGCCCACAAAGCTGCTTCCAGAGATTGAACAACGTAGCCTGTTCCTCTAATTGCGGGCGGATTTTTATGTTTAAACGATCCATTAGCAATATTAGCAATGCCTTCGGCCAGTAGGTTCTTAGACCAATATCCATCTATTGAACAATAAGAGCTACTAAGGAGCCTCTCCTTAGTTTCACCTTGAAGTGCTCCAACGATTAATGACCCTAAATAACGGCAAGCGTCTAAAGCCTCTAGAGCAGCATGAGTTGTCTTGGAGCTTAAGGCCGAGTATTTAATGGCCTGCTCTGGATTGCGCGCATAGTACATAGGAACAGGCGCCAGCCTCATGATAGAGCCATTTCCCGCTTTCATGGGATCAGCGGATCCGCAGTAAGCATTCCCCGTATGATCAAATACATTTAACGATTCAAGTACGGTTATTCCGATATCGAAACATGAGCCTTTGCTGCTGTAGTAACCTTCACTATACCATTTCCAGTAACGCTCCAATTGATCGATCGGGTTAAAATCGTTGCATTGGATCAAGCTCTCCGCCAAACATAATGCCATAGAAGTATCGTCTGTCCATTCTCCAGCTTTCAACTTGAAGGGGCCTCCCCCAAGCATATCGTTAATAGGCTGAAAACTTCCTGGACTTGTAAATTCAAGAGTTACACCAACGGCATCCCCAACAGCCAAACCAAGAAGACAACCCCGGTAACGATCTAGTTTATCCATGCTTCATCCTCCCTCACAACATTTATCCCATCTAATTCGAAGCTTCAACAACCAACACTCGAAACTCCTGATTCTTACCTTCTCCAAGGGTGAGGTACGGCCGCCATTCGAGTTGATACTCACCTTCTAATTGAATTGGTTGTTCCCGATTATATGTAGTCCCTGGCGTCGCTCTCTCTCCCCAAGCCAAATAACCATGAAGAGTGTGATGATCATGAAGATGGAAATCCGCGTCTATGTTATTAGAGTGTTTGGGTTTGTTCCAATAAAGATGATCGTTTGTAATGAGCAATGCATAACCTTTTACTACAGGCCTCTCACGAACAATCCGTTCCAGTTTTTCTATATCCTTAACGTAATCATATCGTGAGATGTCGCGGGCCAACTGGTTCTTCAATGAGATAGGCTGCCCATTGTAGATCGTATCCAAGTTAGCTGTCTTGTAGCGAACCTCCAGGGCTATAATTTCATCACCTTTTTCAGCCCAAATATCTATTTTCAGCTTCCCTAAATCACGATTGATATGTACTTGATAACCTGAGTCCCGCATACTATCCGCGAGTCGGTCCCGGAAGTCTGTTTGTGAAGATAACAGAGGCTTCGCCAGCAAGAAGGGATCCAACAATACACTGAGGTTATTCGCTTCTGGCTTGGGTACTGCTAGTGTATCAGAGGTAACCCGTACAACAAGTGAATTAAAGGCCCCCTGCTGGGTCAGATTCACACAACTGTAGGGCGCCCATTCCATCGAATACTTCCCTGTAATTTCTAACGGAATTTCACGACCCTTCATGGTCCCTGCACCCGTACTGTCACCCCATCCCAGACTCCCGCCAACCGTGACCCCTTGGTGGATTCGAAAATTATGATCAGCCGTGATCTTATCTCCCACTCGTTCCATGTAGTACGAGGAATCATTGGTCAATAAGACTAGAATTCCTTCATCAGCCAACCCTCTAGAGACTAATTGTTCTAATCTGTGCAAATCTTTTAGTATGTCATAACGCCCTATATCTTGTGCTCCTTGGTTACTTAGAGAGAACGGTTCTTCATTGACCTTACATTCCAGTGCTCTAACCTTGTATTTGAGTTCAATTGCTGTCTTGTAATGATCTTGCTCGACGAATATATCAATGTAGAACTTTTGACCGTCCACATCCATACGGCGCTCTAACCGAATGGTACAATTCAACTGTTCCTTTATTTCCCAAGCTAGAGCATGTTGAAAATCGGCTTCATTGTGAAATATCGGTCTCTTCGCAGATAGTAATCCTATTATTTCTTGAATATTCATATTAAGTCTCCTTTTCATTAAGTGATCAGTTGAACATTTCTACGACCTTATTAGATGGGTAATATTCCCTATATATAGTTAATTCGCCCTACCGTTAGGAGAGTCCTTCCAATACTTTTCAATATAAAATGTTAACATATGGCTCAGGCAGCGGGCTGTCAGGGAATGGTTGTCATAATTTGAGGTCAGAGCGTGGACTCTGAATAGTCACTGGAGAACAACAAAAGGCTGTCCCTAAGGTTAGAAGATAACCCTAAAAACAGCCCCTCAATAGATTGACGATTCCCATCAAAAATGATTGAAAGCTTGTTCCATTTCCATATTAACGCATCTATCTACTCTCTACCGACTATCAACCCACACCTTGCTAAACACCGAAAAGCGGTCCCCCGGCTTCAGATCCACATATACTTGTTGTCCATCGCTCTCGATCAACTTCTTCCCCGCCAGTCCGTGCCGTTTCTCAGGGGCTTCCCAATGCGAGTCCAACAGAAGGAGCGATACTTCCGATTGGAATGTGAGTCGATTACCTTCCATGCGAACATCGTGCAAGACATAAGAGGAAGGCTTCACATAGTCCGGCGCATCGATGAGGGCCGCTCTCCCCTCCAGCTCAGATGCAGTGATTGAATGGACAAGATCCAATTCCACAGAGACCAGACCCGTTTCATAGTCAAGCTCTACAACTGTGCCTGTGATCGAGGAGCCGGGGTGAACGATCCGGCGCTCTCCCGCCTTCACTAGGCTGAAGCCGACTGCCTCTGTCTGTTCGAGCACATCCCCGTTATAGCGCATAAGCAGCGCACGGGCATCTGTCTCATAAGTGAGACCCTGCGAATCAGCAAAACAGATTGCCTCCGTATCTTCGCGATTCGCGATTACGATATCCCGCCGACCATCCTCGAACAATACCTCGATCCCAACCGGTCGGAAATCACCTGACGCCGGGCTGGATGTAATACGTCTGAGCGGTCGAATCTCTCGGATGAAGCGTCCAGATTCGAACGGCTCCAACACTGAGACGAAGCTGGCCGAATGGGTGTCGGCCTGCTCTGCGCTATCGCGCCACATGACGAACGGAAGCCATTGGGATTTGCCCATTTCCTCCCCGCCGCGTTCGCCAAGAGCGAATAGAAGCTCCCGATTCGATCCATCCTGATCCGGTATAGCGTGAATCCGCAAGGACGCTTGCCGGTAACCGAACGTCCACGCACATGAATGATCTGGCTGCTGCACTTTCCTCATTGCTCTCATCCAGCCGTATCCCGGTTCGCTATACAGCGACACATCCGGTCCTGCCAACGTTCCTTCAAGAGGCTGCCACTGTTCGTCGGTGATACCTTCGAAGCTTACATCATCGGCTGACAAATCAAGCCCGACCGTATTGTAATCGAATACCCGTCCACCCTTTGCATGGTTGATGTCTACAACGTAGGCGTCCTCGCCATTCGGAGCAAGCACCACCCAACACCAACGCTCCATATGGGAACCGGGATACGCGATGGTATTCTCCATACCTGAGCCTTGAAGAAGCGTTCCTTCGTAATGGCATTTCAGCCTGGAATAGGACGGTTTCTGGTTCTGGCCGTCCTTGACAACAATGGTACAGGCGGCGGAATGCACCTCCCATGCCGGGAACTTGATACTTGCCCAAGTGAAAGGATAACGGCCAGCAGAAGCGAGAAGATGGTAGCCATATGCTCCGATCCATAGCCCGAGCTTGTCCCCGTGCACATGCGGAGCCGTAGGCTGGCCGTACAGGACGACATGCTTACAGTTATGCGCATTCGTGCCTGCGCGCAGAATACTCGTCTCTGAATCCTGCAGCAAGTAAGACGGCTGGACACTGGTAGGCGACGAGCCGTACGAATCGTATTCAGCCCGTTCGGAAGCGGTCGACAGAAGCAGCAAAGCCTGATTGAGACCTGTTTGCTTAACGCTCCTCATCCTGTAGGTTTGCAGCTCCTCATCGTTGAATTGGGCAAGGATCGGACCGATAACGGATCTCATAGAGCTCATACGTGTGAATGCGATTTCCATGGAGGGACTGTAGCCGATCACTCCGTCCCTGCGTCTTTGCGCAATCGGCTCCTCGTTGTCGACCATGGTATCGCCGAACATCGGAGTCAGGCTGCCCGATTCAAGGTGAAAATACAGCTTGCCGATTTGATAGATACCGTATTTGCTGTCCTCGAACATGTCGATTCCATCAGGAAAGGCGGTTTCATCCGTAAATCGGTAGTTATTGTTAGCCATAAGCAGCATCTGTTCGCAAATATGCCCAATATAACCCGGTGAATCATAGGCATAGCGGCCGTCCCTGAAGAAGCTGTTCCTTATCTTAGACTGCAGGCTGTATTTTCCTTCATACAAAATATTGCGCATCAGAGGGCCGCTTCCCATGAAGCTTGCAATCATCAACTGCAGATGAATATACCGCATGGACCAATCGGATCGCTTGCTTTTCTCCAGCTCACACGAATACAGTAAGTATGGGATCATCTCGTACAACGCTTTTTTCACACAGAACGGCTCGTCTCTCACGCCATAATCAGGAGCAGGCCATGAGGCGAAGCTTTCCTGCAGCCTTGAGCTCAAGCCGTCGATTTCCTCATACAGAATATCCGCCGCTTCGAAGAAGTTCGACATCCACGCCGATTCGGTCGTTGAAGGCTCCGCGATATTGACAGTATCTGAGAATGTCCCATCCCCATAATTCCCGTTCATATATGGAAGCAGCTCGGCAATCCGACCGATCAGCAGAAGCGCTTTGTGAGCATACTCACTGCGTCCGGTCAATACGAAAGCGTACGCCAAATGATTGATCGCGCCCGCATATTTCTTGCCGCTGGCCTCCGGGCACACGCTCTGATCTTCCAGGACAGGGCAATAAGGGCTTCCTAACAGCATGGACAGCAGAAATAGTCGATAGGATGCAGTGAACATATAACGAAC
The DNA here is from genome assembly GCF_059692235.1 of Paenibacillus sp. J2R1T-4. Lineage (NCBI taxonomy): Bacteria > Bacillati > Bacillota > Bacilli > Caryophanales > Paenibacillaceae > Paenibacillus > Paenibacillus sp. J2R1T-4. The sequence continues at coordinate 161,409 of NZ_JCAUBA010000013.1, read as the reverse complement.
GCCCGGATTCGGGAATCCGTCTGGAGCCATGAACCCGCTGCCGTCATCGTGGAATTCGAGCTCTTCGCCAGTGCCCGGATTGGTAAGCCTCATGCCACTAAGCCACCAGACTCCTGTAGTGGGATTGTAGTACTCATACGGCCTTTCCAGGCACATTTGAAAAGCAGTGCGGTTCCCCTCATTCAGAGGATCACCGAAATATTGGCCAGGGGTCAGCGCGCGCGGATTACCTGTCGGCACTAACTCCAACAGCTCTGCATCGCTCTTACCCGCCCAATAGTCGGCTACTTCCAGCACCGCTTCTTTCATCGCTCTCCCCCATACTGTGTGCTCCGCCTGATGGCGGGCCCTCTTGGCATCCTCCCGGCCAATTCGTATGGTGAACCCTTGCTTTTTCGGTGTGATCCACTCTAGCAGCTCATCCGGATAAGACTGCTTCTTCCATTGTGTAAAAGCGGTCTCGCTCTCTTTCGCAGCCCGTTGCGTCCACTCCCCAACCTCTTCATCCGTTAATCCATATGCTAACAGCAAATCGCCTGCACCCTGCCCGTTATATACAACGTCTCCCGTTAATCCTGACCATCTATATTGGGAGCGCTTTTCGCCCTCCAAGACATGATGAATCATATTGAATCCGATCACCCGACGATTCTCGCTCAGGTTACCGAGCATTGTAACAGGAAAAGACAACTCATAGACGGAGCGCCCCTCCTCGGTGCGGTGATTAGAATGAATCTTGTCCTGATCTTGCGCTTCTTCCCACAGGTAACCGTAGCGTTCCGCCTTCAGCTGCCCGTCGTTCATAATTTTGATCTGAAAAGCGTTGTGCGGCTTCCGTCCTGTATGAGCGGGGTCGAACATCAGCACGAGCTCATGGGTTGACTCAGAAAGACCTCGATCGAAGCCCACATTGATATGCAGGTTCCCGGTAAGCGTATACATCCGAAATTCGATCCCATGCTCGGAAGTCTGATTCGAATGGCTGGTGTAAAACTTAGATTCTACCGTTATGTCCCGCCCAGATTCTTGTTCATTCACCACATATACCGGGTACACGTACTGTTCTTCAGACATGAGCTGTTACACCTCCGCGGGGTATGAAAACTGACAATGTAAGCTTGATTCAATTCTTGGAGCTTCGCTATGCCTATACTTTCGACCTATTGTTAGGAGTGTCCTGCCTGCTGAATAAATCAACTTGCTGGTTTTAACCTACGTTCCTTCTGGATATAAATGGACCGATCAGGAAAAGCTAATTTACAGCTTATGCCAAGTAGACCAGTGAGAGGAGTGAACCCTTTGCCGCTCGAAAACATAAACGGAACTATGCTTCATTATGAGACTTGCGGGGATGGAGTACCGATTGTATTCATCCATCCTCCCCTCCTTACAAGCGCTAATTTCAGGTATCAGCAAGCGCAGCTATCCGATGAATTCCAAGTAATCACATTTGATATACGAGGACATGGACAAAGCGACCCTTCAGAAATTCCAGTCAGCTATGAGCTGATAGCCGAGGATATTAAGCATTTGATGGACCATCTTAAGATTGATAAAGCGTTTGTGGCTGGTTATTCAACCGGGGGCTCAATAGCTTTGGAAGCGATGCTGGCTTATCCGGACCGTTTTGAGGGAGGCATCCTAATCAGCGCTATGTCTGAGGCTAGTGATTTTATGTTGAGGAACCGAATTCGCTTGGCCATGGGATTATCCGGGTGGAAGCCTACGATTGATTTGCTTATGCTGGTCATTAGTTGGGGAAATTCAGATCGTACACAAACCTTCCGTGATCTGCTGAGAGATTCGAGGAGTGGCAATCCTCACAATATTCATGAGTATTACTCGTATAGCCTGAACTACAATTGCACCGAACAGCTTTCCCAGATCACATCGCCTATCCTGTTACTATACGGGGGGAAAGACCGGGGCTTTAAACGTTACCGCAAAAAACTGCAACAAGGTCTAAGCCAATTCAAGACGGTCATCCTGCAAAAGGAAAAGCACCAGCTTCCGACGAAAGCGGCCGCCGACCTTAATAAAGTGATGACTCACTGGATTCATACCGTGATCGCGGAGAAATCGAATACATTGAGCGAGACAGACTCCATGCCAGCAGCCTTGCCTATCGCTCAAAAAGAAGAGCCGGGGGAGCAGCTTCAATATCCTGAGTAATGGAAAGGGCTGTCCCAAAGGTCAGAAAATAACCTTAAGACAGCCCTCATCATCCAGCCTCATCGCGACGTCTCTAGGACAATCCTCAGAGTCCTCTCTTGATTTATTCGACATAAATCATCTTTTTGGTCAACCCGCCATCTACGGTTATGTTGATCCCGGTCACAAAATCATTGCGCGAATCCGTGAGATAGAGACAAGCACGAGCGATATCATCAGGCTTGCCTACACGCATGGACGGATGCTGGTTATGATCTTCATCCCGCAGCTTGGCGTAATCTCCTGTTTCAATCCAACCCGGACTTATCGCATTGACCGTAATCCGATCGGGCCCGAGGGAAACAGCTAGAGCATGGGTCAGGGACAAGATCCCTCCTTTGCTGGCTGCATAAGCCTCCGAGTTCGCTTCCGACATGAATGCTCGTGTCGAGGCAATATTCACAATAGCGCCTCCGCCATGCTCTTTCATCATCCGGCCCGCTTCCCTGGAGCATAGGAAGGTTGCTCTCAGATTCGTATTCATTACGTAGTCCCATTCCTCAACGGCCAGGTCATAAGGAGATTTCCATTTACCCAATCCTGCATTATTGATCCAAACGTCGATCCTCCCGGGCACTTCCTTCAACAGTCCAAACACATGGTCAATTTCACTCGTGTTGCTCAAATCTACCTGGTGCAAGCTTGCATTGAAGCCATTCTTTTGAAGAAGCTCCTTCGTCTCCTGCAGTCCTTCCGCATCTTTATCAAGAAGTACAACCTCTGCCCCTTGCTCCGCGTAAAGGAGTGCAAGTGAACGACCGATCCCTGCTCCTGCCCCGGTAATACCCACGACTTTCCCTTCAAAAGCAAGCATATGCAAATCCTCCATTTATTTTGAAATTATGAATTAGCACTTCGGTGATTCTTATCCTTCTTAACTTCTATTTCTATCCATACTTTATCGTATTCTCTGCATTTAGCCAATTTTACGCCCCGCAGTTTTTGAGCAAGAAAAAGCCTGCTTCAGCACTCTAGATGCTAAGGCAGACTTGTAGCTTGAAAGCTCTATTTACCCTTCCGACTCACGTACGGCTTCGACCGTCCACTTGTTGCGGATGATGCTGATCGCGAACGATAGCAGGCCCAGGACAAGCAGCGTCAAGATTTTATAGATGGCCTGCTCCCCGCTTAAGTCGAGGAAGATGGCTTTGATCGCAACGGCTACGAGCACGAATGATCCGAATCCAAGAAACAGCTTTTGTTTGTAATAAGAACCCCACAGGAAGAGCAGCAGAGCATATACCCCCCACACACAAGACAGGGTCAGCGACAACGCGGTATGGTTGGTGATGGAGCCATATTCTTCAAAGGCGCTTTCGATCTGCACCGTGAGGAGTCCCCCTATGATTAAATGCGCCAGCAAGGCATATAGGCTTGTTAGCATACGGTCGACATGGGCAGTGAGGCGGAACTTGCGATACAGGGAGAAGTAGAATCCGAGTGCAGCAAGCAGCATCCATGAGACCGCGCCCCAATTGAGAAAAGGAATGAACACTCCGAACCATTCACCGCGAGGCGTATCCCAAGTCACTATATACCAGTAAGCTCCGACGATCCCCCAGATGGCGATGGCGGCGAGCTCTGCTATTCTCCAATGTTTCAGTCGTGCTACACCGGTCAGTGCAGCTGCAATGGCACCCCACACAAATACGTTGAGAAGGGGCTTGAATGTCAAGCCGTCTCCGAGCTGACCTGCTGCAATGAGCATCAGGAGCACCCCGCCCAGCCCATGACTAAGGGAGAACGTGATGGCGTTGGGAGCTGCCCGGAATACGACTGCACCCGTCAGCGTATAGGCCAACCCAATTAATGCTAGCAGCACACCCATCGGGAGATCCCCATCGAGCAAATACAAGGCCCAGCAGCCGAACAGGACGCCATTAGTCAGACTCAGGTACAGGTTCCACCCGTCGAATGAACGTCCATTTCGCCAGGAGGCGAACAGGAATCCGATCAGATAAAAGACGAATGCTGCGGTTGCATACCGGACGGGCATCGTCCACAAGCCATCTACTGGCGGATTGAACTGCACAAAGTAGACAGCATAGATGAGCCATGTCCCTATAAAAGATGCGCTTCGCAGCTCACTCCATCGTCGAGCAATGCTTAATATGAAGAAGGCTACATTCATGACCAACAAGTAGAGGAACAGAGTGAATACCTGATCCGTCTCCGGACGCATAAGCACAGGCGACAATAATCCTCCGACAAGTGCAATGTTCATAACCAGCCGGGAATTGAAGCGGAAGGCCAAGATCGACAGCAGCACAGTTACTGCGGTCATACTCAGCATTACAGTAAACGGCGACCATAGGTCGAAGTAGATGCCTGCGAAGGAGAACGTCGCATACAGAATGCAAGCGCCTAATCCGATGACGATGTCACCGACTGCTTTTCTCCCCTTTGTCAGCGAGAGGGTGACTCCTGCAATGGAAAGACCGATTCCGCATAAGAGACCGGCTCCGATCTTGATCGGATCTGTGAGCCAATTCTGATCGAGCGTGTAACGGAACAGCGTAATGAACGCAGCCAAGATGAACAATACACCAAGAAAAGATGTCCAATGTTTCCTTAGTAGCGGTATCAACATAAGTGTTCTTCCTCCTCAAATCCTCGTATGGGATTCTTACTGCATGCCTTCATTCTAGTAAAAATGGCCAAAAAAAATAGTACCATCTTTATCTGGTACCATCCTCTTCCCGCTTCTCCGTTCGGTTGCGTCCAAGCAGTCCAAGCGCCTTCACCTGCCGCGCAGCCTCCCTGGAGCTTGTCGTTTGCAGTTTTTTGAGTATATAGTTGATCTGGTTCTTGATCGTACGAATCGACACGAAGCGCTTGTCGGCGATCTGGGATTGGGAGTAGCCTTGATCAATTAAGTCGAGCAGCTGCATCTCCGATGGCGTAATCTTGTCGCTCATACGGTTGACCTCGAACTCCCGCTCCAGCTTCTTCAGCCGGCGGAATTCCTCTCGCATACGCTCCGCCGCTACTGGGCTGATGGCCGATACCTTCGCCACAGCTTGACGGATCGCGTCCGGGAGGGACTCGAAGTCCGCCTTGATCCGATAGTCGAGCGCGCCAGCCTGGAACGAGCGGAGAATGAGGTCGCGCTCCTCCATTGAGGTCAGCATAATGACCCTGGCACCCGTGACGGCGACTGTCTCCTCCGCAAGGGCAATCCCTTCTGGCACACCGTGCAGCATGATGTCCATCAGGACTACATCGGCTGCTGCATCAGGCTCTGTCAGCTTAAGCCGCACCGCTGCCGGTTCTCCCGAGGTGAACACCAGGGCAAGATCGGCCTGATTGCTCAGATACTCCGTCAACCCCCTCAGCCAATCATCATCTTCTATCAGCCACACCTTGATAGGCTCCATCTATGATCCCTCCGCTGTGTGCAATGGATTCAAGCGAACTGCATTCACGCTCCGTTTGGGGAAGGTCAGACTAATTCGCGTTCCCACTCCCGGCTTACTGCGGATATGCAGAGAGCCTCCGTGCTTGCGCATGACCTGATACGCGTAGGGCAAGCCAAGTCCGAAGTTCGTACCGCTGCCCGATTTGGTCGTATAGAACGGATCGAGTGCAAGCCTGACCTGTGCAGCGTCCATACCTGGACCGCTATCGCTTATTTCGAGCGTTAGGTCCTTTTTGCCTTCGCTCCATTTGACCGCCATTTTACCTTGTCCGCGCAGCGCCTCGACGGCATTGGACAACACATTCCCGATCGCCTCTGCTGTCTGGGCTTTATCAACCGTACACTGCCAGCCTTCCGTCAGCGAGACCTGCAGCGCAATGCCGCCCATTTGCGGAGCTAGCGCGTCAAGTACTTCACGGATCATGACGGCAGAATCGGTGGCCGCCGGCCGCAGAACCAAATCCTCCGTTTTGCGATGTACGCGGGCTATCATCTCTTGCATATGCAGGGAAGCCGACAGCATAACCTCGATGTCGGCAAGCAGCTCTTGATCCCCGCTAGACGATGCCCGCTCCCGAATCCTATGACCGAACAATCGGAGCTTAGCCGCATCGTTCTTCATGGAATGGTTGAGCAGCACAGTCCCATTGGTCACAGCCCGAAACGCCGAATCCAGCCTACGCCGGTCGATAAGCACTCTAATCCCCATGAAGCCGTAAGTCGAAAGAGCAATGATGAAGAACAATATCCCAGTGCCAACGAACCAAGTGTTGTACACCCACATCCGAAGCAGGCCTATACTTGGAAGTACATAGTTGAGAAGCATCGACACAAGAACGGGCACCAGCACCGCCAAGCTGGCAACTCGGTAGGTTGCGAGATAGGCCGGATGCTGAGGACGCTGCACGATCATATTAACCGCCCCGAACAAGATAAGCGGCACCGCCCACCATACTACCACTCGAAAAGTGATGGGATACACTTCATTATAGGGCGGAGTGAACAGCAGGAAGCAGACTACCGGTAGAAGTAATAAGACTGGAAGCCAGCGGCGCAAGCTGGACGGCATTCGGATCGGTCGGAATGCCAACGTATACATGCAGAAAGAATATGGAAGGCCGTAATATGAAACTAGCGACGATGACGCCTGAAGGCGATAGAGCGCGGGCTCCCAGCTGGCGTAACGTAAGGATTGCTGGACTGCCGGGATGAAACGATCATCCAACGTGGCCGCGAGCGCCCCAGCACCTCCGCAAAAAGTAACCAACGCAAGCCAACGGATCGAGGCCGTGCGCGGCTCGTTCACGATCAGGAATAACCCGATCCCCCACAAGGCGATCCAGACGAACAGCATTCGGGTACTCCTCTCATATGGAAAAGGGCACGGGATAACCCATTCCTTCTTCGGTATACTAGTAGTCATTCTCCATCCTTGTACGAATTCCTTGATGTGATGAGCAATTTGCATACATTACCACCCGAAAAGGCCTATGTACTTGTTCGCTGTGGAAGCCGCAATATTGTTGTCAATAGGGAGGGTACTCAAAAATTTTTACAATCCCTATTAACATTATCGGAATTGTATGTTAAGATATTTTCAATTTATATCAATCCTAGGAGTGAGAAATAATGCCAATTAGCACATTTAAAGCTACAGCACAATTACAAGAAGGCGTAGTTGTCAAAGTACGTTCCAGAAATTTCGAATTGACGATTGACGAACCCAAAAGTTTGGGCGGAACCGATACAGGCATGAATCCAGTTGAAGCGGTGCTTGGTGCGTTGGCAGCATGCCAATCGATCGTGGCTAGAGTATATGCCAAAAAGTTTAATGTTCGTCTAGATGATTTCCGGGTAGAGGTTGAAGGAGACCTTGACTTGGACGGCTTCTTTAAAAAATCTGACGTGCGTCCCGGGTATTCTGAAATTCGTTATACGTTTCATATCAAAACCGATGCCTCCAAAGAACAGGTCGAACAATTCGTGGAATTCTTAGAACAGACATGCCCCGTTGGAGATACCATTGCGAACCAAGTCAATCTCAAATTAAGCGGCATTGTTATTGAAAACTAACTTGAAGGAATACATATAATTCGCACCCAACAAGGGTGCTTTTATTTTGTCAGGAGATTCTACCAAAGTTCAGGTACAGCAGCCACTCGAATGGCCTCATAAGGAGATTCGTCCTCCATTGTGTTATCATTAGATCCATTAAACCTCAAATTGGAGGAGACGACCCATGCGTTTCATAAGCAACAACAACATTAATGATCCATCGCTTAATCTGGCGTTAGAGGAATATATATTGAGTTCTCTGCCTGATCATGACGACTACTTGTTGTTCTACATCAACGAACCGTCGATTATCATTGGTCGAAACCAGAACACCGTTGAAGAGATTAACGCGGAATATGTGGAACGCAATGGCATCCATGTCGTTCGCAGGCTTTCGGGGGGCGGGGCTGTCTATCATGATCTCGGCAATCTGAATTTCAGCTTCATTATGAAGGACGACGGCCAATCGTTCCATAACTTCAAGAAGTTTACCGAGCCTGTTGTTCGCGCTCTTCGCAAGCTCGGCGTAGATGCCGAAATGACCGGACGCAATGACCTGCAGGTGGGTGAACGCAAAATATCTGGAAATGCACAGTACTCTACGAAGGGTAAAATGTTCAGTCACGGTACGCTTCTCTTCGATTCCGAGATTGAGAATGTGGTCTCGGCGCTACGAGTGAACCCCGATAAATATGTATCCAAATCAACCAAGTCGATTCGGAGCAGGGTTGCGAATATTTCGGAATTTCTTGCACAGCCGATGACGATTGAGCAATTCAGACAGAGCCTGTTGGAAGCACTATTCGAAGGCGAGAACGAGATTCCTTACTATGAGCTCACGGAGCAGGACTGGTCCGAGGTGCGGAAGCTGGCGGACGAGCGTTACCGCAGCTGGGATTGGAATTATGGCCGCTCTCCTGCCTTCAACGTGCGCCAGACACGAAGGATCGAGGGTGCAGGTACGTTCGATGTTCGACTACAGGTAGAAGAGGGTCTTATCACAGGCGCAACTATATATGGGGATTTCTTCGGTCGAGGGGACAGCAGCGAATTGGCGGCAAAGTTTGTCGGGGTTCGTTATGAGACACAGGCTCTGAGCACGCTGCTTGAGGATATTGATCTGCACTATTATTGCGGTCAGGTAACCAAGGAACAGTGGTTAGAGTTGATGCTGTAACTTGAAGCCGATCGTTTAATTGCCCCACCACCAGGGCATCCGCTAACAACAATGAACCAGCTCAAGCTATGACTCCGCTTGAGCTGGTTCATTTGCATGTTTTTTTATATTGGGACCTGAATCAGTGGAAAGAAGGAGACGGAATGGAGCGTTAGGTACCTGCGAGGTACCTAATGGACGCCAAGTGGTCGGTGAAACGTCGAATAGGTGCTTGGGAGGTCCTTAACTATTACTGGAATTTAGGTGTAGAAATAAAGCGTTAGGTACCTACGAGGTACCTATTGGACGCCAAGTGGTGGGGTGAAACGTCGAATAGGTGCTTGGGAGGTACTTAACTAATCAGATTTAGTGGAATTTAGGTGGAGGAATGGAGCATTAGGTACCTGCGAGGCAACTAATGGACGCCAAGTGGTGGGTGAAACGTCGAATAGGTGCTTGGGAGGTACTTAACTAATCAGATTACTGGAATTTAGGTGGAGAAATAAAGCATTAGGTACCTGCGAGGTACCTATTGGACGCCAAGTGGTGGGTGAAACGTCGAATAGGTGCTTGGGAGGTACTTAACTAATCAGATTACTGGAATTTAGGTGGAGAAATAAAGCATTAGGTACCTGCGAGGTACGTATTGGACGCCAAGTGGTGGGTGAAACGTCGAATAGGTGCTTGGGAGGTACTTAACTAATCAGATTACTGGAATTTAGGTGGGGAAATGGAGCGTTAGGTACCTGCGAGGCACCTAATGGATGCCAAGTGGTGGGTGAAACGTCGAATAGGTGCTTGGGAGGTACTTAACTAATCAGATTACTGGAATTTAGGTGGAGAAATAAAGCGTTAGGTACCTGCGAGGTACCTATTGGACGCCAAGTGGTGGGTGAATCGTCGAATAGGTGCTTGGGAGGTACTTAACTAATCAGATTTAGTGGAATGAAGCAGAGATGCGGCGTACTCGTTAGGTTTTCGCGTGCTGTAAAGCGGTTTTTTCGCTTCAGAGCAAGGCCAAGCTCTGTTTAGCCAACTGTAGAGCGGATTTTCCGCTTAGAGCAAAGCCGTGCTCCGTTTAGTTTCACGGAGTGAACAAAGGGCAGCGACATGCAGATAAATCTGCACGCGCTGCCCCTTAACCCTAGTTATCCCAATCATCACGATTCATCCGTGCCGTCATCGGCGTCGTCATCAACATCATAATCATCATCACGATCGTCCTTATCCTTGCCCAACTTCACAATCAAGTTCGGCAGCTTGGCTGCCTCGCTTCGATTACCAGCAGCATCAATTGCGACAGCTGTAAGCTTGTTGTAGACACCCGCACTCGGCAACGTCAGCGCCACATCCGTAGCTCCGTCTGCTGAAGCAATTGCACTACCTACAATCTCATCCCGGTCTAACACCTGAATGGTAGAGCCGGCTTCTGCGGATATCTTCACGATAGGACTAAGTGTGTTAGTCTTTTCCGGCTTCTGAGGGCTAACCACAACAGGTGCCGCAGGTGCCGTGAAGTCAGTATCACTTACCTGAATACGCGCCAGTCGGGAGCCTTTGGTGTAGTAGAGATGTCCATCATCTCCAATTTCCATCAAAGCGGTTGTATCCAACACTTTATGCTCCAGCGTAGAAGGATCGATTACGGTCAAGTTGTAGCCAACCGTCGTGTATAAAAGACCATCGTCACCCCAATGCAGATAGGTCGGACGCCACAAATGATTGAAGTTCCAATCGGTTGCTTTGATTTCCTTGCTTTTAACGATCTCAAACGTGTCAGGATTGGCTGCAAAGATCGTCCCGTATGCGGCTCCCCACAACAAGCCGTCCGGCCCAAATGACAAGCCTCCGATTGCTTTCGGTTTGACCGCACCTGGAAGCTGTGGCGTTACTTCGTTCAGCTTCTCACCCGTATCCGGATTCATGACGAACAGCTTCGCTTCTGTCTGGCTGGGATCAATGCCGAGGCCGCCCCAGATGGAGGTAGACCCGTACAGCTTGCCATCCCGGTAAGCGAGTCCGATTACACTTTGATCTTGCACAACGTTACGATAAGTTTTGGCAGCATTAGGCCCAGTCGGATCGACAACGGTCACCGCGCCGCCAAGTTGTCCGTATGTCGGAATTGTACCAGCGAACAGCTTGCCTGCTGCGGCTAACATGGCGAACGGACGGTCCTGATCCTCAGCGATATCGTAGAGCAATCGCGGATTCACATTATTAACCACGGGTTGAGCAGGATCGAATTCTCGTAGAACAGCCCCCGTGTATAAACCGAAGTACATTTTCCCGTTGGCTGCCACCATGCCTTCTGCTTGCCCCAACGGGAACGGGAGCTTGTTTCCTGTAACAGGATCCACTTGTGCTGCCGTTGTTCCCATGTAGCCGCTGGCGTACAGCTTGCCACTCTCGTCTTTACCCAGTGACTGGATTTCAATGGGGTTACCTTGGACAACAGGCTCCACTGTCTTTACTTTCTTCGTGGTCAGGTTGAAATACGTGATCGCGCCGCCGAATTGGATCGTTACCAAGCTTTTACCTGGCAAATCTGGATCACCCGGAATTTCTACCCACTCTGAATGGCGCAGGTACGTTCCAAAGGCAATTCCCGTGTCTTCAACAATTAGTGTAGTAAGATCAAGAGACTGCAGCTTGCCTCCAGCGACAAAATAAGTTTTCCCATCAAGCTCTGGCGATGTATACAAGCCTCGGTAGCCCTTCACCCAGACATTGGTCCATTGCTGCGACTCAAGGTCATACACGAACATATAACTCTCCGTGCTCAAATGGACGAATAAGTATTTGCCGACTACGTTCAGATCGTAAACGAAACCGAAGTTAGCTGTATTGTAATCCGGTCTCTCCGGAAGTGGAATTTGTGTTTTGGCACCCGTCTCGGCATCAACTTTGACCAGTGATCCTTTTGAACCGATGCCCGCATAGATAGATCCGCCATAATAAGCAGCGCCTCGTACATAATCCTGCCCTTCCTGCACAGTGCCGTAATCGCGGAAGGTACTAGAGGCCACGTCATATTTGAACACCTTGGCATTCGGATAAGAACCTCCATAGACGTTACCCGCTTCGTCCGTGCTTAGCCCATAAATAGCTCTGCCCGGAACTGCTCCCAAGTCCATGACGGTTAGAGCCGTCGGTGAATAACGGTACAGCTTGCCATCTCCGGCGATATACACATTTCCTGAAGCATCAACTGTATGTGTCCAAACACTGCCCACCCCAGGCAACGGGAATGTACGCAGCAACTGGTTGGACTGGAGATCAATGACATTGAAGGTCGACGGCGTACCGCTTGCGCTCGTATACATGACAGGCTTGCCGTTTTCCGTTCCGTAAGCGGTATCAATTGTGGAGATGCTTTGCAGAACTGTACCCAGATCCTCCGGCTGTCCGAACGTTCTAGTCTCCAACGTTGAACGAGCCGTATTACCGTCGGTCTCAACAGCAGAAGCGGCCCCGCTCCAACCCGTAACGGTCAGGACTGCCGCCAAACAACCAACCATAAGCTTCCTCTTCATTGTCATCCTCCTCAGTTCTGGTTTATATCTGAATCATATTCAACTCAATCTTAATAACATAACGAATTGACTGTCAATGGAATGGAACCAAATTGATTCTGCAGACTCACCCTCCGACATTATATTACAATAACCGCATTTTAAAAGAATTTCTTGAGTACTTACGTCTCATAAAGGATCCCATTATCCCTAGTCAATATGTGTTGACAGCGCTTTCAAAATAAAATAATCTAAAGATGACCTGTATACCAGATATAGACTAATGGTCGAAGGAGGTGCCTCAGACTTATTTTACAGTATAGCCCTGCAAAATCTGCCCGCGGTTATCACAAAAAAAAGAATAAAGGAGAATGAAAAATGATGCTTAGTAGGCCCGTTACGATCTGGATCGGTCGATTGCTTTGTATGCTTCTTCTGCTCAGTCTGTTGCCATTCTTACCTTATCAAAATGCTCATGCAGCACCTACGAATCTGAACCTTGCTAACCCCTCTTTTGAATCACCTCTATCCGGTTCTACCATTCCGGGTTGGTCACAAACATTCGGATCCACAGGAGTATCCGTAACTTCCGAACGGGCAAGCGACGGAACCAAAAGCTTGAAGCTGGTTGACAGCAGCACGACCGGTTCGATTGGCGCTGAGAGCGCCAAGGTAGCCGTAACCGCGGGGAAACAGGTCGATGCTTCTGCGCAAATCTACGTAACAAGCGGCAATGTAAGCATCTTTTTGCGATTCTGGGACGCCAACAACGTGCTGCTGTATTCTACGTCAAAAGCATTCAGCGGCAGCTTATCCCAATGGACTCAAGCCGCTGTCTCTTACATTTCCCCGACCGGCACAGCTAGTGTTAGCGTCTTGCTCTACAGCTCTATAGGCGCTACTTCTACGGCCAACTTTGACGCCATTACCTTAACGACCCCTCAGATTATTAATCTTGGCGTTCAAGTAACGAACGCAGCCGTCTCTTATTCCGCATTCGGCAAGGATTCCAGCGGGAATGACTACCTCTATGTGGGTTCAAGCGGGTCCACTTCGAAATTCGTAGTATTCAACGCAATCACCGGACAATTCATCCGCTCGCTCGATCTTCCTGGAGCATCTGCTGTCTGGGGCATGGCTGTAGCCACCGATAATTCAGTCTACGTGGGCACCGCTTCCGGCAAGCTTTTCCGATATATACCCGGTTCGACGACCATCAGTGATCTTGGTGTGGCCATTCCTGGAGAAACGACGATCTGGGAACTCACACCTGGAACGAATGGCAAAATATACGGAGGCACATACCCGGGCGGTAAAGCGTTCAAATATGAGCCAGGCGTCGGAGTAACGGCATTCGGCGGGCAAATCGAACCAGGCGAGCAATATGTCCGGTCTATCGCCTATGATGAAAGTGCCCATCAGCTATACATGGGGATCGGTTCTCACGCCCATTTGATCCGATACGATAACAACAGCGGAGTGAAGACGAATATCCTCCCAGCCGCTTATGCTGCTTCCGAATTTGCTTATTATACGAACTATGTGAATGACAAGCTTTTTGTCAGAATGTCGCCTGAAGACGAAACGATCGTAATGGACAAAACCACGCTCCAAGTCGAAAAAACTATCATCGGACTTACTTCCATTGGGGTCAGCAAGCTGTCTCCAGTTGCAAACAAAGTGTACTACACCAAGACTGGCGACTTGTATTCCTACGACCTGACCTCCAAGTCGGAGGCGTTCCTTGCCTCAGTAGGGGCGAATATAAGCGGGTCAACGTTCCTCACCTTGAACGAGCCCGGCTATCCCGGCACTTCACTGTTGGCTGGGCTAAGGGATGGACATATCCTGAAGTATAATCTGCAGACAGGCACCTGGTCCAAAACCCCGATCAGCGTTCCCGCATCGCCGACGAGCATCCAATCCGTCAAGAAAGGTCCTGATGGTAAAATCTACACATTCGGCTATCTCCTTGGAGGGATGGGGATTTATGATCCTGTTGCTGGCACCAGTACGCAGCTCAAGGGACCGGGTCAGGCGGAGAACATAACGTCAGCGGGCAATATTCTATACTCCGGTATTTACCCTGGAGCTAATATCCAATCCTACGATGTAACCGCGCCCGGCGCACCGCAAACGCTGTTCAGCTTGAAAACCTGGGACCAAGATCGTCCGTTCGGGATGCTGGGCGTATCCTCGCTGAACAAGTTGTTCGTTGGAACCGTGCCCGTTTATGGCCATCTTGGTGGGGCTCTGGCCGTTTATGACATTGGCACTGCAGGGCTCAACGTATACAACAACCTGATTCCTGACCAGAGTATCATAACGCTCGCTTACAAGAATAATGAGGTGTTCGGAGGAACATCCGTGTGGGGCGGGCTCGGCAGCACACCGACAGCAACGGAGGCTAAGCTGTTCGTATGGGATACGGTTACCAATACCAAAGCATTCGAGATCGTACCCGTTCCGGGCAAGAGAGCCATAACCGAGCTGATGCTTGGTCCGGACGGGAACATCTGGGGAATAGCGGAGGGAACCTTGTTCATCTTTAATCCGACTACACGGACTATCGTATACAGCGCGGACAAATTCCCCGTGAGCTATGCCGGAGCCGGTCATGTATGGCGTGATGCCAAGATGGAGATCGCTGATAACGGCTTCATCTACGTCACGATTGGCGCCAAGCTGTACCGGATGGATCCTGCAACGAAGGCTGTTGAGCTGCTTATAGGTAGCGGAGTCGGACTTCTGACACAAGACAACTCGGGTGATCTCTACTACGTGTCAGGCACCAATCTAATGAAGTTCGACAAGTGATCGATTCACTCAAAAGGCCGTCCGGTGTAAGTAGAACCGGACGGTCTTTTGACACTGAGCTATTAGACAACCTACAACCCCTCTTGAAGCCGTGCGCATACATCCTCTAGCTCCTCCATCCTGGACCAGAACAGCTTCAGCTCCCTGCTAAGCGTTGTGTATTCCCGTCCACCTAGACCAAGCTCGGAGAACAATGCGAAAGTCGGCATGATATCCCGGTATAGATGGAATCTGGAGGGACGATAGAACAGCTCCTTCCCTTGCCACTCAGCTGCTCGTTTCATGCTTGGAAGGCTCAGTGTATGCTGCCTGATATAGAGCTGAGCTTCATAGGAGACAAAATATTGCACGAACTCCTGTACAGCCTGCTTCGCCTTAGATTGCTTGCTAACCCCGAGTCCAATGGACAGCAGCAAGGTCTTTGCCTGATTCAAATAGGGCAGCGGCGCAATTTCAAACGGAAACTTAGCTTCCCGCAGAGCATTCAGACTGAAATACGTCGTCATAATCATGGATACCTTACCCTTCAGGAACAACGATTCGGCATCGGAATCATTCTCAGACAGGTAGGTTGGGAATATCTCTTTATTATAGACCAGATCACGGCAGGCGGATAAACCGTGCTTAAGTTCAGGTGTGCAAATGCCCTTGCGCTCATCCCCGCTGAAGTGTGCGCCGCTTTGCAGCATGAAGATCGGCCATCGATTGTCGGACAAGAGGTGAAAGTAGAAACCGAACCGATCATTGCCGTCGCTAAGTACTCGAGCCTGCTCCTGCAGGTCCTTCCACGACCAACTGCTGTCCGGCTCCGATACATGATTCTCTATAAAATGCAGCTTGTTATAACATAAGATAACCGGAGAGAAGGTTACTGGCTTCACATAGGTTACCCCCTGCTCTGTAAAAGCCTGGGTTAAGAAGGAGTACAAACCTGGATCCTGCTCGATAGGTTCCATAGCGCTCAACGCACCGTTCTCCACCAAATGTAAGAAGTTCAGGTGATTCACGGAGACGACATCCAGCTCATCGTCCATAAAAGCATCTCTCGCCGTATCCGCATAATTCTCATAGGGAAGAGGGATCAATCGAACCCGAATATGAGGATATCGGGAATGGAACGCAGATACCAGCTGGTTCAGATGAATATCCTTAACCAGCAGTGGATGATATCCCATACGGATCGTAACCACTCCTTCGGATGCAGGGGTACGGATCCGGTTACCGACTCGCGGCACCTTCTCAATCAGCTTCTCGGCGACCAACAGGTCCAGCCCGATGCGGACCGAGTTCTTGCTCAGCTGATATTGCTCCCCGAGTGCTGTCTCCGAGGGCAGATACTTGCCGGGGGCAAGGGCGCCTGAGATAATATCATTTCTCAGCTTGGAGACCATATTATCCAATCTTGTTCTGAAGGTGGTCCGACTGGCTTTGTCCATGCTCCGGGGCTCCTCTCGACATCTGGTATTTATCTATTTAAGATACACGTTCAAGTTCATATCTGATTGTAAAAATCATATCCTCTCTCCTATTAGGTGTCAACTTCCAGTGAACATGTGGCATATATAAAATGCACCCCTTAGAATTCATAGGCTAAACCCATAGGTTCTCCAATGTCTTCTAAGAGGTGCACTTTAAACCGTTCATGAACCGTATGCCAACCACTGTCTTAATCGACATTGATCCATTTCCTGGTCATACTGCCCTCATGCGATTATTCTTAGGATTATGTTCGACCTCTGCAAGCCCTAACGCCTCCATCAACGGCGGCACATACATTCCGAATCGTCCGCGCAATCCTTTCTTAAGGCCATACCAACCACCGACTGGATTGTCCTCTGAACGTCCCCAAGCTTCGACGGTTCCATCTTTTGCCGGCTTCTGCTCATCTGCGCTGCCCAGCTCCATCCAGTCCCCATGCTCCAGAAGCATAGTGTGCAAGTCTTTTATACACCGATAGTCATAATGCAGCACCGTCTTGCCCACTGTACAGACAATGATTTCTTTCCCGTCTTTTTCGTCTTTGTACATTTCGTATTCAGAGGTTTGAGGCGGCGTTTTGAGCTTCCACGGGTTATCTTTTGTACCTTGTTGTGTAGTCATTTAATAGTCTCCCTTAAAAGCTTGGTATAGTCGGTATGTTCATAAAGATAGCACAGTTAAGCGCCGCTTACACACATTAAGCCTATTGTAGCAAGAAGAAAGCGGTAATCAAGTCTCTCTTGACTACCGCGCCTTAGGCGACTTATGTTTCTATCGTTCTGAAATCTATATTGGTAGGCGGGGGGAAGCTCTTCTTAGCTTCTTCCAGATGCTCCTGGGTCAGCGGTTCATTTCTAGCGCTCGCCAGCTTCCGGGCGTTGTATTGATACCACAGCTGCACAATCAAGGTCTCGCCTTCACGGATCACGGCAAATTCTGACTCGAATAGCTTGCCTAAGAAGGCTTCCTTGTTCAATTCAAGCGCGGCTGCTCCCACAATAATCTGCACTCGATCACTCGCTGCAAATTCCTCAGGCAATGACTCGTATATACGCCAAGCCTTCTCGTACTCCTTATACTGGATAAGCAGGTCCAGATATTCTTCAGCAAAAGCCCTGTCCGGGAACCCCTCGGATACAGCATAAGCTTGCTCCAAATAAGACAAAGCGGCATCCTTGGCTCCTCTCCGCTTCATGACCTCAGCCAAGTTCCTGTACACCCATGCTGATGGCTGCAGCCTTAATGAGGCCTCCCATGCCTCTAGTGCATCCTCTTCCAAGCCTTGCTCGTATAACATTACACCGTAGTGCATAAAGGCTGTCCAAGATGCCTGATTATTATCAGCAGAGATAAGGCTCGCTCGAAGCAGCTCCACCCATTCCTTCTGCACCATCCAGGATACCGGGATATCCTGGGCAGCCTGCTCAGGGAATTGTCCGGTAAACAGCAAATCAAGCCAAGGCTGTTGCGACTCTGTAAGGGTTGCCTCCCCGAATGGAAGTCCCGCCGGAACGCCTCGTCCCTCTAATTTCTCCCGACGTATTCTTTCCAACGCTCCCCAACCCGATCCGACATTCAATATCGCTTCTGGCTGCTTGTCCGCATAAGCTCGGAGCTTTTGGTGCGCAGCATTCACTTCCGCTTCGCTGAGACTGCCGTCCACCCGCTCCTGTATGTATTCCCGTGCATCGTTCCAGCTCTCCTGATAAGCCCGATCGGTATCCGCTTCCGTTACACCCAGTATCTGCGTGAAGTCCCATACCGTATTCGCCGGCATATTCAGACCATGAAGCTGCGTAGGCGCCAGTCCACCTTGAATTTCAATATAGTTACCTTGACCCGGCTTAGCCAGAAAATCGCACCACCGTCTGCCCCCTGCGTGGTTGCCCCAACAAAACATTTTACGATATCGCAGCAGAGGGGTAGAACGTTCATAGAAAACCTTGCCATCCTCATACACAACGGCCTCCCAAGGAGACTTGCAAGATTCCGGCGTTTGGAAAAAATATTCATTCGCAAAAGGGAAGCGCATCGGGTAAGAGACATCCGTATGAGGAACAGTAGGCAAATAGGGCAGGTGATCTGCTCCAAACCCTCTCACGTGATGATCGATATAGATGACTTCACTGGTAGAAGAGAACACCCTCGACTTCTCTGTCTCCTCTACCGCAATATTCGTCCACCAATACATAGGAATGGAGTCCGGGTTGTCATTGATCATACGCACATAGACGAGAAGCTGCTCAGCGCCCTTAGGCAGGTGAAAATCAATATGCCAGAACATATTCTTGCAGCGTTCATACTCATACAGTCTAAGAAACTCATTCCCCTCATCATCACGCAGCTTGGCGGCATGGAGCGGAGAGGAAGTCGAGAAGGTATGGCCGAGCTGCCCAATATTCCACTCAATCCCACCCGAGAACCACGCGTTCAGAATAGCTAGATTAGCAGGTTGAAACACCGGATTTTTATATAAAATCTCACGTTCTGTTCTTTTATCATATAGCGAATATAATCGTCCCCCGTAATCGGGCAAAAAGATAGCTTTCAACACTTCATTCTCAAGAACGATCGTCTTCAAATGGATCAACTTGCGATCCCGTGAATATCGATCCTGCATCCGGTAAGGCAAGTACCTTTCGCCTGTCTCGTAGCCCAAAAGTTCTTTACTCTTGTCCGAAAGACTGCCGTTGGTCGGGACCTCTCTATGGTGATTACGGTTACGGAACTTCGGCAGCGGATTCTCCCCTTGCAGTTCAGCGCCTTCGATAGGTAGGTAGGAGCTATAAACGTTCATTTTGCCTCCTTTTCATTCACGTAGGTGAAAGTTTTTTATAATATAGCCATTTCTATTATTGTATGAGGTTTTGCCAGAGATTGAAATAGTCAGTTTTCCGGATTGTTCACGATTTGTTGGCTCGCCCTTAGCTGCATTCCAAAGAACCCTTTCCCAGCGAGGCAAAAAGGTTGATGTGCTTCTAGAAGCCGCTTAGTGAATATTGTTATTTTAACGCCCTTATGTACATTTTTTTGATGCTGTCTTTTTCCTCGGATTCAACAATAGTGCGCAGCTTGCTTCGGAATGGGTCGTTAGAGTATGAGGGCAGGCTCACGATTCGGGTAAGCGCATAGGCGGCACTCCAGCGAACGACGGTACTATCGTCTTTGGAATTATCCAGCAGACCCGCAACCGCTGTGTCGAGTTGTGCCGAGAAGAGATGTGCGATGTTGCCGATGACCTTTGACGATTCCCATTTGAGACGGGGAGCTTGTGCTTGGAGATGGCTGGCAGCGAACTCCAGTACCTCCGGCGTTGTTGCGACCTCTGGTTTCTGACTTGTGGCATATTCCAATGCTTCCATACAAGTGGCCTTTGCCGGCTCTTTGGCGGTGGAGGCAAATTGGATCATGTCCGGAATGGCTAGAATGCCGCTCATAAGCGCTTCCGCCAAGAGCTCTGTTTTTTCCTTTGCCTTGAGGTCTTTCTTTTTTAACAGTTCAGCTACATCCATTGAAAATCCCTCCTTATACTAACAATGCACGTTCTCTGAGTCGGTCGATGAATCGTGCGATCTCAAGAGCGTCCGCTGGCATAACAACATTTCCTCTATAGCGCTCACTGGCACGATGCTTTCGCATACGCTGCTCTCCTCCGACATGATAGCACAATCGGCTTTAGCTTCAAATGGCTAAATGCTTGAGATGCAGATAGATCTTCTCGCTTCTCTATGATTTTCGACCAAAAGAAAACCGCCCATTGAAAAGGCGGTTAATCCAACTATCGTTTCCGATAGTTTCTACGATTGTGTGGTATGGTTCTCCACGCTGTAAGTGGTAGAAAAAATATAAAAACGGTCATTAAAGAGGGTGTTTGTATAGTTCAATCACATTGCCATCGGGATCGCATAAATGGGCAACCCTGGCATTCCAGGCTTGTCGATCGTGGGGCTCGCGAAGGAGTACCGCCCCTTTTTCTTTCAAACGGGAACAAACGTCATCGACTTGGTCAACAGAAAAAGCGAGTAAGAATTTCGATTGTGATGCTCCATTGGTTGGAAGATTGTTCTCACCAATCACTTCTGCCATGTTTTCGCGGGAAAAAATTTCGATTTTGGTTTCGCCAGTATTAAACGATGCGAACTGCATTTCCTCAGAGGAAAATCCCAAAGGAAACTCCATCACGTCTCTGTAAAACGCTACACTTTTATCAAAGTTTTTTACCAATAGTCTAACTTGCGATAGTTTCACCGTCCCACTACCTTTCTGTACAAAATGGGGGTAACCAAATATTAGAAGGCTTTCCTATACCCAGTTTAACATAATCGCGGAACCCTGTAGTGTAATAACACGACAACTTACCTTTAGGAATAAAGCGGCACTTTTACATTTGGAGTTCAAAAACAGATTACAGATTACAACAGATCCCTCCTTACCTCCTTACCCCTAAGCCGTAGCGATGAATCTCAATGGCATGTTTAATTAGAATAAGCTGACTTCCCGCGATAGTATTGTTATAATATATATTATAATGTTATATTGTTACTCAATAGCTTCATCCATCCTAGTTGAGGAGTGAAATTGATCCTATGACAAATCCAGATAACTCGAAGCCACCCCAGGCCAAGCGGATTGGCCTGCGCCCGAGCGCGATCGGATACCCGCCAGGTACTGAGCGTCCTATCCTTACCGAAGAATACAAAAGCTCGGTATGCCAAGCGCTTGCAACGCCTCAGGATGTGTGGGGCCAGCAAGTTATCGGCATGCCAGAAGGACCCACGTATGACAATGTGAAGGATTACTTCACACCTATTATGTATGCCATAAATGGAGCCGATAATGGCAGCTTTATGACGGATACCGGCGTGTATTATATTCCGTTCGGGCAGCCGAAGCCACCAACCGGTCTGGGTGATGTAGCTCTCACTGTAGCGGATGGAAGCCAAATTATATCGAACCGCACCGGCGGGATCAGCACTCGTATCTACGTAGGGGCCAACGGCAAAGAGCTATTCGGCTCGTGCTTGGCTAATCTCGGCACCCCCGAGCTGTATAAGGAATACCTCCCTATTCTAGAGCTGAATTATCAGGACTATGAAGGTGTTCAGTACCACCAGGAGTCGCTCGCCACCTACTTGCCGGGGACCGACATTTTAGCCAGCTTTGTGGAAATTACAGCTGATCCTGGACAGTCCGGACTTCAATCGACTACTATTCGCATCCAAGTGTGTGATAACAACAACCTCCGCCAAGACGGCAACCAGTTGTTCGACGATCAAGGCCGCAGTTATATTTATTTCAGTCCGGGCTGCTCGTTCTACAATACGGATTTAACCTACAAGTTTAATTTCGACAATGAAGGGCCGCATACGGTCTACTTGGTGAGACTGGTCACTCCTGCTCAGAATACGCCTAAGCTTAATGCTGATCAAGAAGGACAGCAGCGGGCAAGAGCCGAGTCCAAGGCTTATTGGGAGAATCGGTTGGCGGAGGGGAACCTGTTCCACGTCCCGGAAAACCTCGTGATGGATGCTCAACGCAATTTACTCATACAGGACCTGCTGATGACTTGGCGCTACAGCCTGGGGAATGCCTATCAAGCTTTCTATCAGCCGGAGAGCAACAGCACGGTGGCCATCCTTGGCCGCTATGGCTTCACCGACATTTACAGACAATCGCTGAAAGACTTATTGCCTATGTCCAAAGGGGCGAATCGACGCAGCTGGGAATTCGGCGAGAAGCTGACCCACGCTGCAGATTATTACCGGTTAACTGGAGATGCGAGTCTGATACTGGAAAATATGGAGACACACATAGCATTCGCTGATGATTTGGCGACCCAGCATGCCAACGACCCCAATCATCTGCTTGAAAGACAGCAATATTCAAGTGATGTGAAGAGCTCGGTATATGGGCTTCATCAGATCGGGACCGCGGTGTATGGCTTGCAGAGCATAGTGTCTGTCTGGAAGGAGCTCGGGGAGGATAAGTTAGCCGATAAGTATGGGCCTATTGCAGAGAATTTTCGAAAGTATTATGACGAGGCTGTTGCTAAGTCCAGTACGATTCTCCCTGATGGCAGTTTGTTCACATCCGTATCCCTGCTAGACAAAGAAGAGCCTTATACCCATCTGGCTGCTACATACCTGGGAAGCTACTGGAACCTGGTTGCGCATTATGCATATGCCGCTCATCTTTACGCTCCGGGATCGCCGGAAGCCCAAGCCACACTCCAATATCTCTACAACCACGGCTCCCGCCTGTTAGGGCAGATTAAAGTACGGGATGGCGCGATCAACGATGTATATGCCGTCAAACATGCCAAGTTTCTAGCTGATAACGACCAACCCGATCAGTTAATACTCAGCTTTTATGGACACTTGGCTCATGCCATGACTCGAAACACCTTTATCTCTGGTGAATCGGCCAATGTCGGTCCTTTGGCATCCAAATGGCCTCTGCAATTCGGTGCCTGTGAAATCGGCGCACCTTGCACCCCTCCTAGCTTCGAGGAAGGTTGGGCACCGGATGAGTATTACCGCGGGATCTACCTGTCGCCAAACAGCGCCAATAACGCTTTTTCCCTGCAGATCTTGCGGCTAATGCTCATAAATGAAGTAACCAATCACAAAGGGGAGCCACAAATTCTACAGCTTGGATTCGCGACACCGAGAGCTTGGCTTGAACAAGGCAAGAGAATCCAAGTATACGATGCGCCTACTCTGTTCGGTCCGGTTACCTATACTATGAACTCCAATATCGAGCAAAATGAAGTATTCGTTGATCTTGAAGTGCCAAGCCGGACGAAGATTGGGAGTATTCAGTTACGTCTCCGGGTTCCCGCAGGCAAGCAGTTGACCAACGTCATGGTGAATGGCCATCCGTACGCCAAGCTCGATCTCGATACAGAGACGATTGATCTCACAGGTATGAAGGGCAAGATGAAAATTCGCGCAAGCTATAAATAAACACTTAGTCGATAGATATATATTGTGCAGCCATGAAAAAAGGGTTATCTCACAAGCCGTTCGTTCAACCGCTTGCAGGATAACCCTTATTCGGATGCAGGTAATATTCTCTAGTCCATGTGGAGATAACTGGAATAACAGTTTTCATGAACGGGAACGCTATTGTAAAGAAAGGAAGGTTGGAATGATGGAAAATAAAGAATGCGACTTCTCTTATTTGAAGTTGGAACTAAAAGATCAATTAATGGGCATATCCGAAAATATAGGCAGCATCATCTCCAATCTCGATCAAGAGAAAGCGTGCCTTCTTAATGACATCGACCGCATTTCTAAACTTTTCTCGAACATAGGGGCTTTGGCATCCACTTATTATTTAAGTTGCTTTTTGGCTCCCTACACGAATAAATATGAAGAGATCTCCCAAGCCATCTACCGTATGAGTTCAAAACGACAAGGTGCTCTTATTGTCATACAAAGAGAAGATTCCTTAGACGCCTTGATCACACCAGGCATTCCCCTTTCCGCAGAAATTTCCAGTTCATTGGTGGAATCTATCTTCGTCCCGGGTAGCCCTTTGCACGATGGGGCCGTCTTGATCCGCTACGATATCATTGTGTCTGCAGCCAATATTCTCCCCCTGACCGACAAAACGTATGGCCAACAAAAGATGGGCACCCGCCACCGTGCAGCGATCGGGATGTCCGAGCATACGGATGCATTAGTCCTTGTAGTTTCTGAAGAAACAGGTAAGGCATCCTTTGGTATGAACGGGACCCTATATCCTTTCACCCTTCTTTGAATCTGCGAAAAGAGCATCTCCTTTTTTTGATATCCGAATTAAACCTATCCCTTCTATTTCCCCAACATATTCCCGAACCAAATTTGTTTTCTATGTATTGATGCAGGAAAATATTCCCCCTATAATTAATTTATCACTTGCTAGGGGGGCAGTTATGGCAAAAAGCAGATTCGACACTTTCAGTAATAGCATTTCTCCGAAAAGTGATAAAGCAACAATTGAACGCGAGTGGGAAAAATTCATGTCCGGAAGATCCTCGCAGGTTAATGTCAGGTCTTTCATGCACCATTCTTGGCAGCGCTGCATGGAGCAAGGACTCAACCCGCTCCACATCAAACCGTCCTATAACTTGGGAATGGATCAAATTCAAGAGTACGTGACGTCTGACCCGTTATTCCGAATGGTCGAACCGTTCCTGCAAAAGCTAAAGCGGCTTGCCGCGAATACTGGCTATCTCGTTACCTATTCCAATGCAGCCGGCGAACTGATTTACTACGACGGCGATATGTCTCTAATGTTAAAGGCGGAAGACATTAACTTCTCGCCTGGCTCCGATTGGAGCGAAGGTAGTGCAGGGACGAATGCGATAGGGACAGCCCTGGTCACCGGGGTACCTATTCAAGTTTTTGCCAGCGAGCATTTTTGCCAGGAGATTCATGGTTGGACATGTTCCGCTGCTCCCATACACGACCCCGCTACAGGCAAAGTTCTCGGTATTATCGATTTAACCGGCTTTTGGACGGTGAATGATCCCAGATCGCTTGATGCCGTTGTGGGAACGGCCCGCGATATCGAGAATATGCTGTACACGCAATTGAAGTTTGAGCGCTTCCGACTGAGTCAGTATTTTGTTGAGCTCACCAAAAAGACGACCCAGCCTCTTGCTGTTTTGGACCGTGGAGGACGAGTCATTCAAGCTTCCCAACTGCTCTATCAAAAAGGATGGATCTCACCCAAGCATTGGAAGGAGCATTCATCTCTCATACAACAATCTTTTCCTTCAAGAGTAAGCTGGGAAATGGAGTATGACAATAAGATGTGGCTATTTGAACTCTCCCCTTACTTTTACGGCGGAGTGGTGATCGGATCGATTGTACATGTCCTTCCCCCGGACGTGGCCATGTTCAAATATTTACCCATTTTCCGTCAACCGCAGGTTACCTTATCACCCCTCAACAAAGACGAAGCTGCAGAAAGTCGCACAGTTTCACAACAAGATCACTTCTACAAATCGCTGTTCGAACATCATCCCGACGCCATCTTCTCTTATGATTTGCAAGGAACACTCCTCGACGCCAATCCGGCTGCAGAAAGAATGCTCGGCTATGACGCGAGTGAACTGAGAACCAAAGGTCAAGATTTGACTCTCCCAGAATACAAAGAACGAAAACTACGAGCTTTTGCGGATGCGGCTAGCGGTATACAGCAAGAGTACGATTCTGCTTTTCGGCATAAGCAGGGGCATAGTATTCATGTCTCGTTAAAAAACTTTCCGATCATTGTGGAGAACGAAATCGTTGGCATCTATGAAACCGTGAGGGAGATTGCATCGAATCATCAGCAATTATATGAAGACTTGAAGTCTACTAAAGAACAGCTAGAGTTCTACTTCCGCAATACCGAAGATGCGATTCTCGTTGTAAACGCTAACTTCCATGTGGTAAAAGCCAACCAATCTTTCGAAAGAATATATGGCTGGACGGAGCAGGAGCTGCTCGGTCAAGAGCTCCCGACGATTCCAGATCACCTTAAAGGGGAAGCCGTAGAAATTTACAACAGCTTGTTGAGTTCCCGAAATGTCATTCCTTATGAAACGGTTAGACAGCGCAAGGATGGCAGCTTGATTGATGTCAGCAATTACGCCACCCCACTCTTTGACAGCAAAGGCAATCCCGTCGCGTATGTGCTCATTTCAAGAGATATTACGGAGCTCAAACGAATGGGCGAAGAGCTAATTGGAAGCGAGAAAAGGCTGCGGACGCTGATTAATTCCATGCCTGACTTCGTTGTATTCAAGGACGATCAAGGAAGATGGATCGAAGCTAGCGATTATACAGTTGCTTCTTTACAGCTAGAGGATACCGACTACAAGGGTATGACAGATCATGAACTTGCCGCGTGTAATGAATTTTATCGAGACACTTATCTGCAATGTACGATGTCCGATCATTTGGCTTGGGAAAAGGGCAGTTTGATTCGCGTCCAGGAAATCATTCCACATCCTAGCGGCAGCTTTTCGATTTGCGATATTATCAAAGTTCCAATCTATCATACGGACGGTAGACGCAAAGGTATTGCCGTTATTGGACGTGACATTACGGAATTGAAAAAAACGGAAGAATTGCTGCGAAAAACGGAGAAGCTTGCCGTTGTCGGTCAGCTAGCAGCAGGGATTGCCCACGATATTCGCAATCCGCTTACGACACTCAAAGGGTTCCTCAGCTTACTGAAGTCCCAAACAACGGATAAAGACAGTTGGTACTTGGATGTCATGTTATCCGAGATCGAACAAATGGAATGGATTACTACCCAATTCCTGACTGTGGCCAAGCCGCAAGCATTGAAATTCGAAAAGAAAAACTTAGATACTGTGATCCGACAAGTTACTTCTTTTCTTTATCCGCTTGCGACCATGCACAATGTGCAGATTTCCATAAAGTCGGATTCTGAGGCTCTGCTCATTGAATGCGAAGAAAATCAGATTAAACAAGTGTTTATTAATGTTATCAAAAATGCTATTGAAGCGATGCCGCAAGGTGGACAAATTAATATTATAATTAAACACAACAAGGATTCAGTTTCAGTTCGAGTCGACGACCACGGTTCCGGTATACCGCAAGACAGAATTCCCCACCTTGGCGAACCTTTTTACACTCTGAAGGAAAAAGGAACAGGGCTAGGTTTAATGATCTGCTACAAAATTATTAAAGAGCATCAGGGAACCATTCAAATTGCAAGTGAAGTGGGCCGGGGAACAACCGTTGAAATTGTTTTGCCGCTCAATTTGTTGCAGCAACCAGAGAACTTCTAAAGTGGAACCGAACACCTTAGTGGAGAGGAGCCTCATGATGCCGGAATCACTGCTTCGCATTCGTACTGCAGGGGACTTCACCGTCAAAGGAGGCCATCGGATCGATCAACGGGTCATCAACGATTATGAGATCGTTTGTTTCCCGGCCGGATCACGGACGCTTTATTCTGTTTCCGGTACGGACTTTGTGCTTCTCCAGCCGAGCGCAATCGTTACCCGTCCCGGCGAACCCCATGCCTATCGGTTCGATCCGGAGCATCCGACGCGGCATATGTTCGCGCATTTTCAATTTGACTCGGACGTAATGGCTGCGCGGTATCCGCTGCTGACAGGCGGTCCCGCGTCTCCGGTTATGGAGCTGCCTGTGGCATCGCTCATCCCGCAAATGATGAAGCAGCTGTTCGTGTTCCTGTACAAGCAGCCGCCAAGGTGGCGGATGCACGCGGAGGCGCTGCTTCTGGTCGCACTGGAGGAGCTTGAGAGTGCGCTCGGTCCGGCAGGAAGCGATGCCAACGAGGAGGAATTCCCGGCACCGCTTGCACAAGCGCTGCATATGATGGAGACGCGGCTGCAGGAGCTGGTCCCCATCGAGCAAGTGGCGCTCTCGGTCGGCTGGTCGCATGAGCATTTCACGCGTGTGTTCCACCGCTATCTCGGGCAATCACCTAAGGAATGGTTGACAAGACGACGCGTCGAGCTTGGGGCGCAGCACCTGCTTAGGCGGACGGACACAGTAAAACAAATCGCCCGCAGCATCGGCTTCGCCGACGAATATTACTTTCACCGCTTGTTTCGCCGCCACATGGGCATGACAGCCGTCGAATATCGCCGAAGGTACGGCGATCCGAGGCTTCGCGAGCTTGTTCCTGCCGATGATGGGGCACGTCTTTATCCGGTCAATCATTACTATACTTTTCACGATGACACCCAAGAATAGCAGATCAAGTTTATCCATCCTTTGTCTGTATGCGTATATTGTATTCACGCGTGAACCTGGCTGATAATGAGAGACAAGACAGGTGAAAAGGTGGGAGAAGCATGACCGATACGACATTGAATCAGCGGCTACGGTATAGTGTCAGCGTGGATGAATATACGTTTTATCACCGGCAAGGGTATTTAATCGTCAAAGGACTTATGGCGCAAGATGAAACACAGGAGCTGTCTGCCTGGATGGACGGAGTCTACAAGGGAGATATCAACTTGGACCATCTCTCGCATGAAGCGAAGTGGCAAGGGAACGAGCCTAAGAAGGAACGTATCGCCGGGTCCAGACTGCACATGCCGCATCGGCATAACGCAACCGCCGAGCGCGGTCTGCTCCATCCCCGTGTCGTTGACGTGTTGGAGGCGTTGATCGGACCGGACGTCCTGGCGCTGCAAACGATGATGTTCTTCAATCCGCCGGGCAAGGGCGGTCAAGGCTGGCACCAAGATTCGCTATACATTCAAACGCAGCCGGATTCACTTATCGGAGCATGGATGGCGATCGACCGGGCGGACGAGGACAACGGTTGTCTATGGGTTGCGCCAGGCTCGCATGTCGAGCCGATCTATCCGCCGGAGACGCGCCAACCCCAATACGCGCATGCCGATGAGCGGCATATTGAAGGATTGTTCCCCGCCAAGGATGCGAGCAACATGGATGATGAGGTGAATAAGCTCTCTGAAGTAGCGGCCAAGTACGGAGAGAAGGTATCGGTTGTGCTCGACCCAGGCGATGTGCTGTTCTTCCATTCGCACCTGCTTCACCGCTCGTACCGCAACGATTCATTGGACCGATCCCGGCGCGCATACGTATGCCACTATTGCAACGCCCATTCATTCGTTCCGTGGAATCACGGAGCCGCTTATGAAGGCGATTCGGCCAATGGGCAGCATATTCTGGCCCGCGGACGGACGCGGCTGCCATTTGCAGCACCGAAGTTCGGCACGCCGGTCGAGCTGAACGACGAGCCCTTCACCGGTGTGAATAGCGGCGGTACGATGATGGTGGCCATGCCGGACGGCAACATGGGCAAGATGGAGATGTAATGAGGATGGTTTACGACCGCCGATCGTTCTGCAGCATGCGCTGCAGGGTGATCGGCTTTTTTGTGTGCTAGCAAAAGCGGCGCATGATCAGGGAGTCTTCCGTACGCCTCGCGTTCGGTTCGTTTAGTCGTAAAGCGGATTTTCCGCGCTACAGCGATCGGTCCATCTTCAGATTCACTTCTAAAGCGGTTTTTCCGCTCTACAGCGATCGGCCCACCCTCTGAGTCACCTCTAAAGCGGATTTTCCGCTCTACAGCGATCGGTCCACCCCAAAAACTTATATACTGTATAATCACAACGAAAAAGGGGTGTCCCTTAAGTCATCTGCGATGACTTAGGGACACCCCTTCCTATTAGTTCGTTGGGATGATCAGCATTTGGTTCGGGTAGATCAGGTTCGGATTTTTCAGTTTGTTGTACTGAGCAATCTGTTGCCAGGATACGCCATACTTCCTGCCAATCGCGAACAAGGTGTCGCCTTCCTTCACCATATAGGAGCCATCCTCCGAAGGTGCAGAAGCTGCTGCGGTTGCTGCTGCTCCAACTGCTTTCTCCACAATGCGTCCTTCCACTTTTGGTGCAACCGTGCCTTTGGATTGAATATAATCGATAACCGCCTCATCCAGGGCTGGGTAATGACCGGTAATCGGATTGTCCGCGAACATCGTATATTCGTCGCCGCCTACCGCCATGAAATCATTCGTTGCTAGCACGTAGGTTTTGTTCAAGTCGATCGGTGCTCCGTTCACTTTCACGGAATGCACTTTCTCTCCCTTCTGCATTGCAGGATCTATCTCATAGCTCAAGCCTGCTACTTGCGGGAATGCGCCTTTCAGATCGGGATAATCTCCAGCGCCGTGTTGCAGCGCCGCAACAATCTCTGAGCCGGTAACGTTCAGCGTGACGATATAGTTGCCGAACGGAAGAACCGTGATTACTTCGCCAGTGGTGATGTCACCTACGTCGATCGTCGCACGTATGCCTCCACCGTTAATCAACGCCACATCCGCTCCGGTCGACATCAGCATAGCGTCTGCAATCAAGTTGCCCAGATTGGACTCATTCGCGCGTACGGTTTTGCGCTCTCCATCCATCAAGGCCCCTGCCTTGCCAACCACTCCATTCAGAATAGAATCTTGTGACGTTTTAATGGAATTGATTAAGCCCGCAACCCGCAGATCCGGAACGGCCTTAGCCATGTCTTCCTTAGCTATCATCTTGGATGCTTTCCCTGTTAATCCGCCATTCTGGAAGGTCAGTGTTACAACACCTACGTTTTTCAAATATTCGCCCGTTTGAACGACTAGCGTATTGTTAATCGTTTGCGTAATCACCTGATGGCTGTGGCCGTCGACAATGACATCAATGCCGTCCACTTGCGCGGCAACTTTGTCGCTAGTGTGCGTGCTGGATTTATCCATGCCTAGGTGACCTACTGCAATAATGACGTCCACTTTATCTTTCAAGAAATCGACTTGCTTCTGAGCCTCGACAACCGGGTCAACGAAGGTGATGCCTTCTACGTTTTTCGGATGAGTTTTGTACGCCGTCTCCGGTGTCGCCAGTCCAAAAATACCGATACGAATGCCGTCGATCTCCTTGATCACGTTCGCAGGCAGCACGTCTTGCTCGCCCTTGTCCACATTGCCACCAAGAATCGGGAAATCGGCCATTTCGGAAAGCTCAAGCAAGCGATCTGTGCCGTAGTTGAAATCATGGTTGCCCGATGCCTGCGCATCAAAGCCCATCATGTTCATGATCCTTACGATGCTCTCGCCGCGGACAAGCGTAGAGAACGTCTGACCATGGAACGTATCGCCTGCATCAAGCAACAGCGTGTTCGGATTCATCGTGCGGTATTCCTTCACCAACGTCGCCATTTTCGCATACCCCATACCGGCATTAGGATCTTCGAATACGCGGGAGTGAACATCATTAACGTGAATTAACTGAATTGTAGTATTCTTGGGTGTAATCTCATACACTGCGATTGTTCCACTGATTTCATGCGCAGCAAGAACGAGCGCTTTGCCTGTTGGGCTGTCGACAGCCGGCACAAACGTTAAGCCTTCCGGCGCTATGTCCCCGCCTACCTCTTTCGAAGAAAGGTCACGGCTGGAGAAGTATTTCACGAACTTCGGCGCCGCAGGATCCGTCAGATTGTAAACCATGATGCCGCCTGTGCGCTCCAACCCTACAAACGCATAGGGAACTCCTCCGATTGTCCCGGATGTAGCGGTTTCGGGTTCCGGACCTTTGTCGTCGCTGCGGTCGTCAAAGCTGTTCTTTTCGTTGTCAGAATTAAAGAAGCCCGATACCGCATCAGAAGTAATTTTCTCGAAATCGCTGCCGCTGTCATATACCATGCTCATATCATCCGCGTTCCAAATCGTGAAGGAACGTGCACCGAAGCTGTAGATCGCTTCATATTTGCCTTCTGCATTCTTAGGAGCGGAGGTGGTCGTCTTCAGGCGGCCCAACTGCTCTTTTTTAAACAAGCCGTTCTTCACAAGCTCGTCCAATTCAGCTTGTGTATAGCCCTCGTACATTTCTGCGTTCAAAGCGTATTTGTCGACCAGCTCCTCCACGCGCGCTTCCTCGGAGAAGCCGTCATAATCGGCGGCATCGCCTTCATTCGGCGTGATGATGTAATCTTTACCGTTTACTTGAATCAGCGTCATGCCGTCCGGCATGTACATACCAAGTACTGGCCATTTCTTGATATTGACTTTGCCATCCTTATCCGAGGCGTCCAGCATATTGCCTTCTGCTGACCAATCCTTGTAGCCGAGTCCGTTCACGGCTTTGAATTGCTTAGCTTCGATATCTAGCACAGCGATGCTGTTGCTCTCTTGCAGCGCAACATATGCCGTTTGGCTATTCGGAGAAACCACGATGTATTCCGGCTCGTAGTTTTGCTCATATGTATGGTCCGGATACGATTTGCGGACGGCGCCTGTCCTCGGAACGTCCTTGAAGCCGACCAACGTTGCCTCAGCGTTCTTCGCACCGCCGGAAACGTCAATAATCGACACACTGCCTTCCGGGTTGTTCTTATAGTCGCCGCTCGGCTCGCCTTCGTTCGCAACGAGTACCTTCGCACCGTCAGGCGTGAACGTGACCATGTCAGGCAATGCGCCGACTTGAATATGGTTCAAGTAACTCCCATTTACATCGAGAAACACGACATAACCCGGATCCTGCTTCGGATCTGCCGTTACTGTGATGGCAATGAAATCTTCAGTAGGGCTCTTGGACACACTTGTAATGTCGTCAATCTTGGTTAAGCTTGCGTGCAGCTTATTGAGCGCGATTCGCTTCATAAGCGGGAGTGTCTGTACGCTGCTGCCACTTCCGAGTTCTGAAAGATCAATGATATCGAGCGACTTCTCAGCACCATTTACTGAGAACATTCTTTGGTGCATCGCATCGTAAGCGACGATTTCTGTGCCGCCCTCTGCGAATTCTGCACCGCTTGTGTAACGCCCGATCAATTTCATGGAGAGCTCGTCCGATGTGCCGTAATCGAGAGTCTTGTTGCTCTCCGCTGCACTCGCGGCCGGCGCCATCGCCACAACCATCACTAGAATCATCATGGAAATCACGGAAATCCGAATCTTCTTCATTGTGTTCCTCCTCTATGAGAATGAGCAAATAGGCTCTCTATAAATATAGTTAATATTTGTTAAGGGCGTATTTACGTCATGTTGCGGTTTTGTAAGGATTTTCTCAGCTCCAGAGCCAGTTTATATATAAGAAAACCTAGCCTTTTGGCCAGATTCGTGTGTTGAGTTCAGTTAGGCACGTTCAGTTTGGATTATAGTGGCAAGCCGTTTACAGATAAGCCATGTTACTGCTGGCTATTCAGGCCATTTCATCGCTCAGACGCTAATTAGCCAATCTGACTATCCCCTATTTTCGCATTGTGAACCGATTTTCCTCAAATCCAGTCCAATAACCAGTAGTAAAACAGGCTATCCCAAAAAAAACTGCCTTCTCCACACAAATAACCTATACTAGCAGTGGCTATCGATCTCCACAGGACCCTAAGTAGTAACACCTATCTTAAATGTTAAAAGAAGAAAGCCCCACTCGTTAGAGCGGAGCTTCTTCTTCGTTCGTGTTAAAGTTGTTGTCGTTCGACGCCGTGCTATATCTTATCCATTATAGGCTTGCTTTAGAATTTCTATGTCGATCTTATCCATTTGGAGCATAGCGTTCATGACTCTTCCTGATTTCTCAGCATCCTTGTCATGCAACAACTCACCCAATACTGTAGGAATGATCTGCCATGACACACCATATTTGTCCTGAAGCCAACCGCATCTTTGCTCCTCTCCACCTTCGGATAGTTTCTCCCACAGTTCGTCCACTTCTTGCTGCGTCTCGCAGTTCACGAATAACGATATGGCTGGTGAGAATTTGAAATGAGGACCGCCGTTTATGGCCATAAATGTCTGTCCCTCGAGTTGGAATGTCCCGGACATTACCGATCCGTTCGGTCCAGGAATAAGACTCTCTATCTTTGAATTTTTAAAAATAGAAGTATAAAAATTTATCGCCTCTTCGGCTTTATCGTCGTACCACAAGAATGGGTTTATTTTTTGCATAATAGTTTTGCTCCTTTTTCATAGTATTTGAACGGTTTGATTGTTGATGCAACTATACGTTCATGGATCGCCAGTTCCTGCTGCCACCTCCCGTTTAGGACCATTACTTCTCTCAATTAAATACTAGCATAAAAATGAACTGCGATTTCTTATAGATTGCTATATTTATAATGCAAAAAAAGGAGCAAGATTTTACCCGCTCCATTCAGGGACTTATTTTTTCTTGTCTAGTATATATTGATCAATATTTACGATTCGAAATCCTTTTCCCGTTACCTCTTTCACCATTTTACTGTTGACTATCAAATCCTTTACGGTGTGGCTATCAGAAGAGATCAGGAAGTGAACCCCTCTGTCTCTTGTTTGTTGGATTACCTGTTCATCCATTGTGTTGTATCGGACGTTATATTCCATTATTTTATTCGAGCCAGCTATTCGATCACTGATTTCCCGCATGGGGAGTTCATCTTCTCGCACCCCGAATCCCTTTAACTCAGACAACGGATGAGCGATAATATCTACTCTTGGGTTTTCAAGCATCCGATAAAAAGCGGTAAGCCAATTTTCAACAATCTGTTCTCTGGGTATGCGCTCCACGTCCGCTTTTGAGAAGAAACCCTCCCGATTAGGTATGCGATGAAAGGAACCCAATACGAGATCTACATGAGCATCAAAAGTGGGATCGGCATCAATATCGCCTTGTAATGAAATCACTTTCGCTTCAATCCCTGAATAGAGCCTTATCTTACTTTCATATTTCTTTTTCAGCGTTTCCAGATGAGCGGCATATGCCGGAACCCATGCACTGGTTTTCCACACATGATCTGTAATGGCGACCGCTTCATATCCAATATTGATTGCCGCTTCAATCATCTCTTCTGGCGTATTCTTACCATCTGAGTACTTAGAGTGCATATGAAGATCCATGAGCATCGTGAAATACCTCCCCCCAATATCGTGACATTCGGGTTCCCCATTTCACGTTCAGTTCTGCTTCGTCTGGAGCAATTCCTAAAGCTTGTTTCACTGCAAGCACCGGAAGGTTGATTCCTGCCGCTGTACAATGAACGATTGTACCTTGTATTCTCGGATTGATTTCAACAATTTTCGGTATTCTATTC
The DNA here is from genome assembly GCF_059692235.1 of Paenibacillus sp. J2R1T-4. NCBI lineage: Bacteria > Bacillati > Bacillota > Bacilli > Caryophanales > Paenibacillaceae > Paenibacillus > Paenibacillus sp. J2R1T-4. The sequence goes on along the minus strand of NZ_JCAUBA010000013.1, from coordinate 126,198 downwards.
CGGTCCCTTCTGACCTGCACTCCGATAATTCCATTTAATTGAAGTTTTTCTACGACCATCACTGCATAATCAATAATATCCTGCTCTTTTATTATGACACTTTTCGTGGTTATACCATTTACTGTAGCCTGCCTTAACCTGGGAACGGCCACAACTACCTCGCCTTTGTTCACAAGAAGATCTACACTAAATTCCTCAAAAGGCAAGAACTCCATTACAATCGTCTCCGGGAGCTCGCTTTTCCCTTCTATAATTCGATATAGTTCTTCCTTAGTTATGTGAGCTGAATTAGGCTTATCATTAAAAAGCATTTGAAACCTGTCCATGTCGTTATCCAATATATGAAACCCTCTGCTTCCATCAGAGACGGTAGGCTTAAAACAAACCGGGTGATCCGGGTAGCCTAAATTATAAATGGCCTGTTTCAGGCTATCGCAAGTACGGACAATACGAAAGTCCGGTACCGGAATGCCTAACCGTTGAAGTTCCTCGTATAACTTCCCCTTATTAATCACCTTCTTGAGAGCATTCACAGGAGATTCGAGCAACCGAGTACCAAGCTTGAGAAGCTCTTGTTCTGCCTCAGACAATGGAATCAGCTCATCCGTAACGAGTGAAAAAAGTAGATCAATCCTCTCTTCCGAACAAATTTTCTGGACAAACGGCATAAACCCATCCTCCGATGCACGAGGACATATGAAATGCAGGTCTGCCATGTGAAACCCAACAGCGTCAGGATTGCAGTCCATGACAACAACGTAAAAGTCAATCTCATTACTTAAGCGGAGGGATCGAATGACACCGGCTGCAGCAGGAGAACCAGCTCCCGTCAGAAGAATTCGAATGAATGGCTTCACGGCTTATCTAACACCACTTTCTTTTTAATTGATCTTCGTTCCGTTACCACGGAGAATCGGGAGACGTACTGCATTATTATGATATATGCTTGGACATTGAGTGTGGCTACCGTTACTTCAAAGATGGGGCTAGTCGACCTGTGTTTTTACAAGCTCAAGTAATATACGAAATGAAAGAGCGACAATCTTTGGACAGACAACTAATTTTCAGAAGGATAGGCATCCACATTAACTATTCTATGTTTTTCACATAGATTGTGGTTGAGATACAAGGAACTTAACAAAGGTGGTGAGACGACGAATGTCAGGTATCCTATATTCCAATCAACGTGTACTAGTCTTAGCACCCCATGCTGATGATGAGACGCTTGGCTGCGGCGGTGTCATCCAAAAGTATATCCAAAGTGGCAGCCAGGTCAGAATTGTCATTGCTTCCTTAACGCTAAGTGACTCTAAACGTTATAAGAAAGAGATGAATTCCTACGGTTCCTATAGCGGACAAACCCGGATTGAAGAATTAAAGGAAGCCATGATTCTTCTCGGGGTTACGGATTACCATATTATGTACCCGGATCATAGCGGACAACAAATGTATGACGGTAAGTTGGATCGAGTCCCACGAGCAGAAATAGTATCTCATATCGAACGACATATTGAGGAATTGGGACCTTCCATCATCTATATCCCTTCCATTACCAAACATCAGGATCATGAAGCCTTACATCGGTCAGCCGTAGCCGCCACACGTCCCTACTTTTGGAACGGCACAATATTAATCTATGAAACGGACGGGGAAATTTCATTTCACCCCAATCTATTCATTCCGCTTACAGCGGAAGAGATGAACAAGAAAATGAAGGCTTTGGAAGCCTATCAAACCCAGATCGGAACGATTCGGCACCCTGTTCACCCGGAAAGCTTGCTGCATAAAGCGAAATTCCGTGGGAATCAAGTCCACGAGGAGTTTTCTGAGGCATTCCAAGTTCTTCGCATGCGTGGCTAGCAGCTTATAGAGGATACGATACGAGGCGTGTTCTAATGTCGGGAGGTACACAAAGAAATGCCCAATTGCGTCGCGGGAATTAGTGTCGTCACGTGTACAAACAGACCCCACTTTTTGTCCCATATGCTTCAAAATTATCAGAGGCAAAAGTGGGCAAATAAAGAATGGATCATCGTCGTAAACATGGATGGGATGAATCTGACACGTTACAAAAAGATGGCCGCACAGCACAAAAATGTACGTATTTTTCAGCTGCCTTCCCGTTATACACTTGGAGACTGCCTGAACTTTGCCTCTGCCCGCGCCAGGCATCCTTATATCGCAAAGATGGACGATGATGAATACTACGCTCCTAACTATTTGACCGGTATGATGCTCGCATTTCAAAGATCGAACGCAGATGTTGTGGGAAAACGAGCGTATTTTATTCATTTAAGCGGAAAGCACATGCTCATTCAACGGTTTTATGCACAAAACCGTTTCGTCCCCATTCTCGCAGGGGGCACTTTAGTGTATAAACGAAGCGTATGGAGAAGAGTAAGGTTTTCCAACCTTTCCCTCGGCGAGGATGTTCAATTCTGCCGTGCTTGCCGACGGAACGGTTACAAGCTGTATGCTGCGGATCGCTACAATTTCTGTGCTTTGAGACGTAAACAGCCTAATAGCCATACTTGGAAAAAAAGTGACCGAGGGTTTCTTGCACATCCACAAACGAAAATTATTTCGCATACTGACAATTACAAAAAATATGTAATCCGATCTAATTTTTAAGGTGGAGGAGATTTACTTTGAGCACTACTTCAGGTAAGCAAAACGGAGTCTCTGTTATAACTTGTACGAATCGACCTCATTTTTTTGAGAAAATAATTAATAATTATCAAAGGCAGCGGTACAGAAGCAAACAGTTAATCATCATATTAAATAAAGATAGTATGCGGCTATCCGACTATCGCAAAAAGGTTCGTTTTTTTCCGAGCATTACCGTTTACAGTGCACCTGAGCAGATTACATTAGGTAGATGTTTAAATTATGCGGTTAGTAAAACTAAATACCGGTATATCGCCAAGTTTGATGACGATGATTATTATTCACCCTATTATCTAAGCGAGCAAATGAGGGCCCTTCGCCAATCAGGCGCTGGCATAGTCGGGAAAGCAGCCCATCTGAAATACTTTGAGGGGAAAAGAGTGATAGCCGTTACTTCCCCGAAGGAACGGCATAAATTTGTCAAGTTTATAGCGGGGGGCACTCTACTATTCAAGAGGCGCGTATATAATGCTGTTCGCTTTAGAAACATTACCCTCGGTGAAGATTCAGACTTTTTGCTGAGAAGCCGTCAAATGGGAATTAGAATATACTCCACTTCCCCCTATAATTTTGTGGGGATTCGAAGAAAAAATAAAAAGAGCCATACTTGGAAAAGAAGCGACGAAGATGTCCTAAGAGGAAGCCGTTTTATCGCAAGAACAATCCGGTACCGTCATTTTGCTATTCGTCCGCTTAGATAGTGGTGCGGAGGGGCGTGCTGTAAACCGTTGATATATTCATTTTGGAGACGAGCGAAGACATGGCAAATGCCGCTGCACAGCGGGACTCAACCCTATTAGGTGTCCGGCCTATGCTGAGCGGCATTCCGACCATAATCATTTCAATATCGAACTTCCGTATTATCTCCTTGTATTGCTTCCTCTTGTAAACCACTCGGACCTGGGCTTGAGCTTCGGGTTCGCCTTGGATTTGGCAGGTTTGGAGGAGGCTGCTGCTGTCGATGATGTTTCCACCTTTATAGGCTGAGTCGTACCTAGCATCGGATAGGGATGTTCTTTCACTTCGGGAATCGTCTTTTTGATTAATTTCTCAATATCCTTGCGATACGGAATTTCTTCCACTTCGCAGAAGGAGATAGCAGTTCCGCTTAGTCCGGCTCTACCAGTACGGCCAATTCGATGAACGTAGGTTTCCGGAATATTGGGGAGGTTGAAGTTAATTACATGAGAAAGCTCATCGATATCAATCCCTCTTGCTGCGATATCCGTCGCTACCAACACTCGTGTTACGCCGCTCTTGAAATTGCTTAATGCATTCTGGCGGGCATTTTGAGATTTGTTCCCATGAATGGCTTGAGCGGCAATTTTCACTTTGGTCAGTTCGCGCACAACGCGATCAGCGCCATGCTTCGTACGGGTGAACACCAGTGCCGAAGCAATGGATTTATCTTGTAAAAGGTGATTCAACAGGCTCTGCTTGTTCGCCTTGTCCACCAAATAAATGGATTGCTTGATCCGATCCACAGTTGAAGACACCGGTGTGATCTCCACTTTCACGGGATTAACCAGTATGGACTTGACCATTTGGGTTATTTCAGGCGGCATCGTTGCCGAGAAGAAAAGCGTTTGCCTTTTGCTCGGCATTTTGGTGATAATTTTCTTCACATCATTAATAAAGCCCATATCCAGCATCCTGTCGGCTTCATCCAGTACTAATATTTGGACATGTTGTAAATTAATAAGCTTCTGATTCATTAAATCGATGAGTCTGCCCGGAGTGGCAATAAGAATGTCTGTACCTTGATTTAGTGCTCGCTCCTGTACATTTTGTGAAACACCGCCAACGATAGCCGAACAACGCAGCTGCGTGTATTGACCATACGCTTCCATGTTATCCGAAATCTGAAGAGCCAGTTCTCTTGTCGGGGTTAGTATCAAGGAGCGAATACGGCGTTGCGTGTTAGGTCTAGTTTGCTGTTCGCTTAATAGCTGGATAATCGGTAACGCAAATGCGGCCGTCTTCCCTGTTCCAGTCTGAGCGCAGCCAAGTAAATCTCTACCGGCTAACACAGCAGGGATCGCCTGTTCCTGTATGGGTGTGGGCGTAGTATAGTTCTCTTTGCTTAAGGCTTTTAAAATCGCGGGTATAATATTCAAATTATTAAATGTCATTTTGTCTCCTTCATTGTCCATACATATATTGTTAATCGCGTAACTATAACATCTCTTTGTAGCTTTTCCATTTATGTCGTAACACATAAGGATAACATAAATGTGGGCAAATATAAAAGGTTCCACTATCCTTCCAATATATATTACAATGACAATGTAAATAATTGGAGGTGAAGCGGAATCGACAAGGTTAGAGTGATGTTCGTCGAAGATGATATCGAATGGCAGCGTGGCTTATGCGATTTTTTCAGCGATCATCCCCAGATTGACATCATATGCTGCGTCTCCGGAAGAGCCGAATGTCTGGCCGTGCTACCGACCGCAAACGTGGACGTCGTGCTAATGGATATTATGCTTGGTGATCCGACCGGAAACGGGCTGGACGCTGCGCTCGACATTGCAAGTGAGTACCCCGCGGTAAAAGTAATCATCCTCAGTTCACTGGACAACGATGACGAAATGTTTTACGAAGCATTTTTGAGCGGGGCATACGATTTCGTATATAAGAGCGAATTTGAGCAACTCCCTCAAGTAATTGCGGATACCATGCACAACAAGACGTCTAAATACGGCGATCGGTTGAAGAAGCTTGTCTACGACAAGAAAAAAGAGCTGCTCACCCCAAACGACTCCAATCTGCTGCGGCTCATTGCGCAAGGACGAACACAGCAGGAAATTGCCCAATTCAACAGCGTTAGTCTGGCTGCCGTCAAGAAGCAAGTCGGCAGACTGCTTGAGAAGTTCGATTGGTCCGGTTCCAGTAAGGAACTGGCGGATAAATGCTTGAAGTGGGGCTTGATCGACAAGCTCTGATACATTTAATCATCATCCCTGGCCACTTCATCGTGGCAGCGGATGTTTTTTTGTTTATTTGGGTCTTTCCGGCAGGTAGACAATAAAGTGTCTACTATACGGCTTCAAGGAACGGATAGTACTATTCTCCTAATACCCTAGCAACTTTAGTATCATTTGGAGCGTGAGGAGATCGAATGCCGTACTACCATTTCAAGGAAATATGGACCCCACTCAAACTGCTGGGCATACGCATTTTTAAGGATGACAACGATCGAATATGGTATAAATTGTGGGGATCCAGGAGAAGGCACCTGTAGAAACAACATTAACATAGCATGTTGCTTTTAAACGTGTTTCATAGTAAAACAAGGTAAATAGACTGCGTATTGTCTGTGGTGACATGATGCATCACTGTCGGGGGAAGGAGCAGACGAATGATCGTTACGATCTATTTGCTTTTGTTTTGCATCATGGTGCCGATTAGTCTGTATTTGCTGGTAGTACACTACCGTAACCGTCTCGTTTTTTGGGGAGCAATTACTCTTTTGTTCGCAGGTATGAGCGGGCTTCAAATCGGATTGGAAGATATTATAATTCCGTTCTTCACAGATCGCGGCATGTCTTCGCTCTGGATTGACAGGTTCACTTGGATATCTGACAAATTAAACAATACGATTCATTCGGTTCCATATTGGTCTATTCTGCTATTTTTTCTGAACTATGCCGGGTTATCGAACAAATACTTCAACATGATCTTGTCTATCCCGGTTTGGATCTCGATTTGGAACGATAAAATTGAAGGTGTTACCCTTCCGACGGTGAACTATCCGTTTATTTTGTCATGGGGAGTACCTTATGCAATTGTCTCCTTGGCGTTGTTTGTTTATGTATTGTGCAAGGAGAGAACATGGTCCAAAGCTGTTCGCCATCTGTCTATCGCTTCCATCTTCCTTGTACCTGAAACTGCTCTGATTTTGTATCAAAGCGAAGGCTGGTATACGTATACCGGAGATCACCATATGTTCTATATATCGTTCTTGTGTATTTTCAGCGCCCTGTTGATCGTTATTTTGTATCTTAAAAATGCGTTTCTTGGCATTCAGCGAAGAACCGCACCCGAGAAAGTACAGATCGGGACAAGAATGATGCAACACGCGTTCAAAAATACGATTGGAAAAATCAAACTAAACGCGCTTAACATTCGCCGAAGTCTGCACCGCGAAAACTACGAGGATATTGATCAATATTTGGACAATCTGTTGTCCGCGAACGATCACATGCTTGCAATGATGAACAAATTATCTTATATGACGAGGCACAAGATTTCTCTAACACTGGAAGTCCATGATTTGCGGAACGTAGTGGAAGAAGCAGTAGCCCCGTTTCGTGACCAAGCAGAAATATCATTAGTTGCCCCTACGACAGCGGTTCTGGTCAGGGTCGATAAAGCGTTGGTTGTCGAGTGTTTGACGAATATTATCAACAATGCGTTGGAAGCAGGGGATAGGTCGGAGACTATTGAATTTATTTTGTTGCAGCAAAAATCAAGCGCTTCTGTGTCGGTTAAAGACTCGGGGATAGGGATGGATCCAGTACAGCTTGCCAATGTAACGGAGCCATTATATTCCACCAAATCCAAATCCGGACGGAACTTCGGACTAGGTATGTATTATGTCAAGAAAATCATGGACGCGCATAACGGCAAATTAGAAATAAAAAGTTCCCCGGGCAAAGGAACTTCGGTCATCTTGAAATTCCAGACCAGCCAAATCGACAAACAAACAGGTTAATCGTCCCCATTATTACTCCATTCGATGAGTTGACCCCACACACTCCACATGTGTCGAGTAAACAGAGTCAAAACATCAGAACAGTCCTACAGAAATAAATTCATCACAAACGATCTAACATTTGTCCCGTTATTTGACAAACTTGAAGCCTGATCTTTCAATATATCCTTGGTAACTTGTAGTCCACATGATGGAATTGCAATTTTACGATTATCAGTCACATCCCACTTCGAACTTTCAAACCAACCAATTACGTATAGGCCGTACTTACATTTTCCCTCTTTTAAATATCTGTTAACTAATTGAGTTTCCATGGCTTGAAATAGCTCGCGATTCCAGTTTCCTTTAACTTCTATAATAACTGTAATGACTTCAAAAATTCCCCTTGATCTTCCTGGTAATATTGCATTAACATGAATATCTGTACGTTCTCCAGGTAATGACCCAGCGCTTCTCCGTATTTCCACCTCTCGGTTAACAACAATTCCCTTCCCTAAAAGATCCTCTTCCAAATGCTGCTTTATATAATCGGAGAATTCATTTTCAGATCTTGGTCGGTATTCCTTCTGATCGATTTTATTCCAGAGCCACACTACTGCCGGTGTAATTCCATGCAGTTTCAGCTCCAGCCTATTAAGTGATTCAATTAGCACTTCCAATAGCTGATTTTCACTTTGAACCAGCCTACGGTGCCTATTTCCCAATAGCTGGACGACTTCTATAGGAGTTGGCGGGGACCAAGTACTACGGCGTGTGACACTTTGTGCTTCAAGTAGTGTCCACTTTAACCACGGAAGTTCTGGCAGTTCTGAGACTATCCGTGCAATCTGATTACAAGATTCTAATGTCCCTTTGTTTGACAAGTAGCGTAAAATTCCGTCCCTGAAATCAGCTATCTTTTCACGAGGTCCCACCCTATGTGCCATTTCGTCATCATCATGATACGGATCTTCTTTATATGGAAATCTTTTTACCAACCAGATATAAAAATCAGTAAGCGCCGTCTCTGACAAAGCTTGAAGTAATTTGTGTCCTTCAAATCTACTTGAAAAAGAAAGAAAAATATCTTGAACAAAATCGGGATAAGACTCTTTAAGTGACCATATAGTATCCCAACCGACGTTCCGAGAGTTGTTCAATAACGCAACAGCAGCAATTATGGCTAGCTTACGAGAGTCTTCAGCAACTAATAATTCGGGCTTGATTAAAGACTTAGCATATTCCTCTGCTCCATCTATTTGATGTCGTAGCAAATCATCAAGTAAGCACTTTATAGATTCGGGCATTAAACTCTGAGTCTTTAACTTATTTAAAACCACTTCACCTAATCGAGCATCCCAGCATTCCTTCATTGATCTAATAATAAACACATTAGAATGCTGTTGATTCTCTTTATCTATTAGTTGCATCAAGTCTGAAATTACTCTATCAGGAGCATTGTTGTAAGCTAACTTGACTAATTGATCATGTATCGTTCTTTCGTCACGTTCTGACGTTACCCATTGCGTAAAGATAACTGGAGACCAGTTTTCCCAATGAGACGACGTCAAAGATAGTAAAATTTCATAATCTTGCTCATAAACCAACCTTAATGCCTTATATCCTGCCATAGCTGGTCTATGCCAAGTATCCGTTCCAAACCAATTGGCGGCTTCCGAATTTTTCTCAAACAAATATTTCCTTGCAGCGGACACGATACGCTCTTCATCATAAGCGTTAACCTTATTCCAGTTTGGTAATGCTTTTATATTAGGCTCATATTCCTCCACACGCCTATTCTCTTTTTTAATTCCTAAATCCCAATTTAATCGCCACCAAGCATCTAAATTCCCTGCCTCGAATTCATCCAAACGCAGGCTGATTCTTTCATCAACAGGTGGATGAATTGGTGAATACTTATCTTTCGGCTCCTGCCATTTTGCTATCCTCATGGAACTTTCTTTTAACTCACGAGCTTGTTCAGAATCTAATAGGATACTTTGAAAAAAAACTTGGCAGTGTTCAGCTAACATTTTATTATTCTGTAAAGCACAATAAAGCAACTCCACTTGTTCGGAATTAGTCGTATTAAATGTCCTTTTTATCAAGGTAGCCCATTTTTGTTGAAACTCTGGGATGATATCATTCTGTAGTTGTTCAATCATCCACGGGAAATCCTCTGACTTAATAAGCCAAGAAAATGCGGATGAATGAATAACTTTTTGTTCAGCTTCTGTGTTCAACAATGAAAGAAGAAGTGTTCGGCGTATAATCTGATTTTGTAACAAATCTTTGATGTAACTTAAATTATCGAAATGTACCAATCTTGCATGTATAACATCAGTAAATGCTATACGAACGTCATGTGCATCCAAATACTGACCTGCTTTGTTCAGAATCCCATACACTAAATCATCAATTTGAGAATCAAATCGATCATTGACAGCATACTTTAGAACCCATCTTAATGCAGCCGACAGGTCCTTAATTTGCAGCTTATCGAGAATTTCATAGTTTAAAAACATTCTGTATGATCCAGTGAAATTTCTACGCTTAGGGATAGTAAGTATGGAAAATAGTTCTTCACCGGATATATACTGAGGCCAAAGTGCACTTAGTGCTGCACCTTTCAATTGATCATCAGCATCTTCACCTGCCTCCGATTTGGCTAATGGAAGCAACTTCCTTTTAGTATCTTCATCTGCTAACTCACATATTGCATAACCTGCTTGGATTCGAATTTGATAATCCTCATCCTGATTTAACGCAACTTTCAGTAAATCATCCTGCAATGCGCTTAGTTTACACGCTCTTGCTATTCGAATGGCAGCGCGCCGTGCTACATGACTACGCTGTTGGTCTAACACATACGGTTTAATTTGTTGTTCAAGAATAGGGTTAATCAATTTATAGAAATATTCATCAAAATCCCAGTCTCTAATTTTTTCTGCATTATATAGCTCTAAAAGACCATCAACCAAAGATTTTTTATCTTCAGTATCTACACTTGTCACATCACTTCGAAGAAGTACCTGTGGATCACGGATTAGTATTTGACGAAACACGTCTACACTCATAGTTGCTATCCAAGCTGAGACCTCATGGAGTTGCGGAATTAGCTTTCGTTCTGAATCAAGAGGATGTTGAATCAAACTCATAATTTGTACAGGAGACAGTTCATTTTGAGTGACGTATAACGCTGCCAAAAACTCCGCATATGTTTGATGAGCCCACCCAAAGCGATTCAACCCCCTTGAAGAAAATAAGCCTGTAGAAAGAGTTTCCTCAATTTCTGATTCAGGAATTATTAATGAAGCATCTCTTTGCTGCGGATTCTCACCCGAAATATCACTTATGGTGATATCTTCCTCAGGAACATCGCCAAAATTAATGTCACGCCACACAGCATATTTATTAGATAACACCATCAAAGCTGCAATTCGCGAGGCTACTTTCAAACGATCCTTAGCTCTTATTCTCCCTGTATTCCGAGATGCAACTCTGCTCTCATTTGTTTCTTCACAGAGAAGCTCACAGCCCTGCAAATACAGTTCTTTTTGTGTAGATGGAAAGTTACCATATCTTATATAAAGATTAAAAAGAAACTTTAACGTGATCGGCTTAATTGCAAGTGGAATTACTTCTTTCTCCCATATTTCATTCATGAACCTATCAGCATCTATACCTAATTCAACTGCTGCATTATAAACATCCACTCTTCGTAATGGTGCCAACTCCATGATCTGGATGTTATCATTTCCCCATAAATCCGCTAACTCTCGCTCAAGTAGACTCGGCCAGTCGGCTGTTCGACAGGCGATTCTTAGAAAGAGATTCTTTAGGTTTGGGTTGGTTTTATATTTTTCAAACTCTTCTGCCAACAAAACCGCTACATAGTCTATCCGCAGTAAGCATTCATCCAAACTATCCAAAAAAAGATGTAGATGATGCTCTCCTTTCAGGCATGCTTCAAACAAAGGGTTTTCAAAGATATTTCGGACTAAGCGGTCTTCCGTTCCATACGAACGAAGATCAATCTTGAGAGTATGATTTTCTTCCGAATTCTCAATACTTCGTAATGCCTCTGTTTTACCAATCCCCGGTTCCCCTAATAAAATTAAACATGGAACCTCTGATATTTTATCGAAAGGAACAACATGCTCATTATATATATGCCCATACTCAGATTCAGGATTGTAGAGGTAACCGCCATCAGATAAATTGATTGTACCTGTTCGAGGACACCAGAATCTTTTCCAAGAAAAGGTTTTATTGTTCAAGAGAACACCTCCGTTATTCAATACCAGTCCATACTCTACAAAATTAAATACCTAAATAATCACGAAAAACCATGTAGTTATCTAAATCTAGATAGTCGTTGGCAAAACTCCGATATCCAGGTCCTAAATGTGTAGTTACTCCTCCTATTCGCTGGTTAAACAATTCACGATATCTAATGTAATTTCCAAAATGACTGAGTTCATCACCTGATACTGAAAAAACTGAACCAAATAACTCCAGTCGATTTTCAAGAAACCCAATAAAAAATTCAATATTAAAATTGTGCTTGCATTTAAACAGTATTTGCTCCAAAGAAAATATATCAATTGACCAAGGTTCCTTTATTACATCTTCTTTTTTTAGCATTAAATGAATATCCGTACCTAGATTTAGATAAGGAGTAAGAGTGACAGCTATGCTTCTAACGGCAGTAATATTTATTGTTGCTAAATCTAATATTAGTTTTCTTTTTTCCTTATTTTTTGAATTGTAGAATTTCGCCGTACCTTTTTTCATATGTATAGCAATTCTTTCAGACTGTGAATAAGCTTTTTGTAATGAAGGCTTAAAGTTTCTCTGTAATCTTGTTTTCGATTTTTCATTATTGATTAAAATTTCTTTTAATTTAGTTGCTTTGCATTCAATGGATAGAAGATAACCATTATATAAAACAATTATATCTTGGTCATCTCCATTCTCATCGTATAAATTTTTATATACATTCTCTTTTCCAAAAAAATTGCAAATAATCTCATAAGCTCTATTTTCTAGGTAATCTCCTTTTCTTTTATCAATATATAACTCACTATCCTCAATAATATTAAACAAGCGATCCAAAATATAATGATTTCTTGGTAGCAAGATAGATTCATTATGTTTTATTCCAATATAGCTTCTATACCTCTTGTAAATACTGGTAGGGTACTCAAAGGAAATTACATCTTGTTGCTGCACTTTAAAAAACATAGCATCAATAAATGTGTCTGCCGGAATATTGAATTTATTTAGTAACATACGAATGCAATCTGTAGAAAAATGTGTTCGGACCTTTTGGTTAATTTCAGAATCAAATTCTACAGCAACAAAACAATTACTGTCTCTTATTTCTAGCCACTTTTTTTGCATTCTCAGCATTATAGTTTTTTTACATGCCCGTTCGTAATTTAGCACTAATAGGAGACCCCTGATTATCTGATCCCCAGATAACTCAACCATTCTAAAATGGTGTTCTAATATATCAACGTGCTTATAGAAAAAATCCAAGTACTGTCTTATCGAAATATCTGGGAAGTTAAAATGAAAATTCATATACATATTTGAAGCTACGTCTTCATGCAAATAATTAGCATCTGCTCCTTCAGTTGCGTCATTGTAATGACAGTAATAAAGGTCTTCTAGCAAATCTACTATATGATTAAAAGAAGAGTCATACTCACTAATCCTTTTTACTCCGTTGTATGCATTTTCAGCATACAAGAAAGGTAAGTTAACCATCAATTTGGGTGAAATCTTATATCCACTAGAAGTAGCTGCTTCATGGTTTAAACGTATATAGGAATAACCAATTAGTCGAAATACATCATCTATTTTAAACTGCCTGAGATAGTGCAGTAGGTCAACACTGCATTTTTCGATAGTATAATTTTCTGGATGCATTAATGGTTCCACCGACAAGATAATCCCCCCCTTAATCTGAAAAATGTAATTCAATCCTGAACTTCTTTACGCTCGTCGAAGCTGATCTATACCTTCATCCACGATCATCACTTCAAGATCCGTGTTGCAAAGATTTGTACTGAGTTTGAACGTTTCCAAGCCCCATCCCCAAAAGCAACAAAACAATAATTAATAACTAATTTCGTTCGGATACGACAAAGCCCTGTTTTTTTACACGAAAAATAAGCATCAATTGGGTGCTTATTTTAGAATAAATCTATAGTATATTCTTCCCAATGCTACTTTACTTTCAACACTATAACGAACCTGCCAAATCTCATTTCCGAACCATCCATATTACGCACTCCACATGTGTTGAGTATTCAGTGAGAACAACCTAACGAAGTGCTCTCGCCAATAATTAGTTGTTCAAGCAAGAAGATCGCCTAGATTTACTGGACTTTTCAATGGAAAACCCGTTTTAGCGAGCATCACCCATTCAGGTAACCTATTTTAACCACAGACTTACATCTTTCTCATTTCTAAAAATGTACAAAAGTCATCGTTTATCTTGATTACTGAAAGAATAAATAATCGCAAAAATATCATGTAATTCTGGTTGTGAATCTTTTCGTCATCGCCACTTTTGGGTTGTGAATGACTGTATTTGTTTCTTAAGTCTAGTCCATTGTTAAATTGAGACTTATTCAGAGTATAGTTGATATAGTCTTGTTCGGGTCTTGAAAATAAGGTGCTTTCAAGTTCAATTACGTTCTTCTTCTCAAGATCATCTAATATCTTTCTTTCCGACTCCGAGTATTTCCAGTAACTGATTACTTCATTAAAATATAAATCATAAAGGATCATAATAAGAAACACATTGTCAAATATAAGATTCTCTTCTGCATCTATAGATAAATATTTGTTGTCTATAAGCCAATTAATTCTCGGGATATGGTATTCAGGATAGTCTTTTAGTTTTAATTTCTCATTGCGTATCAACTCAAAAAAGTTATCATATGATTTTTCTACATATTCGTTATAACCCAAACTGCTTTGATCTGAAAAAAGAATGAAAGTTGCAGTCTTAAACTCTTCTCCTATACCATAGGCATATTTTCTTATTACTAGTGAAGGAATGTTTCTATATATAAGATGTTCAGAGCGTATCTCAAGCAATTCAAAATCAATATGTCCTTCTTCAACATATAATGAGAATTGTTTAAGAACTGACTCCAATGCAGGCATAATATTTGTGCATTTTTCAAGAAAAGTAGAGTGGGCTGAAGGCATAGTTACTTGGAAGTTACGAGTATCAAATTCGACCGCGAGATAATCTTGAAAAAACCATTCAATTACTTCTTCTAATCGAATACCTAAACTAAATAGTTGATTAGAATAACCTACCATTTGAAGTAATGAGAGGGCATTCTTGTGGTCGAAAGCTACTCCTTTTGTGTAAGCATGTTGAGAGGTTGTAAAAATAAAACGCTCAAACACCCCCATTTCATTATTTTTGTTGACCAATGTACATCTCATTTGAAGGTCAACAAATTCAAATAAATGTATAAAATTATTCAAAAGTGTTGGGTATTCCTGATTCTCTTCAATCCATTTTGCATTATAAGTGGCGGTTATTGAAAGATCGTCTCTAATTAAAGTAACTTCTTCACTCTGAGATTTGGAGAAGATAACTGCTGTTTCCATACTCATCCCAGAATTCTCTGTGAAGAATTTGCTTTCTTGATCTTCAGCCTTTCTTTTTGCTTTCAATAAGGTTCTCGGAGTAATTTCAATTTTATCTTTACTACTTTGTATATTGGCAATAAGTCGTAAATAATTTAAGTTAGGATCTTCACTATCTATGTAATTATTAATAATAATTTCTTTATCAGAGCTACTTAATTCTTTTGGGAAATATATCAGATCTTTTTCGCGAATATGCTTTAGTTCAAATTTATCCAAAAGCAGCTGGGCTGATGAGTTATTATTAAGCATATACTCCCTAATAATCCTACCAAAATGTTCAGTTATATTCTTGAACTTCAGCAAATCGTGTAACGATACTTTTGATGTATTCAACATCTCCCTGAATTTTTCTTCAGTTATTACTTCATATACTTTGAATTTATCGATTAATTCCCAAAAATCACTCTTATAATAAAAAACATCAACATCAAAATAGAGTGCAATAATGTTATCGTCAGTAATTGATTTAAAAAATCTAGCTACAATCCCCAAAAACGTATTCACTTTATTCTGGTAATGGCTTATATCATCAGCAGTCCATTCCATTAGAAAAACTTTATTATCGAAATACTTTTTTACATTATATAGTTCAATTATGTCGTTAATATCCTGTACTTCTTTTCCTGCTTCATTTTCTTTAATGAGTTTTTCGCATTTCTTTAAATTTTGGCCATTTATCATATCGTTTAGTGAATAAAACTTTACTCTATCCATTTTTTCATCTCCAGTGTTGAAAGCCTTACTTTTGTCAGATAACCGCTCATTACCTAATACACGACCAGTAGTATCTTATGTGTTATTTCCATCTTGAAATCTGTTCTTTAGTGCCTCTTTAACTGTGCTAGCCTCAACCCACTCTTCTGGCGGGGGAAAGTTTTCATCATATTCTTTTAAAGCTTCTGGAGACTGTTTTTTTCTCCATTCCCATAAGTACATTAAATAATCTTCACCTGCCCCCATTCTCCAGCCAATGCTGAACGGATGAATATCGGGAAAAGCAATCCATTGGGGCAAGAAAAATTCTGGTGCATATCCTTCTAAGCTGTTTCTTATTTCCATTAGCAATTGCCCTAGCATGTTTTGACCTTGACCGTTGCCACCGTCTCCCCAGTAGGCATCATTGGTCGTATGTTCCACAATCGTACAATCCCCTGTAGACAGAAGGATGGATTTTATACTAGGATATTGTTCAACTTTAGCAACCAGTGCTTCCTGCATGATTTGAACCTTGCAATCTTCCCAATCTTTGCGAAGAGGTTTATTTCTATCCCGCCCTAATCTTGCGGCTTCCATAGGTGAGCTAGCGAGTCGAACTTCTTCCTCATATTCAGTTCCTACAAATTTTTGGGCTTGAAAATAATGCTCTGTAGTTACCCACTCTTTGTCATTTAACATTATCGGATACTTTGCAAAGTTCGAAAAACAACCATATGGTTTATTAGTCTCATAAAACCTAATAAACCGTTCCTCGGGTTTCAGTTCTTTCATTTTCTTTTTATTTTCTTCAATTATTTTTTGTATGTTATCTGGGATATTCAAAATAATCCGACCTCTCTATACCTAACGTAATTTCACCCTCATATTGATAACCGCAGTTTATGTTTATTAACTGTATTATTCCAATCAATTCTTCCCCAAGGTGTGAAAGGATACACAGTAGTTAATTCATTCCTTATTTTTTTCCAGTTTCTTCCGGTATAATGACAAAACCTTCCACCCAATGCCTTAATACACTCTTCAAATAAAAGGCCATATGAAAAGTTCCGTTTAGATTTTTGCCGCCGTAAAAGTTGTTCCAATCTCCATTTTCTAGAACCCTCTTGTTCCATCTTACACCCCACCCAACGAAGCTAATTGTACCATATGTTGGGATTTTCTGTTGCCGTTATCGTAGTGGTGTTTATTGTATATCCGTAGCTTATCTGTGCTGTAATCGGTGTTTTGCTGCATGTTGGTGGGTCAGGAAAACTACATACTAGCCACGCAACACCGAACCATTATTTGAGATTACACGGAGAACGAAGCTTAGTGATTTAAAGATATTGGGACACTTGTTGCATAAGGCTGCGGCAAAAATCAACTAAATCAACTCTGTCAAAAGTTTTTGATTGCTCTAATGTCTGTTGCCCTTAAACCCAATATAATAAGGATATGTGGCGGGGATAAGAGCTATGGACATTCATTCGTGAGGTTATCAGATGTGGAGTTACTATGGGCTTCAAAGTCAATTAAGCCCGCCCGAACAAGTTCAATGATTATTTGTTCTATTGATTCTTGAATCGAGCACTCTCCTACAAACTCATGATTAGTGTTCATTGTTTCGTCCCCCTTCCCACTCAACCTATACGATCAGGTTTGTAAGGAATTAAGAAGGAGGAACATACATTGATGATGGCATTAGCGGTACGACTTTCTTAAAGCGGGAAGCGATTCAAAGATTAATATACGATGCTAAGAAAAAGAAGTTTGATGCTGTTATTGCTAAGTCTGTTTCCCGCTTCGGCTGAAACTCAGTTGAGAGTATGAGGGTTGCCCAAGAACTAGAGGGAAATAATATTCGCCTCATCTTTCCTGAGGACAACTATGACACAGCTACAAGTACTACTAAGTTGATGTTCAGGCTTTAAAGCATTGCTTGCAGAAGAAGAAAGCAGAAAGCTGTCAGAACGCATAAAAATTGGCAGACAGACAGGAGCACGTCTAGGCAAATATCAGACTTCACTAATTGCATTCGGGTATAAGCGTGAGGATGATGGGAAGCTCGCCTTAGATGAGCAATATAGCCCTTTAGTGAGGGAAATATTTGACCAATACCTGTACAAAGGCTGGGGATGGTATAAAATCGCTCGCCATCTAAATAGAGGGAGAGTTCCAACACCTAGAAAAGTATCAGGCGGTAAAAATCAGGGAGTGATGTGGCATGAGAGCAGTATCAGGGTAATCCTATAAAATGTAGTTTACACTGGTACACTTGTTCAGCATCGAGAAGAAACTATTGATTTTATCTCGAAAAGGCGGAAAACTATAGCTCCTGATAAACAGATCGTCGTTAGTAATGCTCACCCCGCCATCATAACTTTAGAAGAACACACTGCCGCCCTAGAGAAAATGAGAACAAAGGGCAAGTATATGAGCAATGGTCAAGAGAGACGTTTGCACATGTAGCTCGTTGTGCTGACTGTGGCAAAGGTACGATGTTTCGGAAAGACCTTCTGAGAAAAGAAGGCGGTGCATATGTTTGCGGGGGATACGTTAAACATACAACATCGTTCTGTTCTTCACACATCGTTGCCAATAGTCAGTTAGTAGATACCGCAGTGGCTGATTTACGAGAACTGATTACGAACAATGTCAGGATGGAGCAACTCTACAGAGTAGTGGGCGGGGAACTTGAATTGCATCAAAGCTCATATTCTAAAGAATTGCAAAGTGTAAACAAACAACTTACTAAGCTTGAGGGCGAGCTCCGTTCCTTTCTTGCCTTATTCCAACAAAAAGCGGTTGGCTTAGAACAGTTTAAGTCGGCTAATGAGAGCATTCAAGCTGAACAAAGTCGATTGACCGCCCGCAAGGTGGAACTTGGAACACTGATTGAATCAAAGAAATATACAGAGCGCTACTTGCAGGACTTCCAACGTCAGGTAAACAAGATAGCAATACTTGACATTGATATTGAGCAAGTTCTACGACACATCATCCATAAGATTGAAGTTTTTTCGGATGGTAGCATTAAGATTCACTATAATATCGCTCGCCCCGTTTCATCTGGGGTATAAAACAAGCGAGGGACTTTAATCCCCCCGCCCATTAAAGTAACACTGACCGACTCCACATGTGTCGAATCTGCCGTTTCGTGCCTGGCTCACAATAACAGATCATAATGTCTTTTTCCGTGCAAAATACGTCTGATCTGCACTACCTCACTCTTGACCACGTAAAATACCAGATATCTATGCACTGCCAAAACGCGATAACCCCTCAACCGAAGTACTGGATTCTTGATCAAAGGATATCGGAACGGCAATTCTGCAAGTGATACAATCTGATCCGAAATATCATCATACAGTCTGAAATCATCAGAGGATGATTGTTCATTAATATAATCGATGATCTCCTGTAGATCCCTCTTCGCGGCAGGAAAAATCAGCACCTTATATTTTCCCACGAATGTTTGACCTCAACTTCCGGGAAACTTCCAAGAAGTCCTCTCCGACAGCGCCGTTCTCAATTTCCGCCTCGGCTTCAGACAGCTTACTGTATAGTTCGAGCAAGGCTTGCTGACGTTCATACTCCTCGATACTCATGACCACCATATCACCTGTACCATTCTTGGTTATGAATACAGGCTCACGTTCTCTATGACAAAATTCAGAAATCTCATTCGCGTTATTACGCAGATCTGAAATGGGTCGAATGGTCGGCATAAACGTTCACTCCTTCGGCTTAATATCTCTTTAGTATTATTTTAGCATAAAAATGAGTAAATTACGCACCATATTATGCGTATTTTTCACAGCAGTGTCGCTGCCATCGATGGCTCTCCATGTAGGATACCATTAAATCTCCTCAAATAATTCCAATATTTTATCAACTTCATCCACTCCGCCATACAAACACAATTTCCCGTTTTCTATATACAAGAGGCTATCCTTTTCCGATTGCTCTATTTCATCAAGTAAATGTGTGCTAATTATGATAATGCTATGAAAAGAAAGCCTATGGATGGTTCGTTTAAAAAATGACTTTTCTTGATTGTCTAATCCTTCGAATGGTTCATCCAGAATACAAATCCGAGGCTGATTTAGGAGAGCTTGAATCAAGCCTACCTTTTGCAATTGCCCCCCTGAGAGAGTCCGCAGCTTTCTCCTTTTGAGTTCATACAAACTGCTCTCCTTCAGCCACTTCTCTATTATAGATTTTACAAGGCTGTGAGGAATTCCTTTGTGAAACGCCATGTAGGTCAAGTACCGTTCGATTGTCATATCCGAATGACCGGTAAAGTGCTGGGGCATGAATCCGATCATGGTTCTAACTTCTTCGACACTTAACTGCTTACGATACATTCCTGCTCTATCTTCACTTATTAATTTTGTATAAGTAACGTTTCCTTTATCCGGGTTAACTGCAGTAGCAACGAGTTTTAAGAGTGAGCTTTTTCCCGCGCCATTTCTTCCGACCACATACGTAATTCCTGTAGTAAACGTACAACTAATATCGTTTATGAGTTTGGCGGCATCTTTCGTATATTCCACGTGGTTCAAAGTAATCCTCAAGCTCATTGTTTGTCCCTCGCTACATAATTCCTTAATAAGAGGCTGCTGAGCAATAAGCTGGAAAGTCCCAGAATGACAACGTTCATTAATAAGAAATGTTCATTCCAAGGTAACTGAAACATAGAGGCTGATCGGAGCTGCTGATCGAATAATACTTGGCCAAACCAGACGAATAGGGTGAGGATCACACCTGCCTTATGTCCCAACCACATTGTACTTATAAACCCGACCACTCCAAAGAAGAAAATAGGCGTAAAGGAACCCGATAAATACAAGAGGGAATATGATTTCCCAAGAATTATAAAGCTTAGTGGCAACATCATCGCTACTTGCAAACCCATTACGATGATAAACCGAGTAAACATTTGGTGAACCAAGGAATAATAGCTTAACTTTTCGAGGATGTCATTCCCTTCATTCCTCGAGCGGAATGCGTAACACATTACAGCAATCATTACGAGTGTAATCCACTTCATCCACGCCATGAAGCCAGTCATTTCATTGTCCGTACTCACGCTGATCATAATGGTCAATAAGAGCATCACGATGCCTGTTAGCAACCAACTGCTAGTACCATAAAAATTCCATTGGGACAGGACCAAATTCACCATTTTTGAAGACGTAGATTGCGCAGCTTGATTGGCTTCGAGCTCAGCCCGTAAATCTACTGGTTTTATATCATGAACCCCTTTAATTTTTTCAATCAAATGGATTGTTTGCTCTCTAGTTGGCTCTGGGGTTGTGAAGCGGTTTAAACGGTTTTTCCACTCGTTTTCCAAACGTGATAGCTCCTGGTCTTCACTCATTTACCCCCACCCCTTTTCTATCATCTTCTTCTATTATTCCTTCCAGATATTTCAATCCGCGCGATATTCGAACTTTTACAGTATTGATTGGAAGATCTAATGTCAAAGCAATCTCGGCATACTTCAAATCCTGATAAAATCGCAAGTAAAGAACAGAGCGATATTCAAATGATAGTTGGTTCAAGGATTCTATCATCCATTTCCGTTCAAGTTGGCGGTCGATGATGTGATGGATTTGCCCTTTTTCTTCTATTTCTTTATCCGTGAAATACTCCCGTTGTGTAGAGGCTTTCTTCCAGTAATCTTTGCAACTATTTGTAGCTATTTTGTACATCCATGGTTTGAACTGATCGGGGACGTAGCCTTTTTTTCCTTGTTGATAAATTTTAAGAAAGGTCTCCTGAACAATGTCTTCTGCTAATTTTTCATCCTGTAGTAACCGGTATACATATCCATACAAGGGTTTATGATACCGGAAAACAAGTGCATCCAGAGCCGAGTCATTGCCGAATGACAGCTGGCTCATATATTCTTCGTCTTGCATTCCTGTACCCTCCCTGTTGTCATACTGATTTTCGATTGAATTGTATAATAGTTAACACAGCTAATAACACTCCGAGGCCGATATACGACAATCTATTATATAAAATCCAGTGATTATCGATTAACAATAAGTGGCTTTTACCGCTCACATATTCAACAACATGGGGGAATTCTAGTAAAACCGGATTTACATACAGCGATAACGCACCACCATTTAATGATATCATCCAAAAAACCAATCCCGCAAAAAGCCCGCCAAGAGAATGATTTCCAATTACCGTAGCCAAGACTACAATCCCACCCAGCCCAATATAAACGGGGATAGAGAACAGAAGGCCTTTCCAAATAAAACTGCCAGCAAAAGGCGTCAACAACATCGTGACGAAGCACAATAAACCGATAAAGATGAGGGATGATACTAGCAATCTTTCAACAATTAGCTTCCATCTTGGAATAGGGTAAGTAATCAATTGGCCATAAAATTTAGAATCGAAATCAATAGAGAAGCACCATTGTAAAATAATCACAAAGATAAGCGTCGCTGTTTGTTCATAGATCATACTTGTTAAGGAACCGATTCTAGCCGATAAAGAACTATAAATGAAATACACGGCAAGCGGAAAGAGCAGCATCACGACAATGGCATGCACGGACGTAAACCAAAGCTTCAACCAAAGTCTTAATCTAATCGACAAGCCGCTCATTGGCTTCTTTCTCCTGTATACATTTTTAGTACAGCTTCCAGGTCATATTCAGCTTTATCTTCTAGTTGATCGTATTGTGTAAAAAGGTATTTAACAACTTGCTGGAATTGTGCTTCACCTTGTTCCTCATAACGATTCAGGATGTCTACTAGAGTAGCTAATTCTATAGGCAATTCAGATTGGGATTGAAGGGATTCTTGAATATACCAGTCCTCAAATCGATCCAATCCAGTCTCAACCTCAAAATGACTGAGTAATATCCATGTCATCGCCCTTTGCAGCAAATGCACATCCTCACCCAATGATGGATGTTCATTGATAAGATCATTAACTAAACGATAGGCCATAACCGTATCATCCACATACCCCTTGTTGTCATAGACGCTCCAAGCTTTAAACTCCCGACTCGGCGTATACTGGGTAAGATACTTATGATCATGATTCAACATATAGATCACTTCTGGCGCTGCTGGAACTTCAAGCCACTCTTCTATATAATTCCACCACTTCAGATACGTCTCAGTCGTAATTCGGGCCCCATTCAGAACATCGGGATGAGCAACTATTCTAGTCTGATCGACCATTATTTCCTTGATATTCCCTCCGATCAGGGACAATCCGTATTGAGAGATTCCTTTAAATAAGCCATCTTGTACTCGAGGTATCGTCAAAGCAATGGGAACTTGATCTTGTCTGTTCAAGATTTCCACGCTGAATTCAGTAGGATGCTCCTCAACAAGTCCTCCATTCCTCAGCTCAAATTGCACATAAGGATTACCGGGTATAAGGTCTGTACTTTTCGCCAAATATCGTTTGCCAATTAACGGATACCAACCAGCCTCTTTGGGAAGGTACATCCGATCGGACTCGATAAAAGAATGCTGCAGCAGGCCATCGAGACGATATTGCTTCATATTCCCATTATAATTCAGGTTTAGGTCGAACTGTTCATGGGGTTCAATCCCGTCTTGAAAGTGAACAACTAGCCAGTCCTTTTCCCGTGAACAAGTAATCTCCCCATCGCTCGAGCAATCCGTTATGTTCAATTGGTGATGTAAGGTGAGATAGACCTCGTTAACCGGTGCATTCCCGTTATACTTAATCGATAAATGGCTATTGACTTCAATCTGATTGTCGAATGGAAACTGGACGTTCAGATTCGTACGATCCATTGAAAAATCATATTGTTTGTAATCGGATTGTGGACCGTAAAGTAGAAACCTGTCCTCCCCTGACAATAAATACTGCTGTCCAGTATGAACGAACTGTTCAAGTGCGCTATTATAGGATGCATACCGAATTCCGCTCAACACGACAGTAGGTATCACTAGAATGATGATCAGAGTAAGCGCAATGCTTTTTTCCACCTTCAACCTGCGATTGGGATGAAACAGCAGGAACGCTGCAAGGATCACAATAATACCTAGCATGATTACGGCCATTTGGTGCAGGATCGCGCCTTCGAACGCAGCATGGATTCCCCATATTCCCTCAAATGGAGAACCGATAAACATAGAATCATAAAGGGATAATAAGCCTACCCTTGGATTGACATAGGCGAACCCGTAATTATTGGATTGAAGCAAGATCATTACGCCCAATAAAGCTGGCATGCACATATAAGCAAGCATATTGGGGATCCAAATCCCGAACACAAATCCGAAGGAAATGAGTAAAAAGAATGCCCCTTCCACTTGAAAAAAGAGGTATACCAGGTGTTGGATCCATTGTTCCAACCCCATACTTCCACTTAAAAACCATCCCCCTTGAATTAGCAACGTAATGATTGTGATAAAAAGTCCATAGGTTTGGGTAACCAACCATTTACCAACTACCCAGTCCATATTACTCACCTTATAGGTCACAACTAGAAGTTCGAATTCACTTTCATGATCTTTTCGAGCCATATAGACGGCAAATAATCCCACCATTAACAGCGTTAACATTAATATCCACACAAAGTTATTATAGAAAACACCCGCAAGCTCTTGATAATGAATAGGTTGAATTTCGTACGAGTAAATAACATAACCCCAACAAATCATTATGATAAGAAGTGGGAGAGCTAAATATTTATTGCGATATAATAGACGCATTTCATTGTGATAAATGAGTTTGATCATGCTCATGTAATCACCCCATTAATCACTGCCATATAGCCATCTTCAATTGTCGGTTGGACGGCCTCGGCATGAACATGCGGAGGTTCTTTCGCAATCACTCGGAAGACTGCAAGGTTCCTTTCCCTTCTACTGGAAATAATCAAGTGTTCCCTTTCAACATGGTCATATTCAGCGTATGGCACTTGAAACTCCCAGATATAATTTACTGCTTTTTGCGCCAAGCCATCGGTCGTTCCTTGATATAGAACTTTGCCGTTATTTAATACCGCCAGCTTTTCACAGCTAGATTCGATATCACTAATAATGTGGGTGGATAGCAGGATGGAATAATCTTTACTCAGCTTCTCGATCACATTACGGAATCGAATTCGTTCGGATGGATCAAGTCCTGCAGTCGGCTCATCCAGAATGATTAACTTGGGCTTTCCGAGTAACGCTTGTGCAATTCCTAGCCGTCTCTTCATTCCTCCAGAGAAGCTTTTTATTTTTTTATCAGCTTGTGGCTGAAGATTGACTTCCTCCAACACACGTTCCACTTGGTTGAGTCTTTCCTGATGATCCGTCAACCCTTTCATCGACCCCACATAATGTAAAAACTCTCTGCCTGTAAATTGTGTTGGAGCATGGAAATGTTGCGGCAAATAACCAAGTAACCCCCGAACCTTATCTCCTTCCTCCGCTAAATCACAATCATATATCGTAACTTTCCCATCTTTATAAGGAAGGATCGTACTAAGGATTTTCATCAAAGTCGTCTTGCCTGCACCATTGGGTCCAAGAAGACCGAATAGGCCTGTTCCAATATGCAGATGAATATCCTCTAACGCTTGAAAGCCTCGATAGGATTTGTTTAATCCTTCTATTTGAATATTGTACATAAGCTTCTCTCTCCCAATAATCATATTTCTAACCTTAACACGAATAGGGGAAAGAAATTGTTTCGTACAGGTTGCGTTATTTTGGTCGTTAGAGGGGTTGTTTGAAAAAAGGCATGAAAAAAGACCGCTCTGTGAAAGAACGGTCTACATAATTTTGCTAGGAATCATTTTATTTCTGTTTCCAGTAAACATTTTCTCGTTTATGCTTAATTCCATCTATCCAGACAATGGCTTCCTCTTCGTTAACCTCAAACACAAGGCGAACGAATCTTGAAAAATCCTTTCCTTCACTTCGGGCGGATAGGCGAGGATACCTGCCAATTCCTCCAAAGCCGACGGTGACCAGTGTACCCTATAAGTTTTGTCCACGCTCAAACTCCTCGACCTTCAAACGCAAATAATCCAATCCTGTTTGTTGGTCGTAAACGCGCCCAACCTTACGGTCTTCACGGCTTTTTTGCACCTGACGAATGAGGTTCTGATCCTCCGAAAGTGCCTTCAGGTCTATTCCTTGTGCGTCTTCGCGCTCCCGCTTCAAGTTCAATTTACCTAAAAAATCAAACACTTCCGCTACATCCTGCTCGGGTATATAGTCAATCATACGTTTCAATTCTTCACGGTTCACGCCCACGAATAACACCGCCTTTCGATTACTGTTACCATTATACCATAAAGGCAATAAAACCTAACGGCTGACTATCGCCTACCGCTATACATCATTTCAAACCTCGTCGTCAATCGGCTTGTTCCAACAAGGCCTTCCGTACTTGTTTGCCCAAAAATTCCTTCAAAGAAAAAGAAAAAACCCATAACGCAAGAAATTGTACACCGCGTTTTCGATCTTCTTCCCATAGAGCCTGTGTAAATGATAATACGAAAGCATTAGTCGCACCATATACGGCCATATTAGGAAGAGGTTAAAATCCTGCTGTTGAAGCTACGTTGATGACAACTCCGCTTTTCCTTTTCAACATTTCTGGTAAAATTAAATGGGTAACTACAACCGCCAATACATTGAGCATTACTTCTTCATGCTGCCTTTGGCCAGACAGTTGTTCAAAAAGCCTATGAGTAGCGAATCCTGCATTATTAATAAGAATATCAACGCTCAGATCACGCTCCACACATTGCTGAAAGAGCCTGTTTGGGGAACCTTCTTGAGATAAGTCAGAAGCAATCACCTGCGTTTGAATACCGTGTTCTATTTGTAGCTTCTCTGCTAAAGCACTCAGTTTGGCTTCCGAGCGAGCGACTAAAATCAAGTGGCTCCCTCTTGCTGCAAATTCATGCGCAAATGCTTCACCTATGCCCGAAGAAGCACCAGTAATCAACGTCCATTTGTTTTCTGTGTTAGAAGCACGCGATGAACGCCCTGGCTGCCTCCAGGTGCCGTTCCTATATATAAATATCCGTTATGGCTTGCAGCCGTAGTTACGCCATATAGTGAGCCTTCCGGATCGTGCCAGCTTTCGACAAGCTCTCCTTGCGGGCTGAACTTCGCAACAAGCCCATGCTTCGCAGGTGCGCTTGCCCCGCTAAGCAGCGACTCCGGCAGTTTGGCCATAATATCGGCCAACCAAGGGCTGCGATGCATTTGATCTACAAAAGAAATGCGAGTCGTGAAGATGCCGACCCAGAATTGACCTTGCTCATCACGCGTAATGTTGTCAGGAAAGCCTGCGAGATTGTCCGCGAAAATATCAGCTGTACCTTTCTTTGGACCCTTGAGCCAGTATCTGGTCAACTGATAATGATACGATTCCGCTACAAGCACAAAATCTTCATCCTCCGACAAGGCAACCCCGTTCGCAAAATAGAGACCTTCTAACAGGACGGTCGTCTGCTTGGTTGTTGGATCATACCTCAGCAACCGTCCATGCGGCTTGTTCTCGGCAATTTCTTTGAAAGTTACGCGGCCGTAGTTCGATGTGTCGGAGAAATAAATCGAGCCATCCCGGGCAATATCATGTTCGTTAGCTAGATAGATCGGCTTGCCGTCCACTTGGTCGGTCAATACCTCTATGTTCCCGGATGGAGTCACAGACAGCAGTCCCCTCTTGATATCAGTTACGATCAAATTGCCATTGGCATCGAATTTAAGCCCATTAGGCGTTCCTTTGGTGTCTGCAAACACTTGGGCCTCTTGCGGGTTGCCCTTTGCATCGAATGGAACCTTGTAAATTTTCCCGTCTGAATCTCCTGTATATAGCTGGCCTTCCTTATCGAATGTTATGAATTCCGGGAATCGAGGGGCATCAGTAACTAGCTGAGCCGAGCTGAGTTTGTTGTTCTGTATCCATGGACCCGATTCCTGAAAAGAGGGGGCTGCCGGCGCGATCCATTTTGTCGGTTCGATAGGTGAAGGTACAAGCAAGAAAACGATTATTCCAAGTAAGAGCACCGCAAGCAGCGATAGCCCCACTCTGCGCACTTTATGCGGTGAACGTTTTGAACGATTCACACCTTCAGTAGATTTGACGGAGCGAATTGATGTATTGGCCATTTGAGTGCCTCCTTGTCATTTAAGCGTGATTTTAGATTTGGATTACGATTTTACCGAAATATTGCTTCCCTTCAGCCAAGAGCGCGAATGCTTCTCCTATTCGATCCAGAGGGAATACACGGTCGATGATGGGATGCAAACAATGATGGGCAATCGCTCGATTCATCTTTTCAAAGTGATCTCGGTTGCCGACTTGACTGCCTCGCACAGTTGCAGCTTTCTGCAAGATGCTGGTGACATCGTATTCCGGAATGGTCAAGCCCGATAAAAACCCGACCATACTCAAGGTCCCTCCAGTGCGAAGCGCATTCATGGATTTCCCCATCGTTGCCGCTCCGCCAACGTCCAGAACATGATCCACACCGCAACCAGTCAACTCTAACGCTGCCTTATCCCAATCAGGCACTTCCGAATAGTTGATCGTTTGCCATGCTCCGAGAGCTTTGGCTCGTTCCAGCTTGGCATTGCTGCTCGAAGTAATGATGGCCCGTGCTCCGGCCATAAGAGAGAACTGAAGCCCAAAAATAGAGACACCCCCTGTTCCTTGCAGCAGTACAGTATCACCCGCTTGCAAACCACCGTATTCAATTAGCATGCTCCAAGCGGTTAATGCTGCGATCGGCAAGGTCGAAGCCTCCTCCCAAGTGAGGTGATCAGGAATAGGGACAATTCCGTCTTCATGCAGGACGACATACTCGGCCGCCACTCCGTTCAACGGACCTCCCAGACTGTCTCTTAACACCTCTGCTCTTGGGCTGCCGGCAATGAATCGCTGTTGCAGATTACACGCTACTCGGTGTCCGACCTGAAACCTTGTTACTCCTTGGCCAACGGCTACAATTTCTCCCGCTCCATCTGATAACGGAATGAAGGGAAATTTGATTTCGATTGGCATTAATCCGCTTAGAATCACTAGATCCCTGTAATTGAGAGAAGCTGCCCTCATGCGGATCAGCACCTCATGAGGACCCGGCGTTGGTATTTCGAGTTCCGCCAAGGCCAGTTGCTCAAAGCCGAAGCCGTTAGTCAGTTGTATCACTTTCATCGAATTGTCCTCCCTGCAAGATCAGATTGATTACCCAGATTCTTATTATTGCCGGATCCTGTACGCGGACGAAGCATGCTTCCAACAAGCCGAAGACCTTGCTTACGTGTAATGAATCGCGATAACTGCGCCCCGAGATAATTCTGCACACCGGGAACGACATACAGTTTCCCATCCTTCAACGCGCGAAGCGCGACTTCTACGACTCTTTCTGGAGTGTCTTTCTTTCCGACGGATGCTTCTTCCGCTCCTACGACATTAAAGAAACTGGTGTCCGTCGAACCGGGACAAAGTGCGAAGAATTTGACACCGCGGTTGCGGTTTTCCCACCATAACGCTTGAGTAAACGACAAGACAAAAGCTTTCGTCGCCCCATATACAGCCATATAGGGAAGCGGTTGAAATCCGGCAGTTGAAGCAACATTGATAACTGCACCTGAGCTTTTGCGCAGCATGTCCGGCAAGAACAAGTGGGTCATATCTACAACAGCGGCGACATTGAGCATAACTTCTTCATGTTGACGCTCACCTGACACTTCCTCAAACAAGCCATGTGTAGCAAATCCTGCATTGTTGACCAACAGTTCAATATCCACTTTCAAAAGTCGACATTGCTGATATAATTCGCTAGGTGCACCCTCCTTCGCAAGATCCATAGAGATAACCTCTGCTTGGATGCCATACATCTTAATAAGCTCTGATGCCAGGCTCTCAAGCTTGCTCTTTGATCGGGCCACGAGTACCAAATGGCTGCCTTGTTTGGCCAGTTGTCTCGCGAATTGCTCTCCAATACCGGAAGATGCTCCCGTGACAAGCGCCCATTTCCCTTGAATTGTCATAGCGCTACTCTCCTTTCAGATACTATGTTATAATTTAGTAACATTGTTACCAAAACATTAAGTAATTACCGATTACCAAGAAAATTTAAAATTACCGTTTTATTTGGTAACACTGTTTCCGATAGGATTCATTGTATTCACTCTTTTTTAGAAAGTCAAATATTATATTTTGAACCTCCAACGTCTCATTGACAACCGTCCAAGAACTATATAGAATTCCTGATAAGAGAGTAAGGAAACCTTGTTTCCTTATGAAAACACGAGAACTGAAGGTGATGATTATGAGTGACCAAGATATCTCCTCTAATGCAAACACACGAATGTTAAAAACGTACCAAGAAGCTCGGTTGCAAAATACTGAAAATCTCCGCAAGCTCGTTGTTGATGCTGCGGCAACGCTCTTGCAAGAAGAAGGCCCGGAAGCTGTTACGGTGCGTAAGGTAGCACAAAAAATGGATTGCTCGACAAAAATCATATATAGCTTGTTTGTCAATAAAGAGGGCTTGGCTCAGCAGCTGTATCTGGACGGCTGTAGACTTCTCGCTAACGAACTCGAGGGGACACCGCAGGCTGCCGATCCAACACAGCATTTGCTGAATATAGGCGAAACCTATTGGCAATTCGGGCAGCGTTACTCCAGCTATTATAAGCTGATGTTCGGAGGGGCCTTCGCCGATTTCAAACCGGACGAGGAAAGCATGCATGGCACGGTAACAGCCATGCGGCAATTATTGACCGTGATCAACAATGTGCAAGAGCAAGGACTTCTCCCCGGCCAGTATGACACGGAATCCGTTGTCCGTATATTCTGGGCCTCGCTGCACGGCGTTATTCATCTCTACATGGGTGGACACTTGGGAGATGTGCAATCAGCCCATGCGGTATACAGGCAAACGTTGTCACTGATTGTCAGCTCGTTGTTGCCAGATCAGAGCAGCTAACGGTAGATTCAGATGCGTGCTCCTCCGCAAACGTCAAATAGCCCCCAACTTTTGAAAGATGGGGGTTATTTGACGTTTGCTGTTCGAATCTACTTATAACGAACTAAGAAATTCATTGTACAAATCTAGCACGTTGGACAAGTTAACCTCACCCTTGCACAACACCTGACGAATCCTTGCACTTTTTTTGTCACCCGCTTGCAAGTTGTCCCCGAATAAATTTTGATAGGTCGCGTTATGTTGCATTATATTATCCTCTGTATCCTTACTTGCATAAGTCACATCGATCGCAAGACAATGATCAGGATCGGTCATCTGAACGACATATTCCTGTTTGCTGGCCATAATAGCAATCGGTCTTCCGTAGCAAGGTCCAATTACATGATGGGCGATCATTCGGCCAGTTCCTGGATCTGCCCACCTGCCGTCCGTTCGGATATGCGCTGCCTGCTGATCACGCGGCAAACAAAAGTAATGGCCTTTAATATATGGGTGATCTTCCATTTTAATTAATCTCATATCGGCATCGTCATTTTTCTCCGGCCAAGAAGAGATAACGGCATAGGGTTCCAATGAGAAATCAAAATAGGAGGATATCGAGACTTCATAACGTTCCAACGGCTTCAGCGCTTCCACGGACAAGGTGAAATCCACGACAAACTCATTGATTGCTTCATAGCTAGCGATCATATTGCAAGGATGAACATCCTGCGGTTCCCATTCCAGGACAAGCCGGTTACCTGCAGAGCTAGTCACCCGAAAGGGTTCGTACCGGGCTACGCCCATCAACTTCCCGGAACTCATCAAACGGTAAACATTAAGTCCGAAATAAGGTTCCCTGATCAATTCACCCGAGGTTTCTTGCGTTCGGAGGGATACGATACCATGACGCTGTTTGTCCGCCCCTAGAATAAGACGAGTTTCTGGAAATTGGAACGTGTACCGATTGTCGTTATTGTCCGGTGTATGCATCATAGACTACATCCCCCTTTTTGCTGGTCTGTTCCGAGCCATGTACCAACGAACCTGGTAACATTAGATTTCTCCTTCATATGCTCTTCCTCCCAAAATTCCATATAGCCTCTCGGCTTTAAACCCTACTATGGTGTATAGTAACTCAGAAAATGGGGGAAAGTCTTTGTCCGTTTGGCTTTACTTTTTGCACTTATGTTAGCTTACGCCGAAAAGACCAACCGTTGGAGGATTGGTCTTCTTTGTTATGTAAGCCTAGGGGGATCGAAGCCACCGTTGTCAGCGATGTGCGTTCCGAGCAAGACGAAAGCCGAGATCATCGATGCGAAAGGTAGGATGACTGCGGCGACGGCACGTCGCTCCACAGCCCCTAGCCTCTTCCGCCCAGCTTCCACCGCGGAAAACTCGGTAGGAGCCGTATACTTTCACATCATATAGATCCCAACACCACTCCCAAACATTGCCTAACATATCGTAGAGCCCCCACGCATTCGGCTCCTTTTTACCCACCTCACGGACCATGCCCTCAGAATTCCCCTGATACCAAGCTATCTCATCAAGCTCACCGTATTGATACCCCGTTGTTCCTGCTTTACACGCATACTGCCATTCCGCTTCCGTAGGAAGACGATAGCCATCCGCTCCCCAATTACAGACGACACTCTCACCATCATCACTTACCGAGTAACATTCCTTTAGACCGGAGTGCTGAGATAGCAAATTACAAAAGAGAATGGCATCCTTCCATGAGACCTCCACAACCGGAACCCGAGGATGGTCATTAGGTCCCACAGTCTTTTGCAATATTGAGAAATATAACTCATTCGTAACAGGAACCGGTGCAAGCCAAAAAGAATTCACCTCTACGGTCCATTTAGTCTTTTTTCGATCATCCCTTAAATCAATTTCACCTGCAGGAATGTTCACCATTGGATACTCAGCCTGACTACGCCGTGCTTCTGACACCTAGCTTCCTCCCGTTCCATCTTCTACTTCAACATGCTTAACTTTTCGATCGCTTGTTGTTCAGTCGGCAAGAAGAAGAAATCGTTGCCGCTATTACATTCATAGATGAAATCTTGAAAGCTTTTACTTCTATACACAGAGAAATCTCCAATAAAAGCAACCTTCGTGCGATAATTAATGAACTTCTGAAGGATTTCGCCTGCAAGGCGTGTTTTCAAATCGAAAAAGCTTTCGCTTAATAGGGATTTGTTTATAACAATACGATCGCAGCCTGCTTCATATTGTACGGTTGCCATGAAATCCAATGCTGTCTGAACATCCACAATTAATATCTCGCTGCTGCTCACGACGGCAATATCTCCCCCACCTACTACTTCTACCTTCGTTATATTCATAATCACCCTCCTAATTTGTTGAACCTTCTGACATAATCCTCACCAATGTATCGGTTATCTTCGCCATTCATTGGCGGAATGTTCGCTACTCTAAAGAAGCTTAGACCTACTACCATCGCTAGCAGCCCATAGGCAGCGCTTTGCGAATCCTTTACAGACATATGTCCCGTCATGTTACCGTAATCGAATATCTTTGCTATGCCATGGAGATCAGCCAGATAACTCTTGGATACTACTTCCTGCAAATTGCGATCCAACACAGCTTTCGAAAAAAACTGTACAAAGAGCTTTGCTTGATCTTCATACGGGATAAACATATTTTCAATTCCATCAAGCTGTGAAACATTAATCTTCTTCTCCGTGTCATCCTGGTATGGCGGTAATATGTGTTTCAAAGTAACGTCAATCATTTCCCCGGGTGTCATTGTGTTTATAATCTCTGATTGTATCTTTAGACCATAGTAGGCCATGAACGACTTGAAGGATTCGATCGTCAGATTATCCTTATTCTTAAAATAATAAGTGACCACTCCCTTTGAGCAGTCCGCATATTCAGCAACCTTATCCAGAGTCATGCCATCAATCCCGTAAACGCTAATACACATTAACGTGGCGTTTATGACATCTGCTCGGCGCTTTGGTTCCATTCCCAGTTTGGGCATTATTTCACCTTGTTCTATTTATTTATACTGAACGGTCAGAATAAATAAAGTGTACCTAATTTTTACCATTTTGTCAAACCCGCCCGGGTTCACTCAACAAGAATCTGCCATACAAATAAACGCAGCCAAATTGGCTGCGTTACTTATTATGGATGGTCGAGCTATTCCAACGGTTGACTAACCAGCATGTGATAAAGCCCTTTAGAGGCCAATAACTGTTCATGAGTACCCGACTCTGCAATAACCCCTTGATCCAGCACGAGAATCCGGTCCGCATGTCGGATGGTACTCAGTCGATGCGCGATGATGAGGGTCGTTCGATCCTTTAGTATCGTGCTCATATTCCGCTGAATCGTCTTCTCGGAATCATTATCGAGCGCGCTCGTCGCTTCATCGAATATAAGAATGCGCGGATTGCCGATCAGCGCCCGCGCAATGGCGATCCGCTGGCGCTGCCCGCCGGACAGGCTTGCGCCCCGCTCCCCTACCTGCGTAGCGTAGCCGTTCGGAAATGTCATAATGAACTCGTGCGCTCCCGCAAGCATGGAAGCGGCCATCACCTCATCCATCGAAGCATCGGGAATTTGATAAGCAATATTGTCACGAATCGTTCCGCTGAATAGTCCCGCTTCCTGCTGGACGACTCCGACTTGCTTACGGAGAGTAGCGGCCTTCACCCGCTTCAAGTCGTGCCCGTCGATGCGAACCGACCCGCTGCTTGGGGCATAGAGCTTGAGCAGCAAATTGGCCAAGGTCGATTTCCCTGAACCGCTTCGACCGACGATCGCAATCGTCTGGCCCGGAGCCACGTCGAAGGAAATGTTCTGCAACACATTCTTCCCTTCGGAATCGTAGCGAAACGAGACGTGATCGAATTCAATCGTTCCCCGCAGCTTCGGCAGCGCTATTAGCCGGTCCGCATCGACTTCCTCTTCCTCTGTCTCGAAAACATCGTCAAGCCTCTCCAAGGCAATCCGCACGCCTTGAAATTCGTCCCACATCCCGATCAAGCCCAGCGCCGCATTCGTAACGAGAGCATAGACCGCGCTAAACGCCATCAATTCCCCTACGGACAGCTTCTCCCCGATAATAAATTCAGCCCCTGCATACAGCACGGTTACGCTGCTTAAGGTTTGCAACACCGTGGCGACGGAACCAGAGAAGATGCCGATTCTCCAACCTTTCAGTTGCACGAAAGTCGATTGACGGAACTTGCCCTCTACTTCCTTCCTTACCTCATCTTCGGCCGCGAGAGCTTTCACGGTACGCATGGAGCCAATGGTTTCGACTAGCGCGTTCTGCAAGTCGACATCGGCTTGGAATTGCTTCCTGCTGTTGTGCTTCATAAGCGGAGTTACGATCAGAGTTAGTGCAATGAAGCAGGGAATGAACGCCAGCGCAATCCAGGCCAGCGTAGCGCTATACATAAACATAATGCCTATGTAGACGACAATCGTCATCACATTCAGCACGGCGTTCATGCTGTTCGTGACGAGAAAATGACGAATGACTTGATTTTCCCCGGCGCGCGTCAAGATGTCGCCCACTCTCCGCGTGGCGAAGTAACGCATAGGCAAGCGGAACACATGCCGATAAAAGCTCATGATCATGTCGATGTCGATTTTAATAAACGTACCCGCAATGACCCATTCCCGGATCGATTGAACGAGCAGGGTAAGCAAAGAGACGCCTAACATGACGATCACCATGAAGTTCAGGTCCTCATAATTCCGCCCAATCAGCACCCGGTCGATCACCCTTTGTGTGAACAGCGGGAGCGCCAGGTTAATGACCTGCAGCAGCAAGGTCAGCCATATGAGATGGAACAGCGCCTGCTTGCGGGTAGCAAAAAACGCCCAGTAGCGCCGAAATGAAGGTTTCGATTCCTCTTGCACGAAGAAAGCTTCGGAAGGTTTCAAGAACACTGCGTTCAGTGTCCATCCCTTCAGAAAATCCTCATGCGAATAAGTCAATAACCCGATACTCGGGTCGGCCACAGTCACATTCCGTTCGTCTACTTTGACGACTACCACATAATGATTGCCTTTCCAATGGGCAATCGCCGGCAGCGTCTGCTCCGCCAGCCCCTTCATGCTGCTGCGGACCGCTTCCGCTTGAAAGCCGATTGATTCCGCGGTTTTGACGAGATGGAATAACGTGCTTCCCTCCAAGCCTACTTGAGCCAGCTCTCTTAGCCGATGAATGCTCAGACGTTTGCCGTAGTGCTGGGCGATCATAGAAAGGCAGGTTGGGCCGCAGTCCAACTCACTTTGCTGAATGTGCACCGGGAACCGGCTCCATAGGCGCCAAGTTCTTCGTCCGCCGGATCGCTGCCGCTTCTCCTGCTCAGCCTCTTCCGCATCGCCTGTGGAAGCATAATCTGCGTTAACTTCCACGGTCACGTTCGTTTCCGTATGCCGAGAGGCATCCGCATTTTGCAAATATGCGGATGCAATCCCGATAATCGTCTCCCTGACTTTCGGATATTTCATTATTAACTTGTCAAAATCGTCCTTGGCCAGACAGAACACGGAAACGGCTTCATCCGCCACAACACTGGCCTTGCGAGGATCTCCGGTCAACAGCGCGAGCTCCCCGAAGAACTCTCCTGCCTTAACCGTATTCAGCTTCCGACCTCCCTCGCTTTCCTTCAGAACGGAAGCCGTGCCTGAACGAAGGATATAGAAAGCGTCCCCCACCTCCCCTTCGCTGACGATAGCTTGGCCAGGGGTATACTCCTTCATGACCATATGATCCAGCAGCGAGCGCAGCTCCTGATGATTCAGCGGGGCTAACAACGTCGTCCTTTTCAAAAAGATACGCATCGCATCATCGGCTAATTGCTCAAGCAAATACACCCTCAATTCAGGATGCGAGTCGATAATAGGTATAAACGCAGTTCTGGACAACCTCAGCAGTTCCAACTTCGTTGACGCCCTCAGCGTATGAGCTTGGACTTCCTCCTTCAGCAGCGCCTCCAGACCGAAATGCGTGCCGGCTTCCATTAAGCCGAAGTTGAACTCCTTGCCATCTTGATCCTTGCCGACCATCCGTACTTTGCCCGTTAAGATCAGATAGAACGAATCGCCTCGTTCCCCGGACTGGATGATCGTATCTCCCATTTGGTAAGAAATCGGCTGAAAGGAAGCGAAGACCTCCTCTTTCTCCTGCGGGGACAGCACCTGAAAAATAGGGATCGTATCCAAAATGATATGATGCAAATCTAGCATTCCCGTGCCCCTCCCAAACGATCAGCCTATTGCTGCTCTGCCAGATAGCGCCACAGCTTAACATCGACTTCCGAATTCTGTATGGCTTCGTTCAGCCATTCTTCGAATAGCCAATCGGCAAGCTTGAGCCGAATTTCCTCGGTTAATGAAGCCGGCATCACGTCCCAAACATGCAGCAGCCGATAGGCAGTACCGAACGGAAATGGCCCCACCGTCTGTCCGGCTTCCGCACCAAAAACGGATGCTTCCTCTTCCCCGCTCAACTGGGCTCGGCTAATCAACCCGACATAACCGCCGTCATACTTGCTGCTGCTGTTCAAGCAATAGGTCTGCGCCAGCTTATAGAACGGCTCGCCCTCCTCCAGCTGAAAGAGCAGCTCTTGCGCCTGCTCTCTACTTCCGATGACCAATTGAGAAACGTTAGCTGTATCAAAGGAAAGCCGATTTTCCAGAAAACAGGCATCTATCCGATCTTCCGTCACGAGTCGCTTCACCTTCTCCGTCAGCAGATGGGCTTTGGCCGTCTCGAACAGATCGGCCGTCGTCAAACCTCGCCGACTAAGCCACTCCAAGGTTTCCGCCACGCTGTATAGTCCCCGTTGCTGCCTCAACTCGTTAGCTTTCGCTTTCCATTCCTGCTCATCGACCGGGATCTTGTGCTCTTCGGCAAATGCTAGCGTTACGGCCCTTCGAATGCTGTCTTCGAACGCGGAAAAACCGCCCTCCATGCTGGCAAGCTTCAGTACATCGCGCAGGTGCGATTCCGTCCCGTTCACGCTGAACGTTACAAGTTCCATAGCATTCATAACCTTAGCCCCTCTTCGCGTTGAAATTGAAAAAACCTAACGACAGTTAGGTTTCTTCGTATCGACTACCTGATTGAACATGAATGAATTCATCGCTGCATGCTGATTGTGTCTTTGCGCTTTAGTTCGGACCCACGGGTTTCTTACCTGGGGTTGAGCTTTGTTGAAATTGGGGTGGTGGGGTGAATTTGATGCCTGGGTTGGATGGAACAATTACAGGCGGTTTGCTCATAGCGGGCATATAGCCAAACTGGCCTGCACTGAAATTGCTTGAACCGCCTGGATTGCTTACCTTGATGAGGCCATCTATAACTTGTACGTGAAGTCCGGGGGCGAGCACCGGCGGAGTCGCTGCCGCTCCTCCAGTGGCTTCTTTCATTTCCTGCTCCGTCAACGGCTTTTCCAGTTCGTCTAGCTGAAAGTCTTTTGCCTCTTTGTCTTTGGACATCGCTAATCACTCCCATTTATTAGACTTTTCCAGCTCGATTGGCGGACAAACGTTCCACGCTCTCAAGATGCAATATATTCCATTTTACCATACAAGGTTACAAATTGTCACAACTTTCATGGGCGGCATGTTTATGGTTGATGCAAGGTTTGTTCCGAGGAACCAAGCCGATGATTCAAGTATCTCGCCGCCACGAATAGGAAATCGGAAAGTCGATTTACATATTTCACTACAACCGGATTAATCGCCTCCTCCGTTCGAACCTGAACAATCCTTCTCTCTGCACGGCGTACAATTGTCCTTGCCACGTGCAGCGCGGCCCCGGTTCCATGTCCGCCCGGGAGTATAAAAGTGGATAGAGGGGATAATTGAGCCTCCATCTTGTCAATCTGTTCTTCCAGGTACACAATATCCTCTTCCACAATGGGCCATTGGACTTTTTTGCCGTTAGGTGTCGCCAGTTCGGCCCCCACATGAAAGAGTTTGGTTTGGATGACTTGAAAGATTGGTAGAATATCGGTTACCTGTTCGCCCGGAGGCAGTAAGGCAAGTGCCAAACCAATCAGGGAGTTGGCTTCATCGCAAGTTCCATAAGCTTCGACCCGCGGCGAATGCTTTGACACCCGCTGCCCGTAAACAAGGCTGGTTTCCCCTTGGTCTCCTGTTTTTGTGTAAATTTTCATTTCATTCGCACTCCTCTATAGGAAACAATAAACCCTACATATTCCGACGGTATTGACCACCGACTTCAAATAATGCGGCTGTAATCTGTCCAAGTGAATTTACTTTTACAGCTTCCATCAGCTCTTCGAAAATATTGCCGCCTTGAAGGGCTACTTGTTTCAGGCGTTCTAGTGCGATAGGTCCTTCATCTTCGTGCTTCGACCAAAAAGCTTGAAGATTCGCGATTTGGGTTCGTTTTTCTTCGTCCGTCGAACGTGCCAGTTCAATATCATCCGAGGTCTCATTTGCACTGTTCGGATTAATGAACGTGTTCACCCCAATAATAGGCAGCTCTCCTGAATGCTTCCTATGTTCATAGAGAAGGGATTCTTCTTGAATTTTGCCTCTTTGATATTGGGTCTCCATCGCTCCAAGCACTCCCCCTCGATCATGAATACGCTGGAATTCAGCCAAAACGGCTTCTTCTACGAGGTCGGTCAGTTCGACTACGATATAGGAACCTTGCAGCGGATTCTCGTTCTTCGCGAGACCCAATTCTTTATTGATGATCATTTGAATGGCCATAGCCCGGCGCACGGAGTTCTCGGTCGGGGTCGTGACGGCTTCATCATAGGCGTTCGTATGCAAGGAGTTGCAATTGTCATAGATCGCCATCAACGCTTGCAATGTCGTGCGGATATCATTGAAGTCCATCTCTTGAGCGTGCAAGGAGCGGCCGGATGTTTGGATATGGTACTTCAGCTTTTGGCTTCGTTCATTTCCGCCGTACTTATTCTTGATGACGGTAGCCCAAATTCGTCTCGCCACCCGCCCCATAACGGTATATTCCGGATCTAAGCCGTTGCTGAAGAAAAAAGACAAGTTGGAGGCAAAATCATCAATATGCATGCCGCGGCTTAAATAGTATTCGACATAGGTAAATCCGTTCGCCAGCGTAAAGGCTAGTTGAGAAATAGGATTGGCCCCGGCTTCGGCAATATGATAGCCGCTGATGCTGACGGAATAGTAATTGCGCACCTTATGATCTATGAAATATTGCTGGATATCCCCCATCATTTGTAGCGCGAATTCGGTAGAGAAAATGCATGTGTTCTGCCCTTGGTCCTCCTTGAGGATATCCGCTTGAACTGTACCACGAACCGTTTGGAGCGAATAAGCTTTGATGCTCTCGTATTCTTCGGGGTCCGGTTGTCTCCCATTGGCTTCGGCGAACTTTTCAACTTGCTGATGAATGGCGGTATTCATGAACATGGCCAGAATCATAGGTGCAGGGCCATTAATGGTCATCGATACGCTAGTCGAAACATGGCACAGGTCAAACCCGGCGAACAACTTCTTCATGTCGTCCAGTGTACAAATACTCACGCCGCTATTTCCGATTTTTCCATAAATGTCGGGACGGTAATCCGGATCTTGGCCGTACAAGGTGACGCTGTCAAATGCAGTGGACAATCGTTTGGCTTCTTCATTCTGGACGAGGTAATGGAAGCGGCGGTTCGTGCGTTCCGGCGTTCCTTCCCCGGCGAATTGGCGTTTCGGATCTTCATTCGTGCGCTTGAACGGGAATACGCCTGCCGTATAGGGAAAATAACCGGGCAAATTTTCCTTGAACAGCCAACGCAGCATTTCACCGCTGTCCTCATATCGGGGTATACTGACTCGCGGAATCTTGCTGCCGGAGAGCGATTCTGTATACAATTCAGTTACAATTTCGTTATCGCGGACTTTGGTCACCAGTTGATCCTGTTGATACACTTCGCGGATACGCTGCCACTCTTCCAGCATCAGCTTGCTTGACGAATCCAGCCTGGTTTCATAATAGGCGAGCAGCTCGTCAAGCTTCGTTACCAAGTGTTGAGCTTCCCTATCCGACATCAACGGTCCATGGTCCGTCTGAACCAGCTTCCGGGTTCCCCTCAATTGGAACAAATGCCGGGCAACCGCTACTTGTTCTTCCATAAACTTCTTGTAATGCCGAACGGTCTGCACGATCTCTCCCAAGTATCCGGACCGCTCCGGCGTAATAATCAAGTTTTTCTTCGTCACTTTCTGAACCTTGTCATCATAACAAGTCGGCCAGCTGGTGTTCGTTTTCTTCTCCACGATCTTCATCAGATTGGCGAACAATACATTCGTTCCCTGATCGTTAAATTGACTCGCTATCGTCCCGAATACCGGCAGCTCCTCGTCGGGAATCTGAAACAACTGTCGGCTTCGCTTGTACTGCTTGCGCACGTCTCGAAAAGCATCTT
Organism: Paenibacillus sp. J2R1T-4; assembly: GCF_059692235.1. NCBI lineage: Bacteria > Bacillati > Bacillota > Bacilli > Caryophanales > Paenibacillaceae > Paenibacillus > Paenibacillus sp. J2R1T-4. The sequence goes on along the minus strand of NZ_JCAUBA010000013.1, from coordinate 85,079 downwards.
CGGATCCCCTGCGTTCAAACTTGTTAATTACGATGATATCTGCAAAATCAATCATATCGATTTTTTCCAGCTGGGTCGCCGCTCCAAATTCACTTGTCATTACATACATCGATACGTCGCAAAGATCGACAATGCCTGAAGCCCCTTGTCCGATGCCGCTTGTCTCGACAATTACAAAATCATAACCGGCTGCTTTTACAACCTCGATGGCTTCCTTCGTGGCGTTACTTACTTCAGATTTAGATCCCCGTGTGGCCATACTCCGCATGTACACGCCCGGATGGTGAATCGCATTCATCCGAATTCGATCCCCTAACAGCGCTCCCCCTGTCTTCATTTTGGAAGGGTCGATGGAAATAATGGCAATGGTACGACTCGGGAACTGCTCGAGGTAACGCCGCACCAATTCGTCGGTCAATGAGCTTTTCCCAGCTCCGCCTGTTCCTGTGATGCCTAATACGGGGACGATTGGCTTATCCGCTTGCATTTGTTTCAGAGCTGCGAGAATGGATTTATTTGTGCTTTCCTGTTCCGATTGTTCTTCCGCAAGTGTAATCCATCTCGCGATGACTCCCCAGTTTCGCTCCTGCAGTCCAGCCGGCTCTTGCCCCACCTGCTTCGGTGTCGGGAAGTCGCATTTCCGGATCATATGGTTGATCATGCCTTGCAAACCCAGCTTACGTCCATCGTCTGGAGAAAAAATGTTGGCGATGCCGTATTCACACAATTCCTCGATCTCGGTAGAGATAATCACTCCTCCTCCACCGGCGAAAATCTGGATGTGACCGGCTCCTTCTTCTTGAAGCAAATCATACATGTACTTCAAATACTCCATATGGCCGCCCTGATACGAACTGATGGCGATCCCATGCACATCCTCTTGAATCGCCGCATTCACGACCTCATGAACGGATCGGTTATGTCCGAGATGGATGACTTCTACACCGGATGCCTGAAGAAGGCGTCTCATGATGTTAATGGAAGCATCATGACCATCGTACAAGGCTGCGGCCGTAACAAAACGTACGTTATGAGTCGGACGATACACCTGCGTTTCCACCATTCATCCCACCTTTAGAGGATGTCTTTACGCCAACGAAATCAGAACAGATTGCTATCCGGACCATAGCTTTCGATCTTGTGCTTTATACATTGCAGAAACCGGCCGCATATCAGACCGTCTAACACCCGATGATCCAAGGAAAGGCAAATATTCATCCTATCTCGAATCGCAATCATCTGATTATCGATCACAACGGGCTGTTTGATGATCGCTTCTACGCTTAGAATAGCGGCTTGCGGATGATTGATGATAGGAGCAGAGAGCACTGAACCAAAGGAACCGTTGTTCGTAATGGTAAAGGTTCCGCCGGACATCTCATCCACCGAAAGCTTGCCTTCCCTGCTCTTCCTGGCCAATTCATCTACCGATTTCGCTAGTCCGAGAATGCTTTTCTGGTCGGCATCCTTTATGACTGGAACATAGAGTGTGTCCCCAGCAGCCACGGCAATCGAGATGTGAATCGCTTTTTTGATGATGATGTTGTCGCCTGCCCACTGCGAGTTGACCATTGGAAATTCTTTTAGCGCCTCAACTACAGCCTTAATGAAGAATGGCAAATAGGTAAGCGGTATTCCTTCTTTTTTCTTAAAATCTGTTTTGACCTGGCTGCGGAGATGGACCAGATTGGTAACATCGCATTGGACCATGATCCACGCGTGAGGTGCGTCATGCTTGCTTTGTACAAACCGACGGGCGATGGTCTTGCGGATAGCAGTCACGGGAATAATCCGGTCTTCTTGACCGACTGGACTATTAATCGACATGGAGGGACCTTTAGTTAGATTAACAACTTCCGGGACGATATCTTTCGGAGTGACTGCCGGGAGAACAGAGGCGACTGCCTTCCGGACGGTCGTTGCCTCTAGCTGACTCTTGCTTTCTACGAATTCCATGATATCGATTCGAGTAATCCGGCCACCTGCTCCCGTTCCTTGTACCTTGGACAGATCCACATTGTGCTCTTGGGCCAGCTTCAGAACGGCAGGTGAAAGTGGTGGATCGGCACTTTCCGGGATGGCAACGGCTGCGGTCAATGGGGCATGGAGATCAGGTGCTTTAGCTGCTGCGCCTTCCAAAGCCAGACAGCAAATCAATGTTCCAACGGGAACGGTCTCACCTTCCTGAACCACAATCTCCGAAATGGTTCCCTCGAACATGGACGGTACCTCGGCCACGACTTTATCTGTTATTACCTCACAAAGAGGGTCATACTTCTTTACCCGATCCCCTACCTTCACCATCCATTTGGAAATGGTACCTTCCGTTACACTTTCTCCAAGCTGGGGCATGATCACGTTTTCAGCCATGGTTATCTCCTTGTTGTATAATTAACTTTTGGCTAGTACCTTCATCGCTTCGTACACTTTGTCGGGATTCAGCATAAAAAACTTTTCCATGATGCCGTTATATGGAACAGCAGGGACGTCGGGCCCGCAAAGACGCTTGATTGGCGCATCCAGCTCATACAAACATTGCTCTGCGATAATGGCTGACACTTCACCACCAATGCCCCCCTCTTTGTTGTCCTCATGAACGATGAGCACTTTCCCTGTCTTCCGAGCAGCCTCAACAATCGCTTCCTTATCTAACGGATAAAGCGTGCGCAAATCCAATATATGGGTGCAATATCCGTTTTCTTGCTCTAACTTTTCGGCGGCTTGCAGGGCAAAATGCAAAGTCAATCCATACGTGATCACCGTAATATGTTTTCCGACTCTTTTGACATCCGCCTTTCCAATGGGTACGACGTAATCTCGGTCAGGCACTTCTCCTTTAATCAGACGGTAACAGCGCTTGTGTTCGAAGAACAGAACCGGATCTTCATCGCGAATGGCTGATTTGAGCAACCCTTTTACATCATACGGAGTCGAGGGAGCCACGACTTTTAACCCCGGAATATTGCAAAACATCGCTTCCACGCACTGTGAATGGTAGAGGCCTCCGTGAATGCCGCCCCCATAGGGAGCCCGAATCACCAACGGACAGTTCCAATCTCCATTCGAACGGTACCTCATTTTCGCTGCTTCGCTCACAATTTGGTTGACAGCCGGCATAATAAAATCGGCAAATTGCATCTCCGCCACGGGCCGTAATCCATATGCGGCAGCCCCGATGGCCACACCGGCTATGGCCGATTCCGCAAGGGGAGTATCGATCACACGCTTATCTCCGAATCGTTCATATAGGCCTTGAGTAGCCTTGAAAACGCCTCCCTTGAAACCGACGTCTTCGCCTAATACAAACACTTTGGGGTCCCGGTCCATCTCCTCACGGAGTGCCGAATTAACCGCTTCAATATACGAAATGAGAGCCATCGTTGTTCCCCCTTATTCCGCGTATACATGTTTCAGAGTATCTTCGGGTGCGGGAGCCGGAGCCGCCTCGGCATATTCCGTAGCTTCATTCACTTCCCTCGCGACCCAATCATGGATCTCCTTCTCCATCTCATCCGTCATGACCCCGTTTTCTTGTAGATACTGGTAAAAAAGAGGGATCGGATCTTTCTTCTTATCTGCCTCTACCTCTCCCTTCGGGCGATACTGACGATCATCGTCATCGGAGGAATGAGGGGTAAACCGGAAGCAGCGGGCTTCGATTAATGTAGGACCCTCTCCTCTTCTCGCTCGATCTACAGCCTCTTTCATAACCCTATATACTTCCAACGGATCGCTGCCGTCGACGCTGAACCCCGGGAACCCATATCCAATGGCCCTGTCCGCGATACTGCGGCAAGCGACTTGCTTGGAATAGGGGATGGAAATGGCGTATTTATTATTCTCGCAGAAGAAGATGACAGGTAGTTTGAACACGCTGGCAAAATTAGCACCTTCATGAAATTCGCCCTGATTGCTTGAGCCTTCGCCAAAGGAAGTATACACAACCAGATCCTTGCCCTCCATTCTCCCTGCCAGAGCTAAACCGACGGCGTGGGGAACTTGTGTGGCAACCGGACTGGAACCGGATAAAATCCGATATTTCTTCCCACCAAAATGTCCCGGCATTTGCCGCCCGCCGCTATTCGGATCCTCGGCCTTGGCGAATGAATTGAGCATCAGATCTTTGGCCGTCATGCCAAAGGGGATCACCACCCCGATATCCCGGTAATAAGGACAAAGATAATCTTTCCGATTATCCAGCGCATAGGCTGCCCCGACTTGAGCGGCTTCCTGGCCTTGACAGGAGAGTACAAGCGGAATCTTGCCTGCGCGGTTAAGGAGCCACATCCGCTCGTCTACTTTACGGGCCAACAGCATATCCCGATACATGCCGAGAACTTGTTCATCGGATAAACCTAAGGTTCGGTGACGAAAGGTTCCTGAATTCACCATCGCATGCCCCTCCTAGAAGTTACTTATAACGGATGATGTTCACACGGATCCCAGTCGGGCGCATTGTGCCCGCTTTTTATTACCTAACCTATGCCCTCACTGTAAGTTGCATTCTTAAGATAAAAAAAAGCGCTAGAGAAGATCACTCTAGCGGTCCTTGGCGACCCGAGTTCAGTTGTGCGCGCGGGAGGGCAGGAAGGTGGGCTACGATTGCTGTTGTGTTAGGGTTCCCTTGATTATGATGTTTAGAGGTAGGAACCCTACCACAAAGGCAACCACTTCGTTTCTCCGCTCCACCTCCCTGCCCTTCTGTTCTACTTTAGATGAGAAGCTTCTTGGATCAGATTAATGCAGGGTAGATGTAGACAAATTCGACATCTAACCCGGAAAACAGGCCGTTTACGGATCTAGTTGTCGAAGATTTATACATCTAAACCCTCAAACTCTTCAAATTGCACCCCTTTTAAACTCAAAACCCGTCGAAATGGGCCTTAGATGTCGAAATTTTGTACATCTAGACGCGAAAAATCACCGAAACAGCCTATCTGTGTATAAATCATCGACATCTACTTTAGCCCGCTAAAGAAAATCTAATATATACTAGCCCCTATCACTATAAAAAAAAGGGCAACACCTCGAATTATATATTTTCTGATGTATTATGAAAAAATTAGGGACCTGAGTTCCCTTATCCTTCGCAGTGCCTACTTATCTGCAGGAATAAGGGAACTCAGGTCACCTAAATCAAAATAAAGCCTTTTATTCACAGCTTTCTCGATGATTAGGGATCTCAGGTCCCCTATTCCAGTCTATTCCTAGCGTCTCGTAGAGATAAGGGACATTTTGTTCCCTATCTCTGGAAGCGGACTGGATTTGAACTCTTAGCTAGAGATTCTTTGACCAGCAAACTCCTTTGCTAAGCCCACTGAACAAGAAAGATATACTAAAAAAGGGAGATACCCGGATGCTTCAGTACGGTAAAGAACTTAAACTTTCTTATCAGTTAAAATAATGGGGCTGTCCCAAAAAAGTAGATAAATCTACTTTTGGGACAGCCCCATTATTAATACAAATTCTAATGGATCGTTGTCCAACAACCTTCATGTTTTATCGAGCGAGGGCTGATCTGTGAATTGCTTGACTGCCCGAATCGTTTCTTGTAGCGAAGCAATAGTTTAGCACCTTACATGTTTGCGTTTGAAACCAATTTGCCCTTTATCTACTGCCTTTTGGATATTATCGGAAGCGAGTAGGAACTTGCTTTTTGTTTTGTCCTTTTTGACTTCTACGGGCCCTACTGCCTTTGCGGTCTCGACCGCCTTCTCATGGAGCGGCCGATAGGATACCCCCACTGTGTAAATAAAATTATTCATAGCGTATTTAGTTCGTTCGGGAGAATCGTGAATCGTATTTTCCACAGTTTCAAGCATTTTGGCTATTTTGCTTTCGGCAAATTCACCGTCCGGGCGATTACCCAAAAGCCAGCAGTAACAACTCCAGCCGGCTGACATTCTCAGCTCTTCGCCGCTTGCGATCCATTTATCAGCAACTTCTTGTGCAATATCTGCTTCTGCCAAGGTTACTGCAACCACATAATCGGACAGCATATAAAAATAAGCCGCATCCATCCAACGCTCAAAATCCGCTTCAGTCATTGCTTTTGGGTCTGCAATTATGCCGGCAAAGTACATGGCGTCGTAGTTCCCTGTGTTGTAAAGCTGCTCAGCCAAAGGTTGATTTATTTTAATTTTCTTGACGATGGGCTTCATCTCGCCTGTAGCCACGCCAAAAAGCGGTTCGTGCGCGCCATTGGATCCGTAAATTTTCTTGGTTCGTTCCTTGCCCAGAGCTTCAAGCTCCTGCATAACCATTTCTAAATTCATTGTTTAACACTTCCTTCTTTTTGGAGATTTTGCCCTTTTCTAGCCCAGACTCGATATTTCCTACATCTGTTAGCATAAGTACTTACTATTAAGACTATATCAGATTTAAGTAAGTATTTGTAATTGTACTTCCATCTTACTTCTCACAATAAAGCTCGCACCTCGCGTTGTGGAGTTTAGCATCAAATATATCCCAAATCGAAGCACAATGGTAAAATAGAGTAATACAAAAACAACCTTATTTCCACTGGAGGAACAACTTCATGTTTTCCTTTTTACGCTTAATTATTGTTTCCTTTGCAAAACACAAGAAGCAAACCACCCTTCTGCTTCTAGCAATTTTAGTGGAACTAGCCTACGAAACCTTTATGCCCTTGAGCTTCAAATTCATCGTTGATTTAGCAATTATCCCGCATCATTATTCTCTGCTAGTCTTCATCCTCTGTCTTATGGTTTTTTTAGCATTGGCTTCAGTAGCCATAGGTATTTACCGGGATCGCATGTTTGCAGGTCTCGGCACCAAGATCGTGACAAATTTCTATAAGAGGATGTATGACAAGCTCCAGCATCTTTCCACAGATTTTTATCACCGTGTAAATGGCGGGGATATCGTATCACGCTTTAACAATGATCTCATCTCGATCGATACCTTTATAATGCTTGTTCCTTACGCAATTTTATCGATATTCGGATTAATCCTAAATATAGGCGTGCTTTTTGTATTGCAATGGCAGCTGGCTCTTCTCGCCATAGTGGGTCTACCCTTATGTTTAATCGGCCCAAAGCTCTTCGGCCAAAAAGCCTACGATGCCAGCTATAAGCTTAAGGATGAGCAGGCGAATCTCGCAACAGCTGTACAGGAAAATGTAAGTGCACAGCCAGTCGTCAAAGCATTTGGGCTGCAAAACTTACTCATTGGACGGTTTAACGATCGGATGTCAAACTATTCGCGCATTTCCACGCAATCCAATTTCTCCAACTTCTTAATTGACCGAACAACGAATATGGGAACGATGATTCTGAACTTGATGACCATTTGCACGGGATCCATGCTTGCCTTCTTCGGCCTTCTCTCGATTGGATCATTGCTTGCCTTTAGTGCAATTCTTCTTAATCTGAGCTATTTGGTAGCGGCGATCACCTGGCTCGCACCACAGTTTCTTCAAGCCTCTGCGGGAATGCAACGAGTGCGTGAGCTTTTGGAGGAACAACCCTCAGTTGCAGATGAGGAACCTGCAGGAATATTATCGCATTTCCAGCATGAAATCGAATTTCGGAATGTAACCTTCGCCTACACACCTGAACAACGCAGTCTTAATGGCGTTAGCCTAACTATTCCTAAAGGGACATATGCAGCGTTTGTTGGCGCCAGCGGCTCTGGTAAAAGCACGGTAATTAACCTGCTGATGCGATTCTACGACCCACAAGAAGGGATGGTATTATATGATGGAATGAACATTCGTCAAGTAACCCAACATTCACTTCGCTCACAAATTGGCATTGTTTTTCAAGAGAGCTTCTTATTTCATTCCACCATTCGCGAGAATATTCACTTTGGCAAACCCGAAGCCAGTGATGAGGAAGTCATTGCCGCGGCAAGAGCAGCGGAAATTCACGATTTCATTATGAGCCTGCCCGACGGGTATGATACCGATGTGGGGGAACGTGGCGGACGCTTATCTGGCGGGCAACGCCAGCGTGTGGCAATAGCACGGGCCATTATACGCGACCCTGCAATTCTCATTCTGGACGAAGCGACCTCGGCTCTGGATCCAGCAACAGAAGCAGCTATTAATATTACTCTGAAACGGATCACGGCGATGCGGACTGTCATATCTGTGACTCATCGTCTTGCTTCAGCAGAACATGCGGATTGCATCTATGTTCTTCATAAAGGTGAGATTGCAGAGCAAGGCACGCATCAACAGCTAATGAATATTCAAGATGGACATTATAAGCAATCCTTGCAAAAGCAAACAGGCTTTCAAATTAGCGGAGATGGCTATCGTACTGAGGTGCGTGCAGAGCGTCTGAAAATGTTCCCGATCTTCTCTGAGATGGATGCTGATTTTTTGGAAGGAATTTCGCATTTTTTCGCAACAGAGGCTTATGCAAAGGATCGGACGATTATACATGAAGGAGATCCTGGGGATAAGTTCTACGTTATTGTGAGAGGCAAGGTTGAGGTTTTAAAAGTGGATACCAATGGAATCAATCACAGGGTTGCTGTTCTGAGCGATGGTGACTTTTTCGGGGAAGTTGCTTTGCTTCACAAAATTCCCCGTACGGCCACTATTCATACATTGACTCCTGTTGTATTCATTACCTTGCAGCGAGACTTTTTCCAATCTCTGATTGAACAAGCGCCTCATATGGCTGCATTCATGGCTGCCCGATCCAAATAAATTAAACGAACGGAGTCAATCAGGATGTGCTGATCCGCAGCAATAGCCACTTTGTCCTTAAATTCAGGACGAATCAAATGGGCTAACGGTTGCTCTACATGATTGTAATGCCGGAATGCATCAAGCGCCTGTGCATCCCACAAATCCGCATAAAGCAATAAATCTCCTGGCATCACCATCGTTCGATCTGTGCCTTTTTCAGCAAAACACTCAAAGGGCTCATCTACATTGAGTGAACCATAATCATCCGTTAGCTGCTCCCCTGGATAGATGTCACGAACGGCAATTTCAACCTCATAAGCCGTTCCAATACAATTGGCATGGAAGCTGTGGTTAACAAACCGCCCATTATCCCAGCAAAGGATAAACTTCCCGTTCTGATTGCGGTAGGAATACTTCAAAACCAACGCCTTACGGTCATTATCCAGAGCAGCAACGAGTGATGGTTCAAGAATTTGATCCAAATCGTCAAGCGCCCAGGTTAAGGTTCCCTTAGGAATGAATTTAGTCGCAAATACGCCAAACCCAATCTGATCGTCAATATAACGTAACTCTGTGTGGGGGTGCATCATCGGTGAACACTCCTTGTCAAATGTTGGCTATTTAAGCTTTCTTAAATAATTATCGATGGACTTGTTAATTCCTGCTTCTTCCAAAATAATTATTATGTTTTTCCCTCACCCCTCTGCTTCTTGGTGAAAGTTAGTCATACACCCGATGATCTGATAAAATAAATTCAATTATGTACGATTAAGGGAGGCTGCTGCGATGGGTTCAGTTGGTCGAAACGATCCGTGTCCTTGCGGAAGCGGTAAAAAATACAAGAAATGCTGCCTTGAGGCGGATACAGCTAAAGAATTAGAGTCCTATAAAAAACAGCAGGTCGAACAACAAATGATGCAAGATCATTACGGCATTCTTTCCCATGAGGATCTAGTAGACAGTATCTGTGAACAAATGGAATGGTCTCGACAGGAATATGAACAGGTCGCTTTGCTAATTGCTCATTCCATGCATAAAGAGTACGAGCCTCACAAAGTATATGAAGCAGTCGCTTTCTGGAACCGCTATGCAAATGATGCATTACCTGCGATAAAGAAGACAGAGGTCTTCTCTGCTGCAATAGAATATACCATTATAGAAGCTTACGGTTTAGAGGGTACTCAAGCAGAGCTCGCTGAAAAGTACAAGGTTTCGGTTAGTTCGATATCCAGAAGGTTCCAAGAGATTATGGCATATACCTCGGAAGATGGAGAAGGAATGGATTGGAACGAGGAAGAGAATGAGGATGACGATTACTTCCCCAATCCCGAGAAGTATTTATCGGATTCTTTGCCTGCATTACGCAAGGCCATGGATCAAGAACGCAAAAAATTAGACAAGCAATATTTCAAGGAAGATACAGGCCACTTCTGGCTTATATATGAAACCCGTCCCTTCATGAGAGCGAAATATTCCTATGCGGAAATGCTCTGGCTAAGTGGAAATACTCAAGAGGCGATCACTGAACTAGAGGAAATCCTCGTACTGAACCAAATGGATAACCTTGGAGCCAGATACTTGTTGCTCTCCGCATATCTGGAGGCCAAGAAATTGCAAGAAGCCAGGCAATTACTGCAACACTATGAGGATGATGCTTCCGCAGTATTTGTTTATAACCGCATTATTCTCGAGTACTTGTCCAAAGGGTTGACTTCCGCACTGAAAATGCAGTACCGTATCGCTTTTAAGCAAAACCCATTTGTCCCCGACTACCTTTTGGGTAAAAAGGCGATCCCTGCTGAGCTTCCGGAATTTATCGGTATGGGAGACGAGAATGAAGCGATCGACTATGTGGCTTATCATGCACGACTATGGGCCAAGCAGTTGGAATTATGCCGTTGGATGGCAACCCAATCGTAACTCTTGGACTTCGAGCGACCCTACCCAGGGAATCGGTGTACTAGTAAAAAGCCACTGGAACGAAACTGTTCCAGTGGCTTTCCTTATGTTGTTTAATGGATGAACTTCCAAGAATCTACGTCTGCTTGCCGCCGATGTCGATTGTTTACCCGGCTGCTTGTGCGGACCAGGCAATCATTCATTCTCCGATTTGCCAGGATCCCAGCAGGTCCGCAACGCTTTGGCTCAAGACTTCGACGTAGTTTTCGGATCTATACAAAAGCTCGTATAATCATCCGTTAACGTAATGAATTTACAACTTTTCATGAGTGCTTTGGATGCGTTCCAAGTATGATAGAGTGGGTTCGCCCTTCTCACGTAAACGAAGTTATAGCGGTCTGTTGAATAAATTTTGAATCCCTGGTTCCGGCTATCCTTGCAAAACTGAACGTCTTCCCCAATTGAGATAGGATGAAACCTTACTTGGTCGTAAACCTTTCTTTTCACAATTTTTTTGCCGCCGCATACCCAATTCACATATTTGTTCTCCTGATTAGGGAATCGCAGGTAAAGAGCGCGATCTTTTTCGAAATAAGTAAAGTGCGTTTTTTTTCCGATAATATCGGCGCCCGTTTTCTCAAATCCTGACATCATCTGAGAAATATATTGAGGTCCATAATAGTCATCGTCGTCAAAGGTTGCAATGTAATCATATTTTGTTTTATCAACTGCAAAATTCAGACAATCGCCCAAGGATAATTGTTCTGGAAGCTGATAAATGAAAATGTTGGGAGCACCCTTCTGTTTGCTTTGCCACTTTTTCAGTTCCAAGTTATCTTGATTTAATATGATGATCAACTCTTTAATGGACCAAGCTTGATTCTGATAGTTTTTAAAAATATTATTCATAAAAATCGGCTTGTTCGTACAAGTGATAACCGATACTCCTTTAGAAATTGAATTGGTAATCAGGGAAGTTGGCATCTCATTCCTTCCTTTCTCTACTAATAGGTCTTGTAGATGTGATCCCCTACCCTAATCGCCAATGCAATAGTTGTAAGCGTAGGATTTACCGCACCTGCTGAGGGGAGGATGCTGTTGTCGGCAGCGTAAAGGCCGGAATTACCATAAATCTGGCCATATCGGTTCGCAGCCGATTGTGAGGGATCAATACCAATGCGGCATGTTCCAGTTTCGTGGTAATCCTTGCCGGGTTCCATCAATTTTTCATAGACTGACTTTGCTCCGAGAGTCTTGAGAACATGTTTTACAGCCACTCTCATTTGGCGGATAACTTCCAGATCACGGTCGGAATATGAAAAATCAATTTTTATCTTCGGGACACCAAATTCATCTTTTTTGTTCGGATCTAAAGTCAGTTTATTATCAAAATGGGACTCTACTTTGCCGAAGCAAACCATACTGATTGATCGTTTACTTATATATAATTGCAATTGATAAGGGGTTTTGTCCGTTTGTGGTATTAAGATCCGTATTTCCTTCGCAATGGTCCCCAATCGTTCACCACTAAATTCTCCTTTTGCTTTAATAAAAGAATGAGTGGTCAAATAGTGTCCGAAAGCTTTCCCATGTAATCCGGAATGAAGTAAGATTCGTGGGGTTTCCAGCGCCCCCGCGGCCAAAACGATTTTGTTGGCATATAATTTATAACTTTTTTTGTTTGAATCAGCTACCGTTAATTCTATGAGTTTGCTTTCTAGCATTCTTAGTTGTAAAAGACGAGACTTGATCGCCAAATCAAACGGTTGCTGCTCCCAAGCTTTTCTCAAGAAACAGATCGAGCTAAAGGTTTGTCCGTCCGAAGCTGCCTGTGGTATTGTTCTCGCTCCTTCAAAGCCGTTTAATTGAAGCAATTGCAGGATTTCCCGGGTTTGAGGTGATATTCCTGATGGAAGAATCCCCATGGTTCTTTCGGCAATATCGTAATAGTGATCCATTTCTTTCTTGGATATCGGCCAGTCGGATAAATCCGATGCATGCATTCTGGGAGTGACTGCCCCCCAGAATAATGTCCTGCCGCCTAGCGCTAAAATCTGCTCCGCTCCTGAAAAGCGAGGGAGCCGCTTTCCTATAGGGATGGAAACTTTAGAGAATATGTTTTTCCGATTCCCTTTTAATTTGGGGAAATTATGGACATGTGCCGGTAACACGAAGTCACCTGCTTCTATCATCCCAATTTTTTTCCTAGCTTTTAGCCACTTTTCGGATAACCTCCACAGAACCGCACCACCGCCAGCTCCTGAACCGACAATGATTACATCATATTTTTTTTCGCTCATTAGTTCGAGGGACCTGAAGGGTATATCGAATGTATTTTTCCGTCTATCCACTATCAACACCTTTCCTTTCCGCTTTTAGGATAACCAGTTACTTCGAGTGCTTCTATTATTGTTATGTTTCTTTGAATATTAGGAAATGGATACTTACATTAGTAGAAATGCACATTTCTTAGATTAAATATGTCAACTCTGCTAGAAAACTAACGAACTACTAGTAAAAGGCCACTGGAACGAAATGTTCCAGTGGCCTGCTTTAGGCAATCATTCATTCTTCCATTTGTCAGTATTCCAGCAAGTCCGCAACGCTTTGGCTCAAGACAGACTTAGCTTCGGCTGAAATATGATCCTGCATGGATGGATTGTTCAAATGCTTCAAGAAATCGTCCAGATGCTTGGCCGCCTTGGCCGGCGAGCTTTTGTCATATTGGTGCTGCGCCTGCGCCAGACTGTTGCTGAGCTGTGCGGACAACGGACCGGCCAACTCCCCGGAATTGATGTACCCTTGCACGAGCTCGCTGAGATCAGACAACGTGGGCGGTTCCGTTTTGAAGGTCGAACCGACCGGCACCGTGTTCACGAACGAATACGGTATGGATGTCGGATTGGGTCTGACATGTCTTAACACGTTTGGTTGAACTTCAACATAGTAGTCGGTATTCCGTTCAAGTCCGTTCAGGAAGCTGACAAACAGCTTTTTATCCTTATAGGTATAGCCTATTCCGTTCTTGAACTTGACCACAAAGTCAGTACCCTCAACAAGCTCCGTACCGCTATTGTCTGTTCCTTTGTAAACCTTCACTATACCTGCGAAATTAGGTCCTTCCAAAACCTGCGGCGTGCTTGTCGGGTCAATCTTGTTGATGTCGCCAATTCCATCCCTGTTCAGGTACTCGACATTAAAGCCTATCTCAACTTCTGCTTGTACCGATACTCCGATCGTGTCGTTAGAGGGGGTTATGAACACATCAGGAGTCTCGTCATATTCCCAAACATCAGACCATCTTGCCGGGTCTAGCTCTCTTGTTGTCAATACGGCAAACGAATTTCCCTTGATACCCGTAACCTTGTAGACACCTCCGGCGGCATTGGACGATTGCGCCGACGCTGTGTCGGACGAGGCAACTACTCCTTTCGCGGTTATTTTGCCGTCCCCGTTTTCGTTCCACATATACACGTAGTACGTCTTGGAAGTGTCAAGTCCTTCAACACTAATATTAGTTGCCGCAGTTACAGACTGATTCAGCAGGAAGAGACTTTGCTCTGAACCGTCCGGGCTCTCGAGGGCCGCGACAATATTATTATTCGAACCGCCGTCGCCATCGCCGCCGCGGACTTTTACGCTGTTCCAACCCGTTTCCGACGTCATGGTAGTAAGCAAGTACGCCCAATACTCGGGGCGAAGCTCATACCCGGTCCTTGCGTCCCTGATCATGCTGTGGTCCTGGATGTCTCCGTCATACTTGGCATGGAAGATGTCCCACTTGCTTGTTCCGTCAAAGCCCAGCGCAGCCGACATAATGTTAAAGCCTGCGGTCTCGTAACCGTATTTGATTAGATTGGCCTGGCTGCCGCTGTAGCTTGCGTTCATATAGCCCTTGTTTGGACCAAACTCAGTGATTTGGACCGGCTTACGCTGGCTTTCGGGCAAAGCGTCTATAATCGCCTGCACGGTGAGCAGCATATTGTATCTCGTCGAGCCGTCGAACCAATATCTGTGGATTGAGTAAATATCCACAACGTCGTTAAGATTTTCACCCATAAGCTTGAACCAAGCCATCTGGCTTCCGGTCAGCAGGTCGCCGCCTACAATCTTGACGCGGTCTCTTATGCCCTCGTTCTTAAGGGCTGTGTCAAGCGCCCTGTACACTTGCACATACTTATCCATGTCCATAGATGAAGTGCCGTTCGGCTCATTATAAACCGTAAGGGCTTTAATGTTGGTATAGCCCTTATCCACAATAAGTGTCTTGAGATGTTGGGCCCAGCGCGCCATACCTGTGCTGATATCCCAATCCATACTACCGCTTGCCACAACCTGGCCATTCACCTCAACGGCCGGATGCCAATAGGTGAGATTGACCGTCGAGCCGGTGTCCTTAGCAAGCTGAAGCGTTTGTTCGAGCGACTCGTAATTCAGGTCGGCGTAGAACGCCGTATATCCCGAATTGCCGCCCGCTGCGGTATTGATGTACGGAACTGCCCGCTGCGGGTCCGGGTCATAGAAAATGCGGGTATACTTCGGATTAAGATTGATGAGTTTATCTTTGAGATTGTTAAGATTGGCGTCGGTGGCGTCGTAAACCGTCCTGTTGAGGTCGGAGAAAAGCTGATGGTTATACTGGCCGCCCCAGCCGATAAAGTTCGGAACCAATATGTTGTTGTTTATGTCTTGCGATACTGCTGGCTTGTAAACAAAGTTTGCGTTCGTCCCTTCAAGAGCAGAATCGGGCGCAGCCGGCGGATCGCCGTCAGGAGCGACAGCCTGCAGGCCGGGTATATTCGCAAGATAAGGCTTTGTAATCGGCAATGGCGACAAGCTGTAGTCCGCTATGTTGGTGCCGTTCGCCAAGGAGTTATAAAGGTTAGAACCCCATGTGTAAAGCACGTCGCCTTTCCACGCGATGGCGGTATCGTTGAGTCCGAAGAAGCCTTCTACGCCCTCAAGTGCGGAGTTCTCCGTAGCAAACGGAACAGAAGAACTGTTGCTAATGTCTGTGATACCGAGGCCAAGCTTGGCACTTTGGTTGCTGCCCCATACATAGACCTTGCCCTCGGAAGTCTTGACCATATAGGTGACACTGGTACCTCCACCAAATGCCAGAATGTCATCAAAAATAAGGTTTTCCGCGTCCGGTATGCCGTTCGCAGCGTCGTAAATGGCTGCAGTCTTCTGTGGAGCAAGGTTTGTTTTATTATTTGAGAATGTACCGGCGAACATGGAGTAGACCTGACCTATATCATCAAGCATGATTGCCGTACCGTTGACAGACGCGCTGATCTCGACAAATTTGCGCCCCGATACAGGGTGAGTTACCTTCGCAAAGCGATTTGCCGAATTGGATGAGAACTGATTGGAACCCGTACCTCCAAAAGCATACACGTTTCCGTAATTGGTCAATATGAAGGCCGAGGTCGTACCGGCGCCGGCTACCTCTATTGCTAGTTCATTCGGGTCAGAAGTAAATAATACTTTTTCGGGTTTTACCGAATACCATGCTTTACCAGCATCCAAGTATTGGATCCCATTAGAGGCCTGCGCTTCCCAGACCGGCCTTAATATGCCTGCAGATACAGGTATACCAAGAAGGTCACGACCCAGCCGATAGTCATTATTCCAGCCATTCGACTCATTGCCACCGTTGGCGGCCGATGCTTGACCCCATGACCATACCGCACCGTCCTTGTCTATGACATAGGTGCTGCCGACACTTGAGGTAAGAGAACGATGTCCTCCATGGAAATTAATGGGGGTGCCATGGAAGGTTGAATGGGTAGCCCACTGAACGGATGCAGCGGAGTTCAGAACTCCTGAACGCTCAAAGCCGTTTTTGCCCCAAGCATACAATTTATTGCTGTCCTCATCCCAAGCAAATAGCAGGTTGCCCTGAGATGTGTAAATTCGATCAATACCGCCGAGCTCGACGCCCGCGCTTGTATAAGCCGGTCTGAATATGCCGGTTAACCCGCCGCTTGGCATGGAAGGTGAACCGCTTGCATATATTCCGTTCACGTTATTTCCGTTGACATACACCTTACCGTCGGTTGTGAGAAGGGCAGTCGCGCTTCCGTCCGCGTCTGAGCCGCTAAAGGTCACAGCCTGCTTGATTACAGTTGACGAGAATTCGGGCGGGACGGTTGTTGTAAACTTGATAACCATGTCTGCGGTTGGATACTTGACATGATCCTGGTCTTCAAAAGCGTTAGCCTTAAGGACTATATAATAGTCGGTATTATAGGAAAGCTCGGATCCTGGCGTAATTCTCACAACGGTGTTTTGAGCTTCAAACGCAGCCGTTGATTGGACAAGCGTGCCGGTAGGAGTACCCTGATGAAGCTCGACCGACATGTTTAGGTTCCCAAGGGTAGTTACAGCTTTTGAGAAAGTAATGGCAGACTTTATTTTGATTGAAACACCTGTTGCATTGTTGGTCGGCTGAGATGTAGTTGATATATTTCCGACTGTTTTGAAGGTTGCACCCTGTGTTTCAATAGCTGCCCCTTTGAAATCCTTGAGTGTACCCCCTTGAATTTCTATGTAGTAATGTGATTCTTCTTCAAGCGCGTTTGCAAATGTAACCGTGAGTACTTTATCGGCATTCGTTACCGCATAAGTACCGGGGGCAAGTAAAGTTCCAGTATTATTCGTGCCTTGGTATACCTTTACCGTATTAGCAATCGAACTGCCGTCGGCAAGATAAAGGATCTTGTTAAAGGTTATACTCGGAGCAACATCAAGAGCAACTCCGGTGGAACTATTGGAAGGCAAATAGGTTACGGCAAGCGGTGATTCGTCGTTAACATGCGCAGCGAGTGCTGGAATATTAACAAGCGCCGCTTCGTTAATAGGTTTCGGTGTGCCTTGTGAAGCGGTCTGGCCAAGACCGGAGCCGTTTCCAAGCTGATCGACGCCCGCGTTGTACCCCCACGTATAAATGACATTGCCCTTTACCGCGGCTCCCGTTGTCCGGAACATACTCATAGATTCAACGTCTTTTAAATAATCATTTTTAACCGCAGTTGAGACGGTTTTGGTCGCTGCTGTCCCGTCACCGAAACGTACCCCATGGACAGCTCCGCCGCTTGACGAACCCCACTCATATACGTTGCCGTCGCTTGCTATGGCGAACATGATATGGTTGGTCGTTGGACCAAGAGCGTAAACATTACTAAATGTTATACCTGAAGCCGCATTCCCGTTTATACCGCCTGTCGTTCCGTCGCCATAAACAGCCGAAGGACGGGATGCGGTTCTAGCAGCAGCCGAGTACACATTGTTGGCGGCGCCTGTGTTAAATACCGTATATATGTAGCCTTGGTCGTCCAGCAGTATAGCGATCCCACTGGAGGATACGTTCATTTTGACAAATTTTCTGCCTGCAGCCTTGTCAGGATGCTCGATTTTCACAAAGGTCGTGCTTGTAGAGGTAGTAAGCCCTTTACCGAAGGCATACAGGTTGCCTGTCACAGAAAGGATATAATTGACGCCTGGCACCTCATCAGTACCCGCAACCGCTATCGCCCGTTCGCCTGGATTTCCAGGGTTGAAGATCACTTGAGCCGGCAATACACTGCTAAGTGTCCCGTTCATAGTATATACAGCTTCAGCAGCACTGATATCACGACCGAGACGATAGTCATATGTCGCAAGGTCACTACTGCCACTGGAACCCCAGGAATAAACCTTCCCATCGGTGGCTATTGCCAATATCGTGCTGGGCTTGGTGCCGTCAGCACCAGCTATGCCGCCTAAAGTCTGTTCGTGAGAGCCATCAAAGCTAATTCCGAGTCCAGAAAGCGTCTTATCGCCATAAAACTTTAATTCGGTTGCGTATGGAACATCTGTCGGAGTTGTACCCGTTCCACCGAGTATACCCAATTTACCTCCGAAAGCGCGCCCCCATCCAAAGAGTTTGCCTTCGGACTGACTCCATGCGTACATCGTGCCGCTATTTTGATAAATGCGCGTGATGCCAGTAAGCGGCGTGCCTGCACTGGTTAAGACTTTAGTAAAGACCGCGCTTGAGCCGCCTGTCGTACCGTTTCCAAGCTGACCGTTACCGTTTCCGCCCAGCATGTACACACTTCCATCAACCAAGAGCGCCGTACTGCCGAATGTAGCGGAGGCGTTTCCACTGTTCGCAACAACTTGTTGAATATGCTGTGTTATGCCATCTTCGCCCGAAATACCAGGATGCGCCGAGACCGGTATGACCATGGTCATAACAATGGCTATTGCAGTGATAATGCTTAGTACCTTACGAGTGAAACCTCTCCTCATCATTAACCCTCCTTGTATAATCGTAAAGTTCTTAAAGGATAAAGACTGGAACCGCTTTCAGAATTCGAAGGAATCCGCTGCTTACTTGAAGACGATCGAAGACTCTTCTTATCGGCTTGATAAAATGACAGCCGATCCGGTAAACACCTCTCTAGCTGCGACTCTCAGCGTGATCGAGCTCTTAGAGCGAGCTTGTCTTCAATGCTGCCTATACAAACCATTCAGCAAACCACCACGCCACAAATAAGCGCTTCTCTGTGATTTTCTCCCCTCCTCTAAGCAGACATTTCCACCCCTTATGATAAATCTCCCTCTTATTTTGAGGTATGGGTGAAATTGCAGAAGCATGTCATTATATGAATAAAATGATAGAGAAAAGGGACGACCCCTCGGCCATCCCTAGTTCATTGTGCATGCTTCATTTTACGGTACAAAAATTTGTTCATTGTACTACAAATTCTTTATTATCTTTCAGTGTAGTCATCCTAGTTGTTTCCTTAATCCCCTTCCCTTTATAGAGCTGCCGATTCTAATAACAGTAAAGGGGTTAAACCAATACCAATAATCGAAAGCAGTTCACCTTTAAATAACCTGCGCATAGATTTGCAAAAAGTTGGTCGCTAATTACTCTTCGGATATAGTTGAGAATATATTGCATGAAATGGGAGTGATATCGTCTAACACATTACTTATGCCGAATAATCCAACATACGATGAAGCCTGTTCTTACTATTTAACCAGTCCGCACTAAAGTACGTCCTCCAAAAAGACATGCATATCGGGACTTAACTAATTTAGTAATTCTGTAAAAAGTAATAAAGAGGGTAGTGCAATGGTTAGAGAAATAACCAACCCGCAATTTCTCCTGGAATACCTTGGTAACCACCATATTAATACCAAGTCAAAAAAGAGCGCCTTTCCTAGATATTAGAATTCCATAGGAAATATGCACAGTAAACGCACGCAAAAAGACACCCGTTAAGGTGTCTTCAGAATGGTATGGCGGACGCCGGCGGCCTTATCCAGCCTTTATGGAGTGACCATGTTATCGGATTTTGTTCCCATGCGAGTCATAAAAACCCAACACGACATGCTTGCCTTCGCGTATGCCGTCCACTGCCGCCACCTGATCGCGCGTACCCCTACTGGCCCGATTAATATAATTTTTAAGATCAAATTCTTCCACCAAACTTCTTATAACTGAGCTTCTTCATATATTCTCGTTCCAAATCTTGAAATATGATTTTCAAATAGAATAGTAAAATTAACCAAATAAAGCTTTTCGGTAAGCAGGGTGCACTTCGAATCGTTGCACCAGTCTTAAATTTAATCTTGGGTGAGAACTTGATGCCCTGAATTTCCAGCGATCCATTTCCCTAATCCTTGCCCTTAATAAACCACACTCATAAAGGAAGTTAAGTATCTCCATTACTGTAATGGGTCTCTTATCATCATCGAACGCTCTTGAAATCATTTTTTCTTCCAAAACATCCTTAATTAGTCCCTCTACTACTTCTTTATCCAGAAAAACATCTGTACCTGAAAAAGAGTTAAATAGATTTTCCAGTTGTGAATATCTTGAACTATATTCGCTGCATAGATCCTTAATTTTCCACTCAGAATATATTTCTTCCGCTTGTGTGACATCTCTTTGTTCGACTTTTTTCTTTTTGTATGTTTGGGCTATCCCCCAAGATTTGGCACAGAATTGTACCATTTCTCGTGGTCTTAATTGAGTGCGCTCAACCATATAATTAAATGAATTGTAGTTTGTAATAGTTTCCGGGAAAACATGGTACCAATAATCTTTTGGGTAACTAGCATCAAGTTCAAAATAACGTTGGATTCGCCTTGCAATCATATGTCTTAGGAGATTAGGATTCCAACTAATAGGTTCTATTAATTGCCTAATGTTATCTATTTCATGGAAACTCGTTTCTATAGATCTAAATATGTCTTCCCGAATAAATATTGTAACAAATATGTTTTTTTGTTGGATTAGCTCTCTAGCAAAAGAAATGAGACCAAAAATATAATTGGCACAGAAACTGCTAGATTCCCAGACATTATCCAGGTCATCGATAAGAATATGAATTTTGTTTGATTTTAGCGTTCGATTAATTAATTCAAAATTAATATTGTCTGATAATCCTTCCGGTATATTATGTTGATTTAAATTCTCTATTGGGGTAGAAATGAAACTTTCAAGAGAAGAAAGGTTGATATTATCCTTTACCCAATTTTCTAAAATATTTATAGACTCTTGAACAATGGGGGTTTCTACCTTCCTGTCATTACTAATTGAATTATTTAACTGTTTACTCATTTCTAGTAAAATTGAATATTTCCATGCGGAAGAAAAGCCAAGTCTACCATTAATAAATGATTCTTGATATGTCTTTGAAAATTGCCTGAATATATCCAATGAATGTTTATTAGGTCTAATCTTTATGTAGTACTTTCCGTATTCATCAAATAAAGAATGGAAAATTGCACTTTTTCCGCTTCCCTTTCTACCTACGATTATAAGCTTTTCTTCATTTTTAACATCGCGAAACATGCCTGTTTGCACAAAATAACTTTGAAGATTTTCATCATCTTCAGCAGAGTCTGTACCAAACAATAAATCATTCTTTTCTGTAATCATATTGTCTCTCCTGATAATAAGTTTTTATCAAACGTAGGTATGTGATTCTCTTTTTGCGTAAATTTGCTTAGAGGTAAATCGAGGTTGAAATCAAAGGTCTACCAATTTCAATTTCATTAATCTTGAAAACGCGATAAATCACATTAATTCTCTCAAAATTTGAATAACATGTTCTATTGCTCGTTGCCACGTCCCTCGGGTTTTAAGTAAATCTTCTCGGATTAGTTCACTTAACTTAGCTAATCTCTCCCTAAATTGTTCATTCACACGGTTTTTGTATACTTCCAGGAGCTGCATTTTCTTAGCAGATAATGCCTGGATACTACTTGTTGAAAAGTCCGTGGTATCTGAGACATAGAGAGGTGATCTTTCAATGTCGTCCAAAAAGTCTTGGATTTTCTTATTATCAATAAACAAGATTCTAATCTCACTTAATTTTTCAAAATAATTCTTAGTTTCTTTTGAGACAGCAAGAGATAGTTCATCATGTTTCCTAGAATAATAAATTGCTTGATCGCGTTGAAATGTTTCATTTGGATAAAATCTCCATAATGCTTCATGCACTCTTGCATTCACGCCTACTTCATAACATGTATATTGTATTTGTGAAAGAGTGATCATGAGACCACGAATTTCTAAATATACAGCACTTCTTCTTTCCCGTCGCTTATTCAATTCGACAGCGCGAACTCCTAAAAGATGTGATACTAAGTTTCCAATCAACACTCCAAATAGGGCTATGAGTGCTGGAAGTGCAATAATCCAAATTGATGTTATAGAGCCACTCTTTCCTGAGTCAATGTTTCCATAAACAGCAGATGTAACGGTTATTAGCAAATTCCCCAACCCCTAGAATACACTTTTTCACTTAGAATATATTGGTTATTACTACATAGATGTATTCTACATCCAAATGACAAATACCTCCAATAAAACAATTTGTAGTCCAAAGTGCAAGACTGGGACAGTTACATAAATAATATTGGTTATGAGGCCTTGCTTTTTAGCACCAATATAACACCAACTGAATTTTACGTGTAAAGTGAACGAATAATAACCAAGCAACATCAACTAATATTTTATGATAGGCAAACACACATTTGCACCGTTTCACGGAAACAGTTCTTCGTATTGAACCAAAGTACCAATTCTTAACTGAACATAACGGTTGTTACAGTGAAAATTAGTCAAATAAAAAAAGTCCGAAAGCTTTGGGGAGTTCGGACCTTGCAGAATCACAAAGTAGCATTTAAAAAGCGACCTTCATTACATGACTACTGAAATGCTTGCCACTTTGTCGATCGGGTTGAAGTGAGCGAAGGCAAAGCATTCAAATTATTTTACAAATTCGCACAGGTTGAAGTTCTTTAGCCCATTCAATCATTTTTTAAAACCATCTGCGAAACGCGCTCCACCTGTGTGGAGACGGTAATAAGGATATAACTTAATTTAACCACCGTATTAAAAATAAATATTCAGATCGGAGAGTATTTCTTTATTAGTTAATTGATTGTTTGAATTTCTTCTATTAAAAAGCGTCCATCTATAATTTATCTAAATATAATTCATCGAAACCTTCTCCATAATCTGATATTTCAATACTTTAATTGTACATTTAATACCCACTAAAGCTTTTGACTCTAGTTGAATATATGTCGGCTTAAATCTTTGTTTTATCAACGATTATCTTTATGTGATACTAGATTCATTTTATCATCAAATTACTTATCCTTTTCTATATTTTTATAATACAACCAGTTACGAAATTCGTTCATAATTAATTCATTTTTATTCTCGCCGCTACTTTTGGCTTCCTTCTTTGACCTTTCCCAATCATGTTTCAAGAGAACACCCACACAATATCGGAAATCTGATAACTTATCTTGTGATGGAAATTCTTCCTTCTCTATTTCTTTTAAAAGCTAACATATTTTGTTATCCAACTCGTTCTCATAGTTCGATGGATTAAGACTTAAAATAAATTCAGATATTACTTTCGTCTTATTATTATCGACGTAGTTGTTAGAATAGATGATTGCTGCATTTTCTTTAATAAATCCCCTCCACTTTGCTCTTTCTTCAGTAATATATTTAAGTGCCTGATTTTTACTATTGGAACGCAAGTTGAAGAGGTTGGAAAAGAAAGTCGTGATTATTGACGCACCAAATGCAAGAGCGACTAAACTGATTATTACTCCAGTATCTAAAGTCAAAAGATTACCTCCCATAAAGACTCGATTTATTATCATTCATAAAATACCGAGTTACTCTCTACATCATGATATAGAAATATTTGATTCATACCAGTTTCCTTTGAAAAATCTCTAACCTTTTCCACATCTAGCCTACCAAAAATATGACATATACTATAGACATATTCCCCTTTGGAATCCATATATTGTTTAAGTTTAGTAATATCTTTTCTTATATCCTTATCGGTATTTTTACTGTGTTTTACTTCAATAACTACAAGATTATTATTCATATGTCCAGCCTTATGTAGAATGAAGTCAGGAATTCCAGAGAGAAGTTTATGATCTCCTTTATCCATTTCCCCGTGCAAAACATAATCATTAAAATTAGAATCAGATGTCAGTCTGTTTCTTAGCTGGTGATAAAGTTCATAACAGTATATTCGTTCTTTAAGTTTAGGGTCGTTTGGTGCATCATACCTAATAACATCCCAATATCTCTTATCAACTTTTTTAATTGCTGTTTTATAATGATGCAGGAATGATAAAAAAACTTTTTCTGAAGTCATTTTCATTTTCACTCATTTCAAATAAGGAATGAATTGTTTCTTCTTCTATATTTTTTTCACTGACAGTTCATAATTTAAGGAATACTCATCATAAAACATCTATAAATCGGAATATTAAGTTTCTTAGAGATATTGATTAATTCATGAAAACGACTCAACTTTGCCACCGGTATCCCACTAATCCAAACTTCAATATTTCTTCGAAATATTATTGACCGTTGGAAATCGGTATTAAGTTTGCATGGTTTTCTTATCATTACGATCCTCCATAAAATTGTGAATCTTGAAATTACTCAAATGGCTTACCTGTCAACTTTTGAATTAATTTGCAGATCCTCTTCCACTCTCTTGGATAAGCATTACTACCTAACTTTTCGATACATAAATCATCAAATTCGACATCCAAACTCCAATGTGTTCCATCAAGGGTATTGGGGTCAATATATTCATTCTTCCAACTCAAAATACGACATTTACTCAATGCTTCTCTAAAATTTTAATATCCTCAGTGTCCATTTGTAGAATTAAACCAAGTTCAAAAAGGCCATCTTCTCTTGCGTTCCAAACAATCTCTCCGCTCACAAAGTCGATTTTAAATGTATAGCTTTTACCAAAATATCCACCAATTGAAGCTTCTATCCGTTTAATTTCTATGTAATCCTTACCCAACGAACATACCCTCCAAAATAATTCTCAAGTCATATATGTTTCTGCCGCTTTTTGATCATTTAATTATGTCCCCCAAAGGTGAATTATAAAATTAAGAACCGAAAGCGATAATAGCATCCAGTTCTATATTCTTACAATATTCAGTATATAGCAACAAGAATTACGATATCAAAAGTAATTAAACAGGCTCAAAAGAAAAATGTTCTTCTGCTCTAGAAATTGTTTTTTTTCCTATTCCTGTAACGGTCTTTAAAAGTTCTGGTGTTATTATTCCTTGTATAACTCGTAATTTAACAATTTCTTTCGCAATAGATCGATTAACCTCTAGCACGGCCTCTAGTTCATCTAAACTAGCAGAGTGAATGTTTAGTTTTCCCTTACCGATAACCTGAGTTTTATCTAAATACTGAAGAATGTCAGCAATCATTAAGTATGTATGAAAAACAGTCTTTACTGCTTCTAATCTTTCAAGTTTGGCATGAACACCTTTGTTTGTTAATTTATGTATTTTTTGTAAGTACGAACCCAATATACCTACATGAGATTTTGCAAGTTCCTTATTTGATTCACTCTCGATATTCTCGTCCATAAAGGCCCATAATCTGTTTATATATTGATTTTGGCCTAATAGTCTACCATTAATTAGTTTTTCTGACGGAGGATACAATTCATCAGCTAAATTCTCGATCAGCCTACGACATGATGTTAAGGCTTGAGACCACTCTTCAGGTGAATCAGTATTAACAGCTTTAAATGCAAGCATAAGCTTTTCTGCCAACTCAGCATTTAAATCTAGTAATGTGTTATCCACCTCTTTTTTTAGAATATCGAATGCTGATTGCGTACTTTCTGTGTATCTCAGTTTATTAATTAACTCAGAAGCGTATTTATGAGCAACTCTTCGAACATAACTAATATGACTTTGAAGATCGTTCATAAAATGAGTTCCATCATTTCCTTTCTTGTTTCTTATAAGGTCATTATATATTTCCTCGATAAACCCGATATTCTTATAACCGCCTGTTGAAGTCCTTGATTTTATACTAACTTCCTCATCAGACATATGAATTTCTCTAATTATTCCTAACCCTTTTACTTTTTCCATAAGTGCATTAAATATTTTCATGTCATCTTGAGTAAACTTGGTTTTTCCTGACTTATCCATTTTTTGGGCTTCAGAGATAATTTGTTTCAAGTATGATGTATAATAATCATTGTCTAATTGAATTTCACACCAAATAGAAATGTCGCTTGAGTCCACAATTTTAGAAGCTCTTAATAACTTTTGTACACCTGATTGAACATTACCTTTTACATTTTCAAGTTCTTTTAAAGATTCTATCAATAAATCTATTGCATCTTTTGTAATTTTCGGGGTCATCGTTAAGTCCTCCAGTAGTTTAGTAACATCTATTTTACTATCCAACTCCATTGTATGACAATAATCTCCAAATATTTGATAAATAGTAATAGGACTAAAAGTCTATTAACAATGCGAGGAAACCACTTATGTCTGGAAATGTTTTTGAGGGCGGAAATCTTTATTCGCGAGGGTGGCGTTCTATGCAGATTGGAACTTTTTATTCAGGCATTTCGAAGCGGAAACATCAAACAGATATACACTTCGTACAGAAACCTTCGCAATAGTGGTCTAGACGTTTCGAGAGTATGGATGCAAGAGGAGTACATATACTTTGAATTTCATGACCCCAACAGTCATTTAATGCGTATCTGTTCGAAAAAAATATTTTCAATTTTATCTTTTAGAATTCGTTATATAGTATGAGAATTATTTAGGAGGGTAAACTGGGCGGCAAAATCATTTCATCTTCAAGTTATCGAACTACCAGTTAAAAATGTCAAAGAGTCAGTTAAGTGGTATACGGAAATGTTCGGTCTAGGCTTTTGCATTCCTTATAACAAAGGCGATGATGAGGCATGGTTAAACTTAAATGGTATGGGACTTGGCTTGATTCGCTCGAATGAACTACCGAAATTGGATTTTGTCACAGCAAAAGGTGATAGGAAGCCATTTTTTACTTTTCAAGTTGATAACATTAAGGAACTTCATGAAGAAATGATTCAGAAGGGTGCAGAAGTTCAAGATATGGTTTATAAACATGGAGGCGGTTACAGCTTCCAGTTTCTCGACCCGGATGGTAATCACTTGGGAATATGGGGCGGTTGGCCGAAAGAGGAAAAAGGTCAGTAATAAATAAAGAGGGGCACACTGCCCCTCTTTACTATTTCTGCCAATACATCTCAACTATTAGTCTTTCCTGACTAACAGTGAACAGCACTCAACATGTGTTGAGTATTCAGTGAGAACAGCCTAACGTAGTGGATCTCGCCTAGTTTAAGCTTTCTTAGCGTTTGAATTAATAAAGTTTATCTTCATCAGATAATAATGGATTCACATTCAGAAGAACGCGATTCCTACTCCTACCTAAATTTTTTAAATTATGTTGAACGAATTGAGAATTGAAAAGAAAGAATAGCGGCGGGTTTAGAGAGAGGCTGTTGCTGGTTCAAGTGGATAAATAGCTGGTGTAGGTATTACCAAATAAGCTGGATTAAAAGAGTGTATCCCCCTCACGTAATTCTACAAATTATTAAACAGAGGGGGACAGTCATCATATTGTAGCTTGTACTACTTTACTAACTGCTGGCAATAAGGCATTAATTCTACTATCTTGGCCACAATACGCTTCTGTTCTTCAAGTGGAGGAAGAGGCACTAGAATATTTCTGATTTTATCCAAGTTCAGGTTCGGTTGTGCTGATCCCTCAGCTCCTGTACGTGACATGTCATAATTATACATTTGGAAATATAGTATATACTCTCTAAGATTACTATCACTATAAATATTTTCTAATGCAGCACACGCTTGATTAATCGCAGCATCTATTAACAATTCAGAAATTTGACCTCTTGTTTTCCCTTGTCCGTACATTGCTATTAGTAATGTATGTTTAGAATAAATTTTTAAACTGGTGCTTTCAATTGCAAGTCTTGTTATAAAATTATTTGCTTTTTTTATTCTCAACTCACCTGTTTGAGAACTTGTTATCCATGGAATAACACCTTTTTCATGAAACAATGGATTTGTTTTTGACGGTGTCATTCCAGTTGAAACGTTAAATAAATTGCCTAATCTAACCCACTTCCAACTGTCTGGAATCTCAAAAGGAATCTCATCCTCTGTTATTTCTAGCAATGGTTTTTCTCTCTTAATCTTGCCTTCATAAATCAGTTTAGCTTTTTCTGCTTGAATCTGCTGATACAGTTCTTCGGCAGGACCCTCTTCATCTCGTTGTTCAACCAGTTTTCCTTGGATAGCATATTGCAAAATGGATTTCTGCATATCCCTTGGAAACTTCTTATTAAACATCTCTAATTTAGAATAGGCTTCATCGTATTTTTCAACATAGGGCATTAACTCTTCAGTCTTTGCTACGATTCGCTTTTGCTCATCGAGTGGAGGGAGTGGAAATATTACGTTTCTTATTGCATCTATAGAAATACTTTCTTGCGCTGTTGCTTTTTTATATTTAGTAAGCTCTTTATACCCTGCCTTACTTCGTAAAAAGAGCAAAAGGTACTCTTCCATAATATACAATTTGGGATTATTATATATTTCAATTTTCCCAACATTCGAGCCTAAATGTGCTTTAAAATCACCTTCAAAAATCGCAATATTTCCTATACTCCCAACATATGGAGTTAATAAACATTTCCTTGTAATTTGACTTCTTTGCAATTCATTGGATACTAGTTCTGGAATAAATGATTCAAATTCTAATACCAAATTACCATTTTGAACATTTTTGCCTTTAAACAGAGGTATTCCTTCCATGGATAAATTGGGTGCTATATTTTTTGTATACTCAAAACCAGCAAGTTTAGTAACAAATGCAACTTCATTAATGTATACCCATTCCCAACTCTGGGGGATATCAAACGGTATCTCATCCTCATTAATTACTGGCAGTGGCTTTTCCTTCTTTATTTTTTTATCCTTTATAAGCTGCTCTTTTTCCGCCTTTATCTGCTCTAGCAGTTCTCTTGCAGTGCCCTCTTCTTTTCTCTGTTCAACCAGCTTCCCTTGCATGGCTAATTGCAATATACTGTGTCTCAAGTCCTGTGCATTCATCTTATTTACCTCCAAGCAAAGAAGTAATCTGCTCTAGCACATGGTCGATTTCAGCATTTAAAGAAGCTTTCTTTTCTTGATACTGATGAATAAGATCCATTGGCTCTAAAATCACTTCTTCCTCATGGGGAAATCCGCACAGGTCAATGTTATAGTTTAAGGCCGCTATCTCACTAACTGTATATTTCTTAGCTTTTGGGAATCCATCGACTTCGATTTCTTCTCGGTTATCCCACCAAGCTAGGGCTGGATTGAAATGCTCCAGCTTCATCGGTTTCGTCTTGGAAAAGTTCTTATAGCCTTCTGGAATATCAAGACGATAGAACCATGTTTCCTCCGTTGGGTGCGTGTTGTCAAAGAACAAAATATTAGTTGTAATCGACGTATAGGGAGCAAATACGCTATGAGGCAACCTCACAATCGTGTGGAGATTGAACTCGCCGAATAATTTCTTCTTAATATTGACTTTGGCATTATCTGTGCCAAACAGGAATCCATCGGGCAGGATAATTCCACACCTACCGCTTTTCTTCAGTCTGAACATGATGATATTCATGAACAAGTCGGCAGTCTCAGAGCTTCTAAGGTCTGATGGAAAATTGGCTTTGACGCTGTCTTTTTCGTTGCCACCATATGGAGGATTCATAAGAACCACATCGAACTGTTCCATTTTTCTATATTCTTTGTAATCCGTTTCTAACGTGTTACCATGAATGATATTGGGATTGTCAATATCATGCAGAAGCATATTGGTGATACATAGGATGTGTGGGAGGGCCTTCTTCTCAACACCGTAAACAGAGTTATTATAAATCTCTCTGTTTTCAAGGGAGTTTCCAACCTGCTTCTCTAAAGCATTTAAAGCAGAAACTAAGAATCCACCCGTACCACAAGCAAAGTCCCCTATTTTTCCACCTAATATTGGCTTAATCACTTCTACCATAAAATCGGTTACCGCTCTTGGTGTATAGAACTCCCCTGCATTTCCTGCACTTTGCAGGTCTTTTAAGAAAGATTCATAAATCGTACCAAAGGCATGTCGTTCTTCGTATTCTGTAAAATCAATCTCATCAATGATATTTATAACTTGCCGCAGTAACACGCCATCCTTTTGATAGTTGTTAGCATCTTCAAATGCATATTTCACAATGACCTGGTTCATAGGCGTTTCATCATCAATTTCAAGATTCTTAAGGGTTGGGAATAGCGTATTGTTTACAAAGTATAATAAGGCATCGCCAGTAAGTGCTTGCCCATCTTTCTCATCTACAGCCCAATCTCTCCATTTTAAGCCTTCGGGAATAATCGATTTGTAATTATCATCATACAATTCCCATGCTTCTTCTTTTGCATCATATATTTTTAGAAATAGAATCCAGACGATCTGTTCGATCCTTTGAGCATCGCCATTAACCCCTGCATCATTTCTCATAACGTCTTGAATTCTTTTTACGAAATTGGTTATTGCCATTCTTTTTTACCCGCCTCATGTGTTGGTTATAGTTTTATGCGTAATAAATCTCGTTCTCTAATTCCTGAACCGCCTTTTGGTAAGCTTCCTTCCCACCAAAAGCCTTGACTATTTTCATCGGGCTGCCAAACTTAGAAAATTCCTTAAGTTGAAGAACTTTGGTTTCTTCAATTTCCTTAATGCCTTCATTGGCATACTTATCAAGCAGTGTTTCTAATACCTGCTGTGCTAATTCAGAGTACTTGTAAAGATAATGACGTTTTTTTACATTGTTTGCTCTTTCAGCCTTGGTTAGAGGTGGTTTGTCATAGGCTAAATGACAGATCAAATCAAAATCATCCAGTTCTGTTTTGCCCAGTTCTTCTCTTACCGCATCCAGCAAAACGCCTTCATCTTTTAATTCGTCAATGATGGCTTGCTTTTTCTGAGCTTTTGTCCAAGTTCTAAGAAAATCATCCAGTCTTTCATACTGTTGCAAGATATTTTTCTTAGTATAATCAATAAGGCTCTCGGTGATTAATTTGCCATCCTTATCCATATATTGAACTCTTTCTGAAAGGACTTTTACGCAAACATCGCCAATGTAATACTTTTTAGGCTTGTCGTCATCATCAAAACCATCCGTATTGTAATCCCCTTTTGTTTCCCTAACGCCACTTTCATTAGTGTTACTCCCTGTATCTACAGGACTATCTCCGTTTGGCTCCGTTACTGGCTCATCTCCATTGATGTCTAATACAACTTCTGGCTTCCCATCAAATGTTGGGTCAGCAAATAATCTGCTGGCATTACGAAAATCCATAATGGTGAAGTAGGTCTTGCCGTATTCTTCTAGAAGCCTCGTTCCTCTACCGATAATCTGTTTGAATTCAGTCATGCTATTAATATTGTTTTCCAACACAATCAATTTGCACATTTTAGCATCCACACCAGTGGTCATTAGTTTGCTGGTAACTGCAATAACAGGGTATGTGCTTTCTTCGTCTATGAAATATTCTAGTTGTGCTTTCCCTTCATCATTATCTCCGGTGATCCGCATGATGTATTTATTATTTTCTGAATATAAATCCTTGTTTGCGTTGATGAGCGCCTGCCTCATCCGCTCTGCATGTTCAATATCCACGCAGAATACGATGGTCTTACTAAAACGGTCTGTTTTCTTCAACAACTCCGTAATTTTAGATGCAACCACCCGGGTTCTGTCATCAATAACCAGATTTCTATCATAATCTTTGACATTGTATTCCCGATCTTCAATCTCATAACCATGTTTATCCATCTTGCCAGCTTCGGGTCGGTAGCCTTCAAGGTCTTTATCTAAACCGATTCTGATGACTTTGTAAGGGGCTAAATAGCCATCATCAATGCCTTGCTTAAGGGAGTATTCATAAATAGGTTCACCAAAGTAGGTTAAACTAGATGCTTCTTTAGTTTCAATGGGCGTTGCCGTACACCCGAAATGAGTTGCCATTGAAAAGTAATCGAGAACTTTTCTCCATGCTGACTCTTCTCTGGCACTTCCTCTGTGGCACTCATCAATAACGATTAAATCAAAGAAGTTCGGCTGGAACTGTAAATAGGCTTCTTTACCGTCGTCCCCTGTAAGCTGTTGATAAAGCGCTAAATAGATTTCATAGGAGCTATCGAGATTTTTGTTTGTGACTTTTGTCATCTTGCCACTAAAGGGTTTGAAATCTCCGGAAATGGTCTGGTCAACCAGCACATTCCGATCTGCCAAGAATAAGATCTTTTTCTTGATTCCCGCTTTCCATAACCTGTAGATAATTTGAAAGGTTATAAAGGTTTTACCGGTACCAGTAGCGCTGACTAAAAGCACACGATTTTGTCCCTTGGCAACTGCATCTACTGTTCTATTTATAGCGACTCTTTGATAATATCTTGGCGTTTTGTAATTCGGAATATAGTAATAAGGCTCAAGCAGTGCCTTTTCTTCGGTTTGAGTAATGCCTTTATCGATTAAATATCTTCTAAATAAGTCCTCTGGAGAGGGGAATTCCTCAAGGCTTAATTCTCTTACTTCACTAGTGATCAAATTTTGCTCAACAAAACCATCACCATTTGAAGCATAAACATAATAAACATCCAATACTTTGGCATAGCCGATGGCTTGTTGTAATCCGCCACCTATCGGATGATTATTGTCTTTTGCTTCCACAATCGCTAAAGGGAAATTACTTTTATAAAAAAGGACATAATCCGCTCGCTTCTGTTTACCCCTTGCGGTTATGTTTCCACGAAGAATAATACGTCCTGCTGTAAAAGCGTATTCTAATCGCACTTGTTTTTTAATATCCCAACCTGCATCAGTGATTGCTGGTGTAATATATCTGGCTTTGATATCTTCTTCAGACAAATCCCTCTTTCCCATTGGTTCAGTCCCTTTCCCTGATTTTATCTAAATAGAGAATTACGAGTTCTTGTCGAACATGCTATATTAGCCAACTATTGAAACCATTTTATTGTTTGTTAGCCCAAAATAGAATTTCATTAATAATCACTTCGAAAAGCAGCCTGAATAGTCCTTTAGACTTATTCCACAATTAAACTAGAAATTCCTTTATCCGACAGGTAATTTCCATTATTATACACGACACCATTGACACCAACCTGTCAGCAAACATATGTTCGCAAGAAAAAGCCCGCCGCATGATGAGTGATGGGCTGAGGAATCGTTATTGCCACGTTCTACCGTTTAGTAATCCAGCAATATTTATCGATGATTTTTCAACTTTACTTCCTAATATCTCATCGATATCAAAGAATTTTGTGCCCTGCAATGGATACTTACTTGATTTAACAAAATTTGTCTCAGCAAAATCATCAACGCAGAAAAACTTATGATCCTTTTTAACATCCCAACCATAGCTCTTCGAACTATAAATCGCACCTATTATATTTTGTTCTTGCTCAGAGGTTA
Organism: Paenibacillus sp. J2R1T-4; assembly: GCF_059692235.1. Lineage (NCBI taxonomy): Bacteria > Bacillati > Bacillota > Bacilli > Caryophanales > Paenibacillaceae > Paenibacillus > Paenibacillus sp. J2R1T-4. The sequence goes on along the minus strand of NZ_JCAUBA010000013.1, from coordinate 51,581 downwards.
CTGGAGAAGTCAGTGATTTTATTATTAATTGACCATTCACTTCATCTGCCTCAATAATATTGATGATTTTCCCAACAGCTCTAACCGCCTTGTCTTTATACAACCCTAAATATCCATGATCCGAATAGCCCCTAGCAGCGGGGTCATAGTAAAGTTTATATTTCAAATTATCATTGAATGTCATTCCCACGGTAACTGCTCTCATCATTCGATCTCTGTTAGTCAACAAACCTTCATGAGAACAATACTCTCGATAATCATCTAGAATATCGTTGAACTCAAAATCGCGGTAATCAATTACATCGCTTATAAGGGAAATAATCCGTTCAAAAGTTGAATGTATATGCTTTATATTTTTCCTAAATGCATTATTTTCCATTTCAATTGCGTTCTTGATTTCAATTTCCTGCTTACCCGACATCGGGAATGGGCTAAGAGTGAGCATGATTTGATAGTCTTCATTTTTGAAGGTCTTCAAGTGGTTACTCACTTGTGTAATATCGAAGTCTTTTCCTAGCTTGGTTTCAATGACGATATTAAAACTGTTTTGATTAATTTGTCCATCAGGAACAGAATGTTTACTTTTGAATTGCATGTCGAAAATGATTGCACTTTCAAAGTTTTGAATTTCTTCCCCAATTAAACTCTTCAGGAATGTGTGAAACTTGCTTGAAGAGTAATGATATAACCTGGAAAACAGTAACATTGTATTGCCGGTAGATACGTTTTCTTTAGAATGATACCTCTGGAAATAATGTATCTTCATAATGATGACTCTCCCTCTGCTTGTTCTTTGTAATGCAATAATTCCCTAAGCTTGATTAATATCCAGTGAAACGCCTTGTTCTCAGCGGCCTTCGCCCATGACCCCTCGCAAAATCTTTCTGCTCGAACATAATAGGTCAGCACCGCCCTTGCTGTATCCATATCAGCGATATCATTAATCGACTCGATTGGGTCACTCTTCAAATCCAATACTCCGTCTATTCTTTCCATGTAATCTTGCAGCATAATGCTGCTGTCGTATACATCTCGAATGAAGTTTAGTAATCCATTCTGATAAACAGGATAAGCCATTGGATATGTATCTCCATCAAATTTCTCATTGGTTTGCCAAGTACAATAGCTTACGGGTTCATTTTCAAAGTAGTCGATATATTTGATTAACGTGCAAAATTGATCCGCCACAGTGTCACCTCAGTCTATTTGACGATGGTAATTGCCCTACCACTATTATAGGCTATTAAGATCGCAATAGTCTGTCTCCGAGTATATGTTCGCAAGAAAAAAACGCTGGGGGATATTACATCCAACCAACGTTCGAATTTTTCAATGTTTTCAACTCAAGCTTCGTAAACATCCTTCCGATATATCCTTACCACGCACTCCACATGTGTCGTATGCGGGAACATATCCACCGGCTGCACGCATTCGGTGCGATGCCCTCCGTCCTCGAACAGACGGAGGTGCGGGCTAGTGTCGATGCGTTTCACGACACTTATTCTGATCTTGTCCCCAAATGCGCAGCCTTAAGCTATTCTCTGCTTCATCTTTAATAAAAATATTGGTAAATATGCTGCAATTAACATTGGTATTATTAGCTTTACTTGGAATATCATAATCAGAAGTAAAAACACTGCTAATGGTTTTCGGAGTACTGCACTTGTGAGTGAAGTCGTGACAATGGCAACGGATGTTACAGGATCTATTGGAAACAACATTGCAAGTCCATATCCTATACTTACACCTGCAAAAATAATAGGAAAAATATGTCCTCCACGCCAACCAGATGCTAAACAAAATTCTGTTAAAAATAACTTCACAATACCTGCTGCCAATAATAAATAAATAGACATATCAGTCCACTCTGCAGCTAATTCTGTTAACCCATGTTCCCCGGAAAATAAAGTACTAGGAAGAACAGTACCGATTAATCCTAGTACTAATCCACCAATAACAGCTCTAATTATTTTATAATTTTCAAGCGGTTTGAACACATTGTGCAAGGAATTCCTAAAAAAACCATATAGTTTAGCAAGCGATATTCCTATAAGGATTAGCGGGATAATGGCTATTATTTCATGAACGCCTATCGTAGCTGAACCAAAATCGGCTAAAGCAAAATTTCTGTTATCTATTTTGGATAAAAGTATAAATACACCAAAACCTGCAGCAGTAGTTATTGAATATACAATTGTCTTTATCCACTTTATATGTTTTGGATCTTTTCTTTCTTCAACGAATGTATTTGCTCCAAATAGTGGTGCCCTAAAAACCATGCCAATTGCAGTCTCAATACTATACTCTATGATGATATCTCCATGCTCATTTAATACAGATTTTTTCTTAACTATAGATTTAATAAGATCTCCTGCCCATGTTGAAAGGCCACCTATAACGCCAACTAAAGCGGCCTCGGGACCAAGACTGGCTCCAAAAGAAAGAACAATAATTGCTATTATTGCGCTTTTATGCACTGATTTGTAATCAACTCTTTTGGTTTTCTTGAATTCTGCTAATACCTCATCCGTTAAACGCGGGTAATTACCAATGTATTTTTGGCATAAACCTATCAAAACGCCTCCAACTACACACACGATTATGGTCCAATTTCTAACATCAATCACATTCGGTAAATAATCCCATAAGAAGTGAGTCGTTAAAGAAAGAACAGCGAGAAAACTCCATGTCAGAAGTCCTATGAACCCTCCTATAACGATGCTATATAGAATAAAAGTACCTGCTCCTAAAAACTTCATTCCCTTATTGCCCCACTTTCCTAATAAGCACAGATCCTGATGCATTAATAATTTCTGACGTTGCCACAGGCAGGGTTCGTTACAGTTTAATTATTTCTTATCAATACCGGTGTTATACGTCTCAGCAGAGCGATAGTTTGTGTCGAACGCTGAGTGTAGCACTCTTCTATAAAAATAAAACCGCCAAAAAAATGCGCTTGAGTTCCACCAACGAGTCCCGATCCAGCGCATTCACCAACAATTGACGCAAATCCGCTAACACGGACTCTTCCAACTCGTCATGTCGGATGAAATGAGAAGGGCATCCCTTGCTGCCGCGCTTCTGATAAGTAGCGCAGACAGCCTTCGCGGTCATTTTTATAATTCATGCCCTTTCCACAATGAGTACAGTAAGCAAGGTGGGCAAACAACGACTTTTTACCCCGACCGCCAAACCCTGTTCTAGCCTTGAACGCCATCCGTTCCTGTACAGCGGTGAACTCTTCGCGTGAAATAATCGGGGGATGCGCAATCTCTACGACAAACCATTTGCCTTCATCAATCTGCTGACGTAACTTATATCCCTTCTCCTGATGAAACAGTTTATTGTCCCTGTCCACACTGGAACCGTCCCTGTACCAAGATAAGATTAACACAAATGATAAAAGCAAGGAACTTCGTCTTGGATACCTCTGACTTCGCTTCATCTTTCATCCCCATTTCCTAGGTTTAAATGATTTTAAGATAATGCGTGCCTCTGGGCACGCCACATAAAAAAAAACGCGCAATTGTTGCGCGTCTTAGATAATACGGTAACTATGAACGATATGACGCAAGTTTTCGAGCGTCCTCGATTATTTGCCCTGCAAGTTCGACTTCCCGATCGCTCGGCGTTGGTACTCCTTCTAGCTCATAAACCCGTCCAAGCTGCTGCCATTTATATACGCCCATACGATGATATGGCAGTAATTGGAATTTCTCAACATTAGCAAGCTGTCCCATAAATTCACCTAATGCGATCAAATCCTCAGGTTGGTCTGTAATACCCGGAATAAGCACATGCCTGATCCAAGCCGGCTTATTACGCTCTGACAACCATTTAGCGAATGTTAGTATCCGATCGTTAGGCTGTGTAGTAAGCCACTCATGCTTTTCTTTATTGATTTGCTTCAAATCAAGCAATACAAGATCTGTATAATCGATAAGTTCGGAAGCGTTAGTCGTATCGCAATATCCTGAACTATCCAATGCTGTATGCAAGCCAAACCTTTCCTTGCAAGCTTTAAACAGTTGAGCGACGAATGGAGCTTGAAGGGTTGGTTCTCCTCCTGTAACTGTGATCCCCCCGCCAGAACCCCTGTAGTAAGGTAAATAGGGCTCTATTTCCTGGAGGATTTCATCGACAGTTACTTGTCGCCCTGTTGCGGTATCCCATGTGTCAGGGTTATGGCAAAACCGGCATTGCAGTGCGCATCCCTGCATGAACAGGACAAAGCGCATACCGGGGCCGTCCACAGTGCCGAACGTTTCCATGGAATGAATGCGACCTTTCATGCAGGCCACGCTCCTTTCGATGATAGATTCAAGTTATTAGATTTCCCCATGGAACGTGCGGCTAATGACATCCATTTGTTGCTCTCTTGTCAACTTAATGAAATTTACGGCATAACCCGATACACGTATCGTAAGCTGAGGATAATTTTCTGGATGCTCCATCGCGTCCATAAGCTGCTCTCGATTAAAGACGTTGACATTGAGATGATGACCGCCGCTTATCGCATAACCGTCCAGCATTGCAGCAAGATTGTTGTAGCGTACATTGTCTTCTTTGCCGAGTGCTTTAGGAATGATCGAGAATGTATTCGAAATACCGTCCAAGCTGTGTTCATAAGGAATTTTTGCGACCGAAGCCAGTGAAGCGAGCGCCCCTTTTCGATCACGTCCGTGCATAGGGTTGGCACCTGGAGCAAAAGGCTCACCAGCTTTGCGGCCGTCTGGCGTACTTCCCGTTTTCTTTCCGTAAACGACGTTTGAAGTAATCGTAAGCACTGACAATGTCGGAATCGCATTACGGTACGTTTTATGCGTGCGGAGCCGGGCCATAAATCCTTCTACCAGCCCAATAGCTATTTGGTCAACACGGTCATCATTGTTGCCATATTGCGGGTATTCACCTTCGATTTCGAAGTCAATCGCAATTCCCTTTTCATTACGAATAGGACGAACTTTCGTGTGGCGTATGGCGCTTAAGCTATCGGCTACAACTGATAATCCTGCTATACCGCATGCCATCGTTCTTACGATATCTCTGTCGTGAAGTGCCATTTCAATTCGCTCATAGCAGTACTTATCATGCATGTAGTGAATGACGTTCAGTGTATTCATATACAGCTTTGCAAGCCAATCCTGAACGATCTCGAAGTTTGCCTTCACTTCTTCATAATCGAGCACTTCCGACGTTAATGGTTTAATAGCCGGACCGATTTGAACGCCAAGTGTCTCATCTACGCCACCGTTCATCGCATAGAGCAGTGCCTTAGCAAGATTGGCACGTGCACCGAAAAATTGCATTTGTTTCCCGATACGCATAGCAGATACACAACATGCAATTCCATAATCGTCTCCAAAATGCGGACGCATAAGATCATCGTTTTCGTACTGGATCGAGCTAGTTTCGGCCGAGACGCGTGCACAATACTTTTTGAAGCTATCTGGCAACGCTGTTGACCAAAGAATCGTCAAGTTAGGTTCAGGCGCAGGTCCGAGATTGTAAAGCGTATGAAGGAATCGGAACGAGTTGCGCGTCACATGTGATTTCCCGTTTAGCCCCATGCCGCCGACAGCTTCAGTTACCCAAGTTGGGTCTCCGCTGAACAACTCATTGTAATCTGGCGTACGTAGAAATTTCACAATTCTCAGCTTCATAACAAAATGGTCTACTAGCTCTTGAGCATCGTGTTCTGTTATTGCGCCTTCTTGTAGATCACGTTCGATAAAAATGTCTAGGAAGCTGGATACACGTCCAAGACTCATCGCTGCTCCGTTTTGTTCCTTAACTGCGGCAAGATAGGCAAAGTATAGCCATTGTACAGCTTCATGCGCATTGGCAGCAGGTACAGCAATATCGTAGCCATAAGTAGCAGCCATTTGCTTCAATTCGGCTAAACTGCTTATTTGCTCGGAGAGCTCTTCGCGAAGTAAAATTACATTCTCTATCATAGCGTCTTCTTCTAATTGGAGAAGTTCTTCTTTCTTAGCTTTAACGAGGCGATCAACACCATATAGTGCAACTCTGCGATAGTCCCCGATAATCCGACCACGACCATAAGCGTCTGGCAAACCTGTGATGATACCGGCTTTACGCGCAGCGCGCATATCAGTCGTGTAAGCATCGAAAACACCTTGGTTATGCGTTTTCCGCAGTTTGGTAAATATGCGCTCAATCTCTGGCGATAGCTTATAACCGTAAGCTTCACAAGCATCAGCTGCCATTCTTACTCCGCCAAATGGCTGAACGGCACGTTTCAATGGAGCATCGGTTTGCAATCCAACTATCTTTTCTTTAGCCTGATCAATATATCCGGGTTCATGCGACGTAATGCTGGATACTGTATTGACATCAATATCGAATACGCCGCCTCTATCCCGCTCCTCCTTGAGCAGTTCACTAACCTGTGCCCACAGCGCTACAGTATTTTCCGTTGGGCTTGCTAAGAAGCTTTCGTCACCTTCATATGAAGTAATGTTTCTTTCAATAAAAGATTGGACGTCGACCTTTCCCTGCCAGTTTCCTGCTGCAAAACCTCGCCATGCCACTTGTGTTCCAGTCTGCTTCATGATTTCCTGTTCTGTCTTAGCCATGACTTAGCACCTCCATTTTGTACATCAAGATTGATACTGAGATAAGCGATAATAATCGTTCTTGTCATGAATAGTTCGGGTGAAATGACAATCGATTCCATGCTCGTTAAAGGTGGATTCTCTCATCTTCAGCCGATGAAAGGCAAAGATGATCGGATTGCGCGTTTTCGTTGCAATAAGGGCTTTATACATCGTAGTTGAAGTTGGGTTTGTAGCAGGCGTTACCTCAGCAATTATTCCGACAAGCTCAGCTACAAGGCGGTAATTTCCGAATGCGTTCTCCTCAATTACACCAACTGTTTTGTTGTACTTGATGCTATGGTAAATATATTCCGTCGCAGAGCTGTTTTTCGTTATTTTGTCTTCATAAACTCCACGGCCAGTTTCGTCAACAGACATCTTCGCAAGCAACATATGTTTATCCAGTCCGGCAAGCGCCATGGATTGGACAACCCGGTCGATCTGCTCCTGATTCATAGATAGGAACGCTTCCTGTGCAGCTCTTGCTTGCGAGACTAGTCGGTTCACTGTTCTTGTGCGGAACTTTCGCAGTCTAATTTGACTACTTTAACAGCCATCGACTTCTCCTCCTTGGAGATCTTCTTAGGCATCTTGCATCCTTGATGGCTTAATGATATCGAAATCACTATTTGCCAACCGTGACATTTATCACAATGAACTGTATTTATCTGCAAAAAATATATTTATGAGAAGAAATAGTCCATATTCGTTCAAAATTTGTTCAAATGGAGATTTAGAACGAAGTACTGCCACAGTGGGGAAAGCAGAGAAGGCTAAAAGACGAGTTGAAGAAAAAAGACGGAGTACGCCACGTATAAGCATGGTTATGTTTATCTTCGATGTATATCTGTTAGCAGGAACAGTGAGAGGAGCAAATCTGTAACTGATTTGCGGTATCCCATCTGCTGTAACTTTGATTCTTTCAACCAATCTATGAAGCATATCGGAAGTAAGGCTACACCGTTTAATGATGGTAACTAACCATTTTACAGTTCTCCCTAGTCCGTCTCTTAACAGGAATAGGTTATAATTTTAAAGCATTATTGTACGCACAAGACTTTAACAAAAAACTAATACAGGGTCGATAATGGTTATACTGACTGAAGATGCGAAATTGGGCTTAATCGTCACCCACCCCCTCAATAAAAAAACGCCTCAGAGATAATCCCTGAAGCGTGATTACTTACAAAACATTTTTATGTCATCTAAAGCTGAATGAGCATGTCCTCTAACAAATTTACTCTCATCATTCAATGCATCATTAATAAGTGGAATAATCAGTTCCTTATTAACCGTTCCATGTATCCTCGCAATATGACCAAAACAAAGAATTGCTATTCCTCTAATATTTTCGTTTTTATGCTGACTATATCGGACCATCAGGTCTTGTACAAAATCTCCATCGTCCGCATTTAATGCTAGTGAAAGTAAGCCTTTTACTATTGTATCGGGTTTATCGGAATTAATTTGGTTTATTATTTCTTGATTTTTCTCTATGTTGTTGCTGTAGAGTTCTGTACTCTCGTGAACAATATCATCCAATACCTTCTCAAGAGAAGCAACTTCATTCCATTTGTGTTTAACTGATTCATCAGTAACAGCATTCAGTTTCTCAAACTCATTTATTAAGGCTTTCTTAGTCAATATTTCTTTCTCTGATTGCCTTAAGATGTTTCTACTATCTCTGTACATTATGTAATTTTTTTTAAAATTTTCCCTAGCCTCCGTTAAGGAATAATCAGCATTTGGACCGCCCCAAACTTCGTCTGCATGGGGGTCATCTTGCCCATCATCCTCCCAATTACATAAACAACAAATTTCCCAACCTCGTCTTTCTTCTAGTGTAGGATAACCACAACAGGGACAATTAAATCGGTTCATATTAAATGCTCCTTTTTATTCACCTATCCAAACATCGCATTCTTTTAGATTAAATGTGGAATCGAAAGTGGAATTACCATATTATTGTCCTTCAAATAAATTATTTGAACTATACGGAGAGTACCTCTTCATAACCCATTCATGAAATACTCGAAAAGCCGAACTTGAATCAGATACAGAAAAAATAAACGCGCCCTGTACTTCTCTACGGCTTAACTTTGAATCGACAAGAAATTTGTCATCCTCTTCATTTAAGAATATATCATAAGTTCTATCTTTATTTTTGAATCCCACAGCATGGATATCAAGCCCCTCCTTAAAAAAGCCTAAGTGAATTATGGACGGCTCTAATTCAACTTTTTCTTTGAAGAGTGGATTTTGTAGTTCTTCATCAAAGTTGCTTACATCAATTAGATACCCTTGAAAATATCCATCTACCAAGAAACTAAGACGCTCAATTATTAAATTTAGTTTGTCGAATGGAAAATTTTTAATTTGCCCTAAATTATTATCAGAATACTCCCATATGATATGTTCTAAGATTTTTGCATGCGTGTAGCTAATTGCTCTAGAGATTTCTCTATCTAAAGGTTTATCAAGAGTTTCTTTGATTACTACCCTCACACCATTGTAGTAATCCCAAAATAATGGAAAATCAAAAAAAGATTCTTCGCTCAATTTATGTATAAAGGTGTTATCTACGCAGTTATAGTTATTCATTAGTACTTGTAATTCGTTCTCCATAAAGCCCCCTCCGATTTTTTTACTCTATATAAAAATTCCACTCAAAAATGAAAAACCCTTCCAGTCAAAGGAAGGGTCTGAGCACCGATACATCTTGTTATTAATCTCTCCTCACGAGTAGTGAACAGCTCTCCACATGTGTGGAGACGGTAAAAGGGATATAAATGAAACCCAAACTAATCATGATGAAATAGTTATTGCACTTTTTTCATTATATTCGATTGTTGATTTTATTATTGAATTTCTAACAATTTCATCTTCTAAATAATTGTTATTAAACAAGCCTTCTGGTTTTATTTTCCCTTTCATTAAATCTATTATTATAGGGTAATAATTTCTAAGTTCTTCAATTGCATCTAGATCAATTACATTTACATTAATAAAATCCTTGCCAATTTCAACGTCAGCTCTTATGGAATATAATCTATTCGCTATTTCATCAAAATCATTATTTATACCAAAATATACCATGGGGACTTCATATCTATTTATCAATAAGTCTTCAAGTACATAATTTTTTCCTTTTGTACTAACTTTAAGTTGTAGTCCTGCACTAACACCTCCACCTCCATTTGTATTTTTATTTATCTGAAGCAACTCCGACTTCGGATCATTTTTATTAATCCATATTATGTCTCTTTGAGGATTACTTGAGTCAAATTTTGTTCTGTGTTTTTCTCGTGTAGTAAGCAAACCTGTTCCAATAGCAGTATAATTATCAAGTGATTTAACTTTGCTATTTCCCTTACGTCCTATGGTTGCCCACTTTCGATTAATTTCCTTATATGTATTACATCTCCTCACAATTATCGCTTCAGCAATATTCCCTAATAGTCTCGTGGCAGTATTTATTGGATTTTGTTCAGCAATATATCTTAAATTAAGTATTCCTTCATCATTTAATTGAATATAACCAAGTTCGTCTTTAAGTATATCAAATAATTTTCTACCATAAATGGCATTTGAGATTGATGGGTTTCTATTACCACTTATCCAATCAGAGTATAATTGGATATGATTTGGAGAAATTGTCCCATCAATGTGTTGGATTGCTACGACTAGTCTTCTTTGGTTAGGAACTTCAATATTTCTAGTTATTATTTGCTGTCCAGTCCTAACAAGGCTATTTTTTTCAATTCCTTCATCCTGTATTTTTGAAAACTTCATTTTCAATACATCAATTATATTAATTGCAAGTCTTTTGATTACAGTAACTGAGGAAGATAATTCAATAAGTTTAAATAATTCATATAAACTCAAATTATTAGGAAAGAAATAGTCATTAAAATTTCTTAATAGTAAATATTCATCAATTGTTAGTGTTCTAACGCCGTAATTATCTCTTAATAAGGTAATACTGCTGTTAAATGGCCTTACAGAAGACGGGAGTACAGCCTTACCTCCAATACTATATTCCAAAAGTTTTAAACCTTCTTTTTCTTTTTTAACTTGATAAATAAAATATTTCTTTACAGTTGCATCGTTAATAAAAGAATATTCTCTAGGCAATCGATAAAAACGGTCTTCTTTTTTTTCCATTACGTCAACTATATCCCAAATTGTTTGTTTTAAAAATAAAGGATCTGGAAAGGAAAAATTTTCACATAAATCTTTATTGTCAAAACCGATTATATATAGTCTTTTCCTATTTTGAGGAGTATTACCATATTCCATATCATTTAAAACTTTATACTGTATATAATAACCACAATATTCCAATTTCCGCTTAATATCTTCAAATCCTTTTCCTTTAACTAATGATAAAATCCCTTCTATACTTTCCAATAATAATGCTTTTGGTTTTTTTAACTGAATAATATTTATTAGTCGATCAAACAGATTATCTCCTTTATTAAGTTCATTTCTGCCTGAAATGAAAGGTTGAGCAGGTAATGATGCAGTTAAAATATCAAAATCCGGAACATCTTTAGTGCATACCTCATTAATATCCTTTTCCAATAAAAAAGTATAGGGGAAATTAGCCCTGTATATCTTACAAGTATTCTTATTAATTTCATTTGCCCAAATGACTTGTGCCCCTGCCTCTTTAAAACCTTTAGAGATCCCACCTATTCCAGCAAAAAAATCAACTACCTTATACCCCACTTCAAAAACCCTCCTATAAAGTTATATAGAGAGATATGCAACCCTATTTACGACACTTTACTAAGTGTACTCTTATTTGCTAATAGTTCCAATTAAACTTTATTAAATTCATCAACTCCCGTAAAGCAAATCCAAAAATTTATTATAACTTGCCATCCCTCCCTATCAGAGTTAACATACACACACTCGAACAATGGGAAGGAGACAGCACTATGGTAGATTGGCCTGAATGGTTTCAGAAAGCATTAAGCAGAAGGTTTGATGAACACGCGAACAATTCAGTGAAGAACCATGACATCCATAAAGTCAGACAGAAGCTAGATCAAATAACGGAAGAATTGAAGAAGCAGCTAGAGCCAGATATGTTTTTAAAATTTTCAGAATGGGAAGAAACGGTTAACCATGGAGTTTACCATGCCATCTGTCGGAATAGGGATACTATCATTCTATTTGGAGACTAGCCGATATGTTCCTCAATCTCCAACCCGCTTTTCAATGTAAATACAAAATGCGTTGGCGAGAGAATAGTTATCTTCTCTACCAGCGCATTAAAAATTTCATCATCAAATTGTTCTAATAAATCCTGCCGCACATTTATTACTTGTATAATTTCGTGTACCCGTTGTGTAACTTTTGCTTTTTGATCATTATCTTTCTCCAGCATCGCTTTCTTCTGCCGGAGTTTGTCTAACTCATGGGATATTCTTACATTCTCCTCATTGTAAACCGTCTCATCAATATTATCCCGAAGCTTCAGGTTTACCAATCCCTTGAGATCCGCTTTTAATTGTTCGATGTTCTGTTCTACTTTAATCAGCGCCTCATGCCCTTCCCTTTTGGAAAGTATCGCTTCAATGTTCATATTCAAGGTTCGGATAAATCCATCCTTGTTTTCATGCATCCTATTGAATACCCGTACAAAGGCATCCTGTAACACATATTCATCTACCGCTTTGGCATCACAAGCTTCTTTGCCTTCGTTAACATAAGTTCGGCATTGCCATACTACTTTCTTGGATATGTTATTGCTGTTCCATGTTCGCCTTTTGAAATTAGCTCCGCAGCATCCGCAGAATACTTTGCTGCTAAGCGCATACTTGCTGGAGTATTTCTTTCGGTCACCCATGATATTTCCTTTTAATAATGCGCGGCGTTCTTTTTCATTTTGTACCAGTTCGAACATCTCTTTGGGTATGATCGGCTCATGGTTATCCTCGATCAAGTATTTCTGTTCCTGGCCATGGTTCTTAACTCTCTTATGGCTTAGAAAATCGACTGTTACCGTTTTTTGCATATGAGGGAAAAAGTGATCAACATCTGCTAAGTCTTCGGATAAAGGATCAATTGTAATATCATCAAAGCAATAAAAGCATTTTCTTTTTTGATAACCGTTAAGCGCATCACGTCCTGAAGTGACATCTATCCTTCGCAGATTATTGTTAATGTAAAAGAGATTCGAATTTTCTTCAAATTTAACTTGTATAAGTGACGGTGCAATCCCTATTGACCATGCAGTTTCAACTAATCTCCATCTGGCTTCAACTTCAAAATTGAAATTAGTAAATTGATTGGTTTCCTGAAGTTTGAATAAATCATCTGTTATGACAATGCCCTTTTGCTTTGTCTTCCTGTCACTCTCGAAAAATTTTACTGGGATTCCCCTTGGTTCACAACATGGAATGCATCCAGAACATTTACAAAACCATATTTTACGGTTTGCTGGATCAGTTGCTCATATGTAATTTCTCCATCAATAAATTGCCGACAAGCATTGAGCATAGTACTCGATTGGGAAGTGGTTTGTTTCTCATTAAGCTTCAAATGTTCAATGAGATTATTAGAAAATGGAACTGCGAGTTCTTCTAAAGTGATGAAGGACTTGCCACTTGGAATTAGTTCAATTAATGATTTAGCCATTGAAAATTTATACGATGCGCTATTTCTGCCGAACAGAATTACTGCTCTCCAGAATGATTCTAAGGAAGGATATTCTTCTTCAAATCTCAAAATTGATCATCCTCTATTAATTTATCAATGACTTGTTCCGCTATCCAATTGAAAATTTGTTAAGAGATTGGTTTATGTAACTGATTCAACAGATTACATTTTTACAGGCATTTATCATGTTACTTAACTCTTCAATACTAAGCTCCGGTTTATGCTTGTGAATGATAGCGTGACAATTGGCACATACTGGTCTTAAGTCTTTAATAGGGTCTAATTTATACGTTTTTCTAATAGAATACAGCGGAACCAAATGATGTACTTGAATAAAACCACGTCCAACTTCTCCATAGAAAACCTCGAAATCAAAACCGCAAGCGATGCATTTTGCTCCATGATGGGCAATACATTTTTTACGAGCCTTGGCATTTCGTTCGTATTTGTTGATATGTATTTTCTTTACTGCCCCTTCGAAGTAATCTTCTGCATTCATTACTTCCTCGGGAGTAATAACATCCAAATAGATAGTACTTTTTGATTTATTGTTCTTTTTCAGAAATGCTGTCCACAGTTCTTCTAAATGAGGCAATACTTCATCATGTATTGAGATACCAGAGGACATGCTGCTCCAGTTTACCTTAGACAATACTCCTTCCTCTAAAATTTCCCTTGGTAGTATAGGTTCCTTGGCATAATTAAGAATCACTTCAAAGTCTACATCGATATAAAGTGCTGTCTCTCCGTGTTTCGCCCGTTGCCGATCCCAGTGAACATCATAATAACATTTACTAGTTGCTCTCCCCGATGCAAAAATGCCTCTTGGTTCTTTACCAAGTTTTATAATAAAGACTCTGTCTCCGATCTCGATTCTCTTTGTATTTCCACAACTCCATCTACCAACGAACTTTCCTGTTTCGTTTAATTCATTAATGCACTCATCAATATCAGACCAAGTCCAGTTTTCCGGATTCCAAGTCAATAAGTATGCATTAAACGATGCTATTACGGCATTTTTTGTAACCATATTTTGCGAATCATCTGAGATATTGTTTCGAGAATATCTTAGTGGAATTGAGATGTTCGTATCTTTTAAAACAATATTAAAACCAAGTTTGATTAAAGGACCATTCGTATGTTTGCCTCCTGAAAAATCATTAAAATTTCTTCTTCCAGCTATTTCATCCGCAAACCTAAGTACTTCTTTGGGAGGATATCTTCTATTTTCGTATAATAAGTCATAACCAGTAGAACTTTTTAATTCGTCTTCAGTTAGTCTACCAATTTCTTTCAGAGCGCTAAGAACATGATCTATTTTGATATGCTTAAATGTAGCCACCTTGTTTATCCACCGATCCATTGAAGAGATATACATATTTATTCCACATTCTAACTGAATTTTCCTTTATTCGACATTTTATTTCCATCATTATACACCCTCCTACCGACATTAACCTATCAGCAAGCGTATGTACGTGAAAATAAGAAAACCTATGACTACATATCGCCAATATTGTATAATTATTAGGAAGATTAAGAGGATTTTCAGGTTGCAGAGATAGGGGGATATAATATGGATAGACTTATCTGTGAGGCTATAAAAAACATGCAGATCATCATATTCGAATACGATATGGGAGTTAGAACAGTTGAACCCTTTCGTCTTGGAATATCAACTCAGCAAAATAAAGTACTTCGTGCATTTCAATTGAAAAACTCGAATAAACCTTACATTGAACAGAACTGGAGACTCTTCGATCTTTCAAAAATAAGAAAGATAGAGTTGACAGGGGATTTGTTTAGTGTAATAAGACCAGGATATGGTGCCGAGGATAAAGAAATGATTAAGCCATATTTTTGTGAAGTAAATAGATATTAATTATGAGGAGTTCTTTATTCGATTGTATTGCTAATAAACTATACATTAAGCCAATCAAATTTGACCATTTATCTTCTTTTAACTAGCGATTTTGCATAAGATAATGACTCTACAACATTTTCTGCTTTTTCACCTGCTAGTACTTTTTCAAGCTGTTCGATTAACCACCACAGTGAATTCTTTAAATCGTTGTTTTCCTGAAGCAATGAAGCATTTCTATAGTATCGATTAATTACAGAATCATTAATGAATGTTACACTTTTACCAAGTTCTAAAGACTTAATTTTCCATCCTGCCATTAACCATGAAAAGGGCTGTACCTGATTATGAGAAGATCCATTATCCCACCAACCTCTGTTCTCATAAGCGGTAGGCGGCAGGTCATCATTTAATATTTCTTCAATTTCTTTATATGAGAGCGTAATAGTAACATCATCTCTCAAATATTTGTTTAATGGATCATATTTGCTCATAGAATCCCCTCCTGTATATGAAAGTGAACTTTTAACACCTATCCCTTAAATTAATCTGCTAATTGCTCCGACTAATACAACAATTCCCATTAATAATATGATCATCGGTGCACATCCACTTTTTTTCTTATTTTTATATGCATTCTTTTGGAGCGATTCCTTGTACGCACTACTTGAATAATAATTATTCTCGCCTTTTGAATTGTACTCGTTGAGACCTACTTGATATCCCTTTTCATAATCCCTGTAAAAATTTTCACTAAACCCTTCAACTAAGTATTTTCCTAATTTATACCTACCATCATGCCATCCTACCTCCCAACCTTCTCCTTCGTAAATAATCCTGTCTTGTTTTAAGACATTTACCTTTGTACTCCATCTTCCTCGTTGAACTTTTTTTGTCATGGTAACCCCCTTTGAATGTCAGTTTTTATTTGCTTTAAAAATCTGAATCATCGAAATGATCAATTTGTATTAAAAGTGAGACTATATCCTTTGCTATTTGACAGCCCTCATCAATTGTTATTGAGTTAAAATGTCCAGCTTTAAATCTGCCTTCTTTTACAGGTCTCATAATAATTTCAAAAAGTTCTTTGGATCTTTCACTCTTAAAATCATCTACTCTTAACGCTATTAAATGAGAGACATAAACATTTTCTAGACGATGTATAATTCCATGATCATAAACTGCCAATCCCTCGACTGCTAAATATACTCTTTCCCACGCTGGATGATGTTTCATATGATAAATTCCTCCATTATTGTAAGGTCATGAAGCTAGTATTTTATTCAATGTCTGTTCTTTGTTCTTTAAAGTGTTGCAGTTCTTCTTGTTCTCGACGTATCAATTCTTTACTTACTTTACCTATTTCGCTATCAGGAATATCACATTCATTCATTCATGAATGCCTCTAGCTGCATTCTCAGATAATTTTCTCGAATTCTTCTAATCTTAGGATTTTGAATTCGACTTATTTCTTCTTGGTTCAACACTTCTTTAAATTGATCTTCATAACTTAAATAATCCATATTCGCAAAAACCTCCCATTGACGACTCCGTTTTATTTTCATTAGTAAAGCGCTTCTTTAAGTTCAACTATCTTCATTTGTAACAAATCATAAACAGATCCATAAAATATTCTCTCTCCAAACACTTCACTTTTTTTACTATCACAATACAATTTCTTTGTCTGTAATTCTTCAAGCATTCTAATTGTATTACTAACGTATTTCTTACTCATTTCGTTAAACTCAAACATTTTCCCATACGGATCAATCCAGTAACCTTCCGGCATATTTTTAAAATTCCCGTAATCCTGAAGAAACCTGTCCATTTTCTTATCTTGTTTAACCGTTCTAATTTCACCAACTTCTTGAATCGATGTAACTTCGACCTTTTTACCAATATCGATTTCGTTCTGACTCTTAACACTAACCTTAATCTTCATTCGACTATCCCCTATAAAATCTGAATTTCACTACATTAATCATACCAATTTTCACCAAATTAATACATAAATAATCCAATTCTCTACAAAAAAGAACCTCCTCAAAAGGAAGCCCTCATTTTAAAATTATTCAATCCTCCCGATATATCCTTACCACGCACTCCACATGCACCGTATGTGGGAACATATCCACCGGCTGCACCTCAACCGTGCGGTACCCGCCGTCCTCCAGCACGCGCAAGTCGCGGGCGAGCGTAGCTGGGTCGCAAGAGACGTAGACGACGCGCTGCGGGCGCATCGCGACGATCGTCTCGAGCAGCCGCGCGTCGCAGCCTTTGCGCGGCGGGTCGACGACGATCATGTCGCCCGCAATCCCTTGCTCCCGCCATGCCGGGAGCACTTCCTCCGCTTTGCCCACGGCAAAGCGCACATTGCGAATGCCGTTCAACTCGGCATTCATGCGGGCGTCGTCGATCGCCTCCGGCACGATCTCGACGCCATAGACCTGTCGCGCGTGACGCGCGAGGAAGAGCGAGATCGTCCCGATGCCGCAATAGGCATCGATGACGGTCTCGCTCCCGGTCAACCCGGCATAGCCGAGCGCTGTGCTATACAGCGCTTCGGTCTGGATCGGGTTGACCTGATAGAACGATCGGGCCGATATCGCGAAGCGAATATCTCCGATCGTGTCATAGATGACCTCGCGGCCCCAGAGGACTCGGGTCTGTTCACCGAATATCAACGAGGTCCGTTCGGTATTCACATTCATGCAAATACTCACGACTCCTGGCACCTCTGCCCGAAGCCGCTTTATCCACTCCTCTTCATGAGGCAGACTATCACCATTCACGATCAGGACTACCATAAGTTCACCGGTCCCAGCAGCATACTTTACCACGACATGCCGCAACAGCCCCTGATGAGAAGAGGAGTTATACCCTGTAACACCCAACTCTCGGGCAATTGCTTTTACACGTTCAACCGTGTGGTCACTTGCTTCATGCTGCAGCAGGCAGCGCTCCATCTCAACAATGCTGTGGCTGCCGCGCTTATAGAAACCGCCGACCAAGCCCGCTTCCTGCTGGCCGAAAGGCACCTGCACCTTGTTGCGATAGCGCCATGCATCCTTCATCCCCAATGTCGGGTGCACGATCACACCCTCTTCTTCCCACTCTGTCCTGCCCTCATGGGTTGCCCCGTTTCCACCCCGCACCCGCAGCTTCCCAATCCGCTCCAACTGATCCACAACCTGCTGCCGCTTCTGCCTCAGCTGCGCCTCATAGCTTAGGTGCTGCAGTTGGCAGCCGCCGCATTCTTCGTAGATCTCACATGGTGGTGCGACCCGATCAGGGCTCGACTGCAGCACCTCTAACAAATCCGCTCTTCCATAATTCTTCTTCAGCTCCGTAACCCGCACTCTCACGCGCTCACCCGGCAGCGCCCCATGAACAAAAAGGGTATAGCCATCCACACGGCCAACCCCTTCACCTTCATGCCCAATGCCAAATACTTCAGCTTCATACTCTTGATCCAACTCCAATGGGAGCGATGAACGCCATGCAGCCGGAGCACCTAATCTTTCCCCGCCTTTAGCCGTGTACTGGCTACTTACTGCTCTGACTCCCGCCGACTCTCCCTCTGATCTCCCATTTCTTCTCTTGTTATCCGAGCTCTTCCCTACTCTGCTATCCAAGTTTTCTGGGCTCTTCCGCGCTCTTCTATCCAAATTATCCGATCTCTTCCCCGATTTTTTCCCCGAAGTACCCGAACTCGTCCCCGATCTTCCATCCATCTTACCCGGACTCTTCCCAGCTCTTCTATCGCTACTCACTGAATACACTCTCCTGCTGTATACTACTATTACTAACCATCATGCTACCCATGATGCACATTCCACTCTACTTATAAGAAGACAACCCATACTCATCCACGAACACTTGTAAATGACTTGGCAACACCGAGAACGAGCAAGGCAGCGTACCGCCGAACTCGCCATCCAGGTTAATTTGCACATAGTCTGACGTGGTCACTTCCAGTCGCCGTGTCTTGAAATGCACGACATGCGGATCGTTCAGGTGCTCACCGCGAGTAGCCGCGGATACGATGCGGATGAACTCCGCCAAGTTGCATTTGCGCAGGATGAACACATCGAGCATCCCATCTTGCAAGCTGGCGTCTGGTGCGAGCTTCTCGAAGCCGCCTACGGAATTGCTGTTGCAGATGAGGAACATCATGACCTCCTCATTCATGTTCATCTCTTCAGACCGGATGATAAGCTCGACTGGCTGGAATCTCGGCAGCATCTCGAAGCCTTTAATATAATAAGCCAACTGGCCGATCATGGTCTTCAGCTTGCTAGGCACTTCATAGGTCAGCTCGGTCATCGACCCGCCGCCCGCTATATTAATAAAGTAACGGGAATTGATCTTCCCTACATCGATCGATTGCGTGTATTGCTGCAGAATGAGATCGCAAGCGAACTCCCAGTTCCGCGGAATACCCAACGCTCTAGCAAAATCATTCGTAGTCCCAAGCGGCAATATCCCCAGCGCAGGCCGATTCTTCTTCTCGGCGATCCCGTTGATGACTTCGTTCAGCGTACCATCCCCGCCCGCGGCAATGATGATATCGAAGCCCCGCTCCACTGCGTCTGCCGCAGCCAAAGTCGCATCGCCCTCACCCATAGTGGCATGGGTAGACGTCTCTAATCCCCCTTGCTCCAGACGCTGCAAAATATCGTGCAGACGCTTCTTCATCTCTTCCCTGCCTGATGTAGGGTTGTAGATTAATCTTGCTCGTTTGCTCATACACCCAGTCCCCCCGATTATAGCCTTCAACGATCATCTTATTATTGCTCTTTACCCGTTTCTACTGCTTCTAACTCTTTAATCCGCTCCGTTATTTGCCGCTCCATCCATTTCGATACAAGCGGATGCGGCAGCATAGCCTGACCATTATACCGATATGTATACCCTTGAAGCCGCTTTGGAATGACTTGATCTGTAAAATAACCTGCACTTAAGAAAAGGGGAGCTACCAGCACGTCCGCATCTTCGCTCAACCTTTCCATATATGGTCCCGTCTGATCCGGCAGCAGCATGGCCCCTTCGGCTCCTGCGAACCCGCCCAGCTTCCTAAGCCGCTCAGCAATTCGATCCAATCCATGCCTCCACTTGTGATGAAACCCTTCCTCCGCACTGCCATGACCCACGACCATTATGGTCTCCCGTTCCGGCTGAACCGATAAGGTGGCGATTTTATCCATCAACATCCTGGCTACGAGATCCGGGTCACCATCCATGGTTTCTCCAAAATAAACCCGCGCCTGCACACGGAACAGCTCCAAATCAGTCTCTAAGGAAGCCTCTGCTATAACGCCAAGCGCAAACTGGATTTCATCTATATGCGTACTTCCTGATGAGACGAACAACGGGACTACAAGCAGATCCGTCACGCCCTGAGCCTCCAGAGCATCTATCCCGTCCTGAATCAATCGATCTTCCACAATCTCTAGAAAAGAGCAATAAATCAGCACCCCATCCGGCAGTTCAACCGATTGAACCGCATCGTCGACAAGCTCTACCCATTGCTGACTGCGCGAACCGTGGCTTATGACCAACACACCGAATTTCCGCAAACAGCACGCCCCCTATCTTCCTAACTGCCGTCCTCACCCTTTTCACACCACCACAACAGCCGAGCCTTGCACCCAAACGAGCTAGTCAACCGCCTCTGCAGGCTTTGATAGCAACACTTTTGTTACCCTTGTAGTCCATCCTCAATCTGCCAATCATTCTGTTACCTTCATGCTATCGA
The DNA here is from genome assembly GCF_059692235.1 of Paenibacillus sp. J2R1T-4. Classification (NCBI taxonomy): domain Bacteria; kingdom Bacillati; phylum Bacillota; class Bacilli; order Caryophanales; family Paenibacillaceae; genus Paenibacillus; species Paenibacillus sp. J2R1T-4. The sequence continues at coordinate 30,673 of NZ_JCAUBA010000013.1, read as the reverse complement.
AACGGCACACCAAAGTCAATTTTCCTCATACAGGTCACTATCTTCCAGTCCGCTTTCGCTCTCACCATGCAGCATTTCCTGCTCACCGTCTACACAAAAGTCCATACCCCGGCATACAAAAAAGGGCTGCGGCCATCTTTCCACCGCACACCCTATGCATTTCAAGTACATCTCCTACCCAGTCACCTGCCAAAAAGACACTTACAACTCTACCTTCCCAAACGCTCCAAAGCCAGTTTATAGCCATCATTCCCATAGTTCAAGCAGCGCTTGACGCGGGAAATCGTCGCCGTGCTAGCCCCAGTCTCCGCTTCAATCTGGTTGTAAGTGCTGCCCTTGCCGAGCATCCGTGCTACCTCTAACCGCTGCGACATAGATTCAATCTCATTCACTGTGCACAAGTCATCGAAAAAAACATAACATTCCTCAACCGACTTCAATGTAAGAACGGCTTCAAATAACTGATCAACGGATTTATTGTTAAGTTTCTTTAATTGCATGTTCTCAGCCCCTGACTCTCTTGAACTTTCTTTGCTAACCTTTTCGACACTAACTGCTATATTCCTTCCTTTAGCTGAGCATAACGTTAAAATACTTCTGCGTTACCAGACTAAATCAAGCCCGCCTGACAAGAAGCCGTTCCTGGGGAAATCCCCATTTTTTCTAGGGCAAATCTCACGAAAAACGGGCATTCGTCCAATCCATCCATCTGCCTATCACATACAGTATAATAAAATATTGTTGCAAAGTGAAGCAAGGCCTTCTACAGAGTGGAACCATTAACCTTTGGGAAGACCCTGAAAAACTAATAAAAAAGGGTTGTGAAACCAGTGAGTGACAATCAGAATCAATATATTCACGGCCACGGCAGAGGGTACAATAACCAGCAAATGCATCGCAACAGCTACCCTTCTTATCCCGGCAGGCCCAATCTAGGTCCAGGCGGCGCCCCCTTCGAAAGCCAACTGCCTGCGGTCATCCAGCCGCAATCCTTAGTTCCCATTTCCTCTCCCGCTCCAACAGGCGGCGGTGGACTTGGAGGAATGCTTGGCAATCTGAACCTAAGCAACTTCAACTTCAAAGATATCAAAGGTGTCATCGACCGTATGGGCGGAATCGAGGGCGTCGTATCCACGATGGGGAAAGTACAGAAGATCATGTCTCAGCTCCAACAGATGCAACCGATGATCAAACTGCTATTGAACTCCTTCTCCAAAGCCAAATCAACAGATAGCAATGACGACGATGCCCCCAAACGCCGCCGCAGACGCAGAAGACGCCGCCGCCTTTCAAGACCTCTCAATCCAGCCAATAGCAAAAGACGATCAAGGAAATAATCACGCCGCATTAGCCGAACTCTGTACACACAACAATCAACATAACAGCTTTTTGGAAAATAGTGGAACTGGCTTAAGCTGGCTTCCGCTATTTTTGTCTGATAAGCGCTTAATCGCATTGGGGCAAAATGTGTTAATGCCATTTAGCACTTCCGAGGTATTCCAAGGTACTCAATCGGCAGATTTACTCCATTTTCAGCTGTTTACTCTCACATTTAAGTACCTCCCAGGTACCTATTCGACTACACCTGCTGCTATGAGCTTCTATTAAGTACTTCCGAGGTACTTATTCGGTGGATTTCAACCTATTTCAGTGGATACGCTCACCGTTAAGTACCTCCCAGGTACCTAATCAACTGCTCTGGCATCCTTTTGCATCATTTAAGTACCTCCGAGGTACTTAAGTTTAGTTCTTAAAGCTCCAGTGCACCCAAAGCGAGTGCCGCGACCTATTATAAATGCAAAACCTACAGTTATTTTACCGGGGATTGAGCATTTTACAGAAATAACTGTATTTCATACAGTTAACTTTAGGAAAACTCGCACATTCCAGCAAAATGCAGATAAATAAATGTAGGTTTTACAGTAAAAATTGAAATAGCTACCGACTGGAGAGAATTAGCTGCAGGTTTTGCAGTTACTACTCCTTTGTTAACCCGGGAGCTACATCGCCCCTCACTTTCCCGATCAGCCCAATAATCGAGTTGCAAAAAGAAAGCCAGAGGACCATTAGTCCCCTGGCTATTCCCCGCAACTGCGCTCGCACTGCACTTGCCCTGCTCTTGCTGCTCTCGCACTGCTCCTGCACTGCTCTTGCCTTGCTCTTGCACTGCTCTTGCACTGCACTTGCCCTGCTCTCGCACACACTGCTCTTGCTCTGCACTTGCAACTACCCTCGCACTGCACTTGCCCTGCTCTTGCTGCTCTCGCACTGCTCTTGCACTGCTCTTGCTCTGCTCTTGCTCTGCTCTTGCACTGCTCTTGCTGCTCTCGCACTGCTCTTGCACTGCTCCCACACTGCCCCTCGCCATACCCTCGCACTGCTCCAACCCTACGCCTATCCTAAACCCAACCGCGCAAACGGCTGGCTTCCGCATACTTCTGCACGCCGACCATATATGCGGCAAGGCGTGGAGTGATTTTGCGGGACTTGGCCATGTTCAGCACCTTGTGCACCGCTTCAACCATCTTCAGCTCCAGCTTGCGATTCACTTCTTCTTCCGGCCAGTAGTAGCCCTGATTGTTCTGCACCCACTCGAAGTACGACACGGTAACACCGCCCGCATTGGCGAGAACATCAGGGACGACCATTACGCCCTTCTCATGAAGGACAGCCGATGCCTCGAGTGTCGTAGGTCCATTAGCGGCTTCCACGATCATCTTAGCTTGGATGTTGTTCACATTATCGATTGTGATCTGATTCTCCAGAGCCGCCGGCACTAACACATCACACGGCAGAGCTAGGAACTCTTCATTAGTCAGACGATTCGGGAACAAGCTGGTCACGCTGCCGAACGAGTCACGACGGTCCAACAGGTTCTGGATATCGAGCCCATCCTGGTTATAAATACCGCCGTTCACATCGCTAATCCCTACTATCGTCGCTCCCCACAGATCCAGAATCTCAGCCAAGTAGCTACCGACATTACCGAAGCCCTGGATGCAGACCTTCAAACCCTTAAGTCCCAATCCTTGTACGGCAGCAGCTTCACGCAGCGCAATAGCTACCCCAAGCGAAGTAGCTTTCTCCCGGCCCTGGGATCCGCCCAAAACGAGCGGTTTACCCGTGATAAAGCCTGCGGAGTCATATTCGCGAATACGGCTATATTCATCCAGCATCCATGCCATAATTTGTGCATTTGTATATACATCCGGAGCCGGAATATCTTTGTTCGGTCCTACGATCTGACTGATGGCGCGCACATAACCGCGTGCTAGTCGTTCTACCTCAGGCAAGGACATTTGGCGCGGGTCGCATATGATCCCGCCTTTACCTCCGCCGTATGGCAGATCGAATATCCCGCACTTCAGCGTCATCCAGAGTGACAATGCCGATACTTCCTCGGCCGTCACGTTAGGATGGAAACGAATGCCGCCCTTAGTCGGTCCTACAGCATCCGTATGCTGGGCACGGAAGCCAGTGAACACCTTGGACTTCCCGTCATCCATCTTCACTGGAATGCGAACCGTCATCAGCCGAAGCGGCTCCTTCAACAATTCATAAAAGCTTTCATCGAATCCAAGTCGGTCAAGTGCCTCATGAATGACACTCTGGGTAGATTGAAGCACATCATTGCTTAATGCTGGCTTACTCGCACCCATTACAATACGTTTGTTTGCCCCACTGCTCATCTCTTCACCTTTTTTCCCAATAATAAGTAACTATCCATCTGGTAGGCGTGCAACATAAGTATAATTCCTACACTACCAGTTAACGATACCTCACATGCTATGTCAAGTGCATAACGATTAATTCCGCTTCTGAACAGTCTTTCGCAGACTTCCACGGTATTCCACGGTCTTAGTGTACCCAGCGAATCAACTAATATAAGTCTCGCAAAGCATCGTCAATAAAAGGGAACTGAAAGGTGAACCCACGCTCCTGCGCTACCCATGGCAGTACCTTTTGCCCGGTAAGCACCAAGACTGACATCTCGCCGAACAATAACTTAAGAGCCGCCGACGGTACGGGCATCCAATGCGGCCGATGCATGGCGCGTCCAAGTGCTTGCCCGAACTCATCATTACGGACCGGATTAGGTGCAGTCGCGTTCACCGGACCTGAGATATCCTCCCTCTCAATACAGTGGCGAATGAGTCGCGACATATCCTCGATATGAATCCAAGACATCCATTGCCGACCAGCGCCTACACGTCCGCCTACACACATTTTGTAAGGAAGCGCCATCTTGGGCAAAGCCCCTCCATCCGTTCCGAGCACTAGCCCCACGCGAAGCTTGACCAGACGTGTCCCGCGAATATGATCATCTGCTGCCTGCTCCCATACTTCAATAACCTCCGTGAGAAAATCAGTCAGCCGCATCGGACTTCTCTCATCATATGTATCAGTCTCCGAGCTTCCGTAGATCGACATGCCGGAACCGTTAATTACTACCTTCGGCTTCACCTGCAAAGCTTCGACCAGCTTGCCCACTCGCTCCGCAGCATCTAATCGCGACTGGATAATGCGCTGTTTGGCGGCTTGCGTCCATCGCTGATTGATCGTTTCCCCTGACAAATTCACGATGGCGTCGAACCCTTCTAACCGATCCTTTTGAGCCAGCAGATCATTCCACGTAATTACTGGTATTTCATTGCGCCTGTTCCCGATTGCATCATGACCTTTATGGGATCTTGAGATGAGCACGACTTCATCGTTTTGCTCCATCAAATAACGAATGAGATGAGTCCCTATAAACCCGCTTCCTCCAGCAACCGCTATCTTCATGCCTCCACCGCCTTTGGCTCGAATATGCTGCTTCACCCCTTCAGTGTACCATATATTCTCAATTCGTTAGTTAGGCGAAACCGTGACAAAGCTCGCAAACCTACACCAGCCTGCCTCCCCTGCGAAAATAATAAAAGCCCTGAAGACCTCTGTTGCAAGGTGTCAGGACTTAGTATCCTATAATTTTATAGACGGATGAAGCCTATTTCAACGCCTTATAGAAGTAGTACGACATAGCGATGGTCGACACCGGAATGGCAATGATGATGACAAAAGTAGCAGTTGCCACGTACTCTGTAGGAAGCAAGGCCGTCGCGGCCAGGAGCAACCCTCCGAAGAAAAAGATTTTACCGCTTACCGCATGGGTCTTGATCCATACTTGTTCATTAGCGAGCGTCCACGGGGTACGCACCCCAACAAAATAATTATGCTTGAATCGAGGCATCACATTGCCGATTACAACGAACAATCCTCCGACTAACAGGGGCACGACTCGATCCATAGGAACGTCATACCCAATTGCGTAAGCCAACATCATCCCCTGTACGGCCATCAACAGCACCATCGAAGCAATCATCGTGACATCCAGTCCGCTCTGGAAACGGACGTAGTTCTTTTTCTTCGGATCGATCTTCGGCAATAGGCGCATTAACAGATAGAGCACGATCATCAGAGCAGGAGCGAACGAAACGGCATACCCTCTAGAAGCGAAGCCATCCGGCTCCCCATTAACTCCCCAGTGAATCGTCATCTCTTCCGGCAATTCAGGAAAAACCCACGCCGTAAAACCCACCGTTATAAGCAACAACAGCAAAGCAATCCAGTCTTTTCTTTTCATTGAACATCCTTCCCCTCTTTGTTAAATTGAAGCACCCACTTCAGCAAATCCTGGAAAACCGTAGTGTTGAGCGAATACATCATATGCTGACCCTGCCTCTCGTCCCATACGAGATCTGCTTGCTTCAGCAAGTTCAAGTGATGTGAGATGCTGGGCTTACTCATCTGAAAATGATCGGCAATTTCTCCAGCCGTCATATCCTTCTCCTTCAGCAGATCGAGAATTTTGCGCCTGGTAGGATCAGACAGTGCTTTGAACGTATCATTTAAGGCCATACTGCCCTCCTCCTCCTCCCGATCATTCTCATTCACAATCACAATTGCAACCCCACTCATTTATATATTTAGATAATTATTTAAATATCTATCTATAGTTAATCATGTTCCTTATTTACGTGTCAAGCCGTTATTGTCCTTTTCGGTCAAAATAACAAAAAACCGCAGCAAGACCTTAACAGTCTCAGCAAACGGTTTGTAACTGCCATTCTACGTAAAAGTGCCTCATCATCCTATTGGACAACGAGCTGCAGAAAATCCAGGATCGCGGCGATTCCTCCGCCAACTGCGATAGCAACGATCGAATACATGTTGAACCAACCCCTTACTTCGGCTAAATGTTCGGTTTGTATCAATTAGTATGCCCTGAATTTCAGCCCATTAGTCCATTGCAGCTTGCTTTAACTGACGGCTGTAGACGGATTGCTTTTGCTTTTCGCCAATTTCAAATAGCCGTAGACGTTCTGCATTTCACTATCCTCCACGAACCGCAGGCGAATCGATCCGGACGCTTCCAGAATGTATGATTTCAGTGCGGTTGCGCCCCCGCCGATTACGAAGAAGCATTGGATGTCCGGGTACTTCTTCCACCGCTTCTTGATCAACTCTACAATACGGTGGGCCGCACGGGAAAAGTATTGATCCACGATCGGTTTAATGTCTGCTTGACCTTCGCCAATACGTTGGATCGTGAATTCCCGCTTCTTGATTCTCTGCACCAGCTTGGCGCGGCTCTGGAAGCGATACCCGTACTGATCCTCCACGTCTCTCATGATGGGATCCAGGTATGTAGCCAGCCCCATTTGCTCTCCTGTGCTGAATTGATTATCGATGCTCATGCGTTTCAATACCGGAAAATCCGTCGTAAGCGCGCCCATCTCACATATTCCGATACAGCCGTAATATAGCTCTTCGTCCTTCACTTGCAAGTTATCATAAGTGGCCATATTATACAGGGCGGCTGCCCCTTCAATCGATACAATCGCCTGGCGGATGATCACTCTAACCTTGCGACCCCGAAGCTGCGGAGTGGACAAGAAGGTAACTTCATGTTCGCCCACCAACCGTTCTTCAAAAGCCCGATGAAAACGAGCATAGGTCCGTACAGGTAGACCCGTTCCTATTATGTATTCCACTTCATCAGTCGAGCTGAACCCGGAGGTACCGAAGGACTGGGACATAAGTCCCGCATAAGCAAGTGCTGTCAATGCAACAATTAGAGATTGATCCGACAACGCTTTATTATCTGTCTCTTCGAGCTCCATACTGTCGTCGTTCTCTGTTGCCAGCAATCCGACGAAATATCGTTGGTTGTTCTTTGCTAGCCGTGGACTGTGGATCATTACATCCATCGCTTTGAGCGGGGAATCCTCTTCCTGCAAAATGTGCCGTTCGTAGCCCGGAGCCACGATATTAGGGACCACAATCGGCTCCTGAACACCGTCCAAAGCAATCTTGATACTATCATTTCCGACATCTATACCCGCTAGCTTAATCATGAACTATTCTTCCTCTCACGGAATATGCCATAGTACTTACTTGCATGAACATTTCGACTATTTATAGGGAAAATCCTCTTTTATTCGCCAATAAATAACAAAAATAGGTCCTAAGTCAGGGAGGGTTTTCCAGTCCAAATGACGAATACAGAAGTCAAGCTAATTCATTTATCCAGCATGGAGTTGAACGATGAAGAAGAAACGACTGAAATGGCTTTACATGCGACTTACCTTTATGGTTCTAGCCGATGCTACAAGCAAGGTTGTTCGCTTTCGCATACCGGTTTGGACATTTATTGCAGTGGGTGTTGGATTAACCGCCTTAATATCTATGACACTTGCTTTCTATACAGGACAGACACGCAGCATCGACACGAATCAACGGCTCAAAGGGCAGTTATCGGATCAACGGCAAGAGTATCAGATCACCGTATCCGAGAAAAATGAAACGATCGAGCATTTGCAGCAGGATCTGATCCGGTTATCCCAGCAGGCTGAGGATGTTAAAGGCAAGATCGAACAGCTGAAGAAGCTGGAGAATGAGATGAAGACCATGACGGGTGGAGTGGCGCAGGGAGGGACTGCTACAGGCTCTGGTTCTACAGGTACCGTGATAACCTCCTCTGCAGCACAACTTGTACCTAAAGAACAGGTTCAGGGAATAGGCGGCGATTCCAGATCGGTTACGAACCATGATATAGATCATCTGGTGTCCGCTGCAACAGAGAGCTTCGTGAACTTGAACTCGGAGATGACTGGATTGTTCGGCAGCATTACCCAGACCCTCCATCTGGTGGAAGAAGCCCAGCAGAAACTTGCCGTAACCCCTACGATCTGGCCGACAGCATCGCAGAAGATTTCCTCCGTGTTCGGGATGAGAATAGACCCTTTCACCCGCACACCAAGCTTTCACAACGGAATTGATATTGCCGGCGGCTATAACGACCCTGTGTATGCTGCAGCCGATGGAGTAGTCGTGTCGGTCGGGTGGGACTCCACAGGCGGTAACAATGCGATTATCGAACATACAAGCGAGCTGCGGACTCGTTATATGCACATGAGCAAATACATAGTCTCCAAAGGAGACATCGTTAAGAAAGGCCAGCAGATTGGATATGTAGGTTCGACCGGGCGAAGCACCGGCAACCATCTTCATTACGGCGTCATCAAGAACGGTGAGACGATAGATCCACGCCCCTACTTGAAAACAGCGAGAAAGGAAGAATCCTGATGTTCAAGAACAAATCATCGAAGATGAATCCTAATACTACGGATACTTTAATCGGCGAAGGCAGCGTATTCGAAGGTAAGATCAAATCTGACGCCAGCATCCGCATCGAAGGCCAAATTACAGGCAATGTGGAGAGCGCTGGGGATGTCACCGTGGGGGAGAAAGGTGTTGTGAAGTCGAACATCACCGCTCGCAATGTGATCATTGCCGGTACCGTGCACGGCAATCTGCAGACCAAGGGCAGCGTACGCATCATGTCGTCAGGCCGGCTGTACGGCAATACGACCTCGCATTCCCTCGTTATTGACGAAGGCGGCATCTTCCAAGGCAACAGCCGCATGGACGTGAAGTCAGGCGAGGAGGAGCGCACAAAGACTGTGGAGCATCAGCACCAGCCTACGGCAGCGCCGGGATTCTCGTCGAGCTACAGCAGTTCGCCTTCGCCTTTGTAAGTGATAATCAAGAAGCCTCCGAACCCATTGGAATTAGTGGATTTGGAGGCTTTTATATAGAGTATAGAAACTTAAAGTTTCTGGAGTTGAGCCGAAGGTGTTTAATTTTTGTACAGTAGAGCGGAAAATCCGCTTTAGAGGTGACTCAGAGGGCGGAGCGATCGCTATAGAGCGGAAAATCCGCTTTAAAGGTGACTCAGAGGGCGGAGCGATTGCTGTAGAGCGGAAAATCCGCTTTAGAGGTGACTCAGAGGGCTGAACGTGCATAAATCGACTCGAAGACAAAGCGCAGGTTGTACGAAATCGTAACTCTGTCCAGAACCATCAAACAGAAGAGGGCAGGAAGGTGGAGTGGAGAAACGAAGTGTTTGCCTCCCGCGTTTGGAATCCTACCTCTAAAAGTATAATCAAAGGAATCCAAACACAACAACAATCGTAGCCCACCTTCATGCTCTCTACGCGCCAAACTTAACTCAACCACTAAGTGTCGTTTTTTTCCTGCAGAACTACCCAAACTTCCACCCGTTCAAGCTCAAGCACCCATGCTGATACCCTTTGTAGATGCGTCGTCCTCGCCGCTCCGCTTCCCCAGAACCCATACAGATCAATAGCGGGGCTAAGTGAGCTTTACATGGTGTCGCTTCCTTCACGAATGGGGCACGCTTCTCATAATCGAACAACCCCTCCAGATCCCAGAGCTGGATCCTCTCCTCCAACCAATCATCGAAGCGAATCGCTTCAGCCTGCATAGATTTGCTTGCAGGATCAAAAGCTCCCGCCGGCTGCTTGGCTGTCACCGTTCCACCTGAACCTATAAGGAGTACACCCTGATTCCTCAAGCCGCGAAGAGACCGACCCGTCCGATAATGCTCCTCCGGCACCAGTCTATCGTTCACAGATAGAGCCACAATCGGGATATCAGCAGCTGGATACATCAGGCTCAACAAAGTCCACGCCCCATGATCCAAGCCGCGTTGATCGTCGATTTCGGCCCGTATACTGGCTGCTTCTAGCCGCCTCTGTATATCGAGACTCAATACAATGTTACCCTTCGCCGGGTATTTGAAGCTGTGTAACTCTTCTGGAGCCTGTTCATAATCATGAAGCGTCCTGAGCTGGGCGGCCCCTGATACTTGTTGAACCGGATTCTTCCAGTGGGCGCTTACAATTATGATGGCTTTTGGTTTGGGAAGTCTGGCAGACACATTCTTAAGAAACTCAGTGTACCGAGTGCGCTCCAATATGAGAGATGGTGTCCCATGCGTGAGGAATAACGACGGCATCGACATTGTATGGTGAGCAACTCCTTTTCAATCCCGCTGTTTGCTTCATTCTATGCTCTTTGATTATTTTTTGATAAGTTTCAAGCTAAGCGCTTGCTCCTCTGTTAATATAAATTCCTCTTGAGGCCAAAATTCCTCCTCTTTATCTCTACCAAAAAGACGCATGATCTCCGGCCATACCCCTTTTTCCATTGCTTCCGAAACTGTAATCATAATCTTCAACTTGAAACACCTCCCGTGGTTACTTTTGTAGCTTCATCGGTTTGGTTAATATGCTGCTCACCCCAAGCGCACATTACATCAAGTATCGGCTTGAGGGACCAGCCGTAGCCTGATAGCGAGTAAACCACCTTCGGCGGTACCTGGTCGTAGCTCGTTCTATTGACCACGCCGTCCTGTTCCAGCTCGCGTAGTTGCTGTGTAAGCATCTTCTGTGTAATGTCAGGCATTAACCTTTTTAACTCGCTTGTCCGTTTCTCCCCTTTGTCCAAATGACACAAGATGACGACCTTCCATTTACCGCCGATCACATCAAGTGTAGCTTCAACCGGGATATTGTATGCCATGGTGTGCCTCCTTAAATAGGAACTTTTAAGTACCTATATACCTTTATAGTATCTATATCACTTCAAAGTACGTACTTACCATTATGTCCGTACGCATCTATAATAACACTCAGACATCGAAAGTAAAAGTGGACTCCGGTTCACTTAAATAATAATTAGGAGGATATCATGAGCCACTCAGTAGCAAATTCAGCATCTATACAAAAAGAAAGGCTAAATACAGGAAAATGGGCGCTTCTTGCCCTTACCATTAGCGCATTCGGCATCGGAACAACGGAGTTTGTTCCAGTAGGCTTGCTTGCCTCCATCGCAGATGACTTAAGTATCGGAATCACACTCGCCGGTCTTCTTATTTCAGGATATGCCATTGGGGTTGCGCTTGGAGCACCGATCCTCACCGCGCTTACCAATCGCATGAGCCGCAAGTCTTTGCTTATATCCCTGATGGTTATATTTATTATTGGCAATGTTGTCGCTGCACTCTCGTCGTCCTTTGAATTATTGCTCATTGCCCGATTTATTACCGCGTTCTCACATGGTGTATTTTTCTCCATTGGCGCCACGATCGCTATACAGCTTGTACCGCCGCACAAAAAGGCCAGCGCAATCGCCCTTATGTTCACTGGGTTAACCGTTGCAACAGTCACAGGTGTTCCACTCGGGACCTTTATCGGACAAGCGTTTGGTTGGAGAGCGACTTTTTGGGGAGTTGCTTTACTGGGTGTTATTGCTATCGTTGCAAGTGCCGCACTTATTCCTAAGAATCTGAAACAATCTCCTCCCGCCAAATTCTCGGATATGCTTCGACTGATCATGAATAGCCGATTGCTACTTGGCTTTGCTATCACGGCACTAGGTTATGGAGGAACGTTTGTTGCTTTCACTTATTTAACTCCGATTCTGCAGGATGTAACTGGGCTTAGTCACAAGGTTATTAGTATTGTCCTGCTCGTCTACGGGATTGCTGTGGCAATCGGTAACTCGGTCGGAGGCAAATGGGCCAACCATAACCCGATACGTGCATTATTCTGGATGTTTGTTGCTCAAGCGGCCATCTTGATTGTATTGACATTCCTGATTCCATTCAAAGTGGCGGGCTTGATTGGCGTGTTTCTTATGGGACTTCTTGGATTCATGAATGTACCTGGACTTCAGTTAAATGTCGTCCAACTCGCTGAGAAATACGTTCCTTCCGCAGTAGATGTGGCATCGGCGCTTAATATAGCGGCTTTTAACATCGGTATTGCAATTGGCTCCTTAATCGGCGGAGTAGTTATCGACACCATAGGACTTGTGCATACTCCATGGATTGGGGGCTTGATGGTTCTGGCAGCCGTCGTACTCACTGCTGTTTCTGCCAAGCTTGAAAGGAAATGATCATTCGATACCAAACACTGACATGAATTGTCGGCAAAAAGCGCAACCTAAAGGCAGGATAGTATTCCGTCAGACGATCAAGGAGGTTCACGATGAACGCAATAATCAGCTTTCTGGAGCGATATTGGTTGTCGTTAGTGCTGATTGTGTTAGTGGTGATTGCAATATGGTACGTGTATAAAAGAAAGAAGAAGTTTGAGCATAATCATTTTGAGTGACATCGCCTGACAACTATATAAAAAAGAGGCACAGGATCCAGTTGCTGATCCTGTGCCTTGTATTCTTTTACACTAAAGCTTTGAGAGCTATATCCGTCCGGAATTGCTTGCCAGCGAATTGAATGCGATCGACATCTGCGTAGGCACGCTCGCGCGCTTCCGCAATAGATGATCCTTTTGCCGTTACACCAAGTACGCGACCACCGTTAGTTACAATCTGACCATCAGATGAAGTCGCCGTACCAGCGTGGAATACGACGGAGTTCTGAACGTTGTCCAGCCCTTCAATAGGCAATCCTTTGGGATAGTTACCCGGATAGCCTTCTGATGCCATTGCCACACATACTGCCGCGGAATCCGTGCTCCATTCAATCTCAATGTCCGCTAATTTACCTTCTACAGTAGCCAGGAATATATCAAGCAGATCTGTATCAAGCAAGGATAGGACAACCTGCGTCTCAGGATCGCCGAACCGTGCATTGAACTCGATTGTCTTCGGACCGGAATCAGTCATCATCAGTCCTGCGAACAGAACGCCGCGGAATGCACGCCCCTCGCTGACCATCGCTGCTGCAGTCGGTTTGATAATCGTCTCGATCGCTTCATCGATCATAGACTGGGGAATATGCGGAACCGGGCTGTACGTGCCCATTCCTCCGGTATTCGGTCCTTTGTCGCCGTCATAGATTTGCTTATGATCCTGGGAGGGCATCATAGGTCTTACAACAGCACCGTCTACGAACGATAGTATCGACATTTCTTGTCCGCTCAGGAACTCCTCGATGACCACTTGATCCCCGGTTTTGCCGAAAATTTTGTCGACCATAATTTCCTTTAACGCCTGCTCGGCTTCCTCGATGGTTTGCGCAATAATGACACCCTTGCCCGCGGCCAGTCCATCCGCTTTGATCACGATGGGAGCCTTCGTTTGCTTGTGCAGATAAGCTAATGCGGCTTCATAATTGTCGAAGGACTCATAGGCTGCCGTAGGAATATTGTAGTCCCGGAACAATTGCTTCGTGAATACTTTGCTTCCCTCAATGATCGCAGCTTTCTCGTTAGGGCCGAATACCTTCAACCCCCGCGCCTCCATGTAATCGACAATGCCGTCGCACAAAGGATCCTCCGGACCAATAACAACCAGATCTATCTCTTGCTCCGTCGCGAATTTGCTCAATTCCTCGAACTGACTTACTTTCAAATGGATGCATTGTGCCATAGCCGCGATGCCTGCATTTCCTGGAGCACAATACAGCTTGGTAATGCGAGGGCTTTTCTGAAGCGCCCAGATGATGGCATGCTCTCTTCCACCGCTTCCGACTACTAGAACCTTCACAGCGTCATCCTCCATTACTCCGATGGATAGAACCACCGGCAGTGTATATTTATTTGTTGATTACTTTCAGTTCGGTTTGACCATCGCTTAGGCGAATGGATTTCACCAGCAGCGCGATACGATTCTCTTCATTCAGCTTATTCCAGTAGGATGCAGCCGTCTCTTCGATACTGTCTTGCAGCGGAACGAGCGTAGGTTCACCTTGGAAAGAAGGCAATGGATTACCGTCAGCAGAGTACGTATGGATCAGATGCCCATAGCCCGCAATCGCATTCTCATATGTGAAAAAGTGGCGCAAAGTCTGAGCCTCATCACCCGAGTTCGACTTCAGGATCGACAGCTTGTAAGAAAACTGGTTATCCTTCAGATCCACGATCCCAGAGATACGCGGAGTGAAGTTAGGAGCATCCGGCTCGTAAGTGCGGGTAGCGAGAGCCTGTTCGAACGTACCTCCAGACGTGATCGCATCGTAGATCGTATCCGTCTGGTCACCATTCGTAACAATGTGCGCTCCGTTTGCGTGTTTGAGCGGGTAGTAAATAATAAGGGACGGATCAGTCAGCTTAGCGGGATCCTTCGCTTCCGTGCGCAGGTACCCGTTCTCCTCGGCGATGAACACGCGGTTGCGGCTGTTCTCGCTGCGGCCCATAATCCAGTACACTTGCAGAAGGCGTGTGCCGTCTGGTGTAAGACCGATAATGATCCCGCGTCCAGGATAGCTGTTGGCTTGCAGTTGTTCTATATGACTCTGAGCAATAGCGCTCCAATTGGTAGCCATTCAGGTGTTGCCCCTTTCGTAGTTAAGTCGGTGAGGGTGAGGTTACTTCAAGCTGAGCTGTACGATGTTCCTAGTGGTGGAACAGACGGACGCCTGAGTAACACATGACCATATTGTAATCGTTAGCTGCTTTCACAACTTCTTCATCACGCATGGAGCTGCCTGCTTGGATCACATATTTGGCACCGCTTCTGCTGGCGCGATCCAGATTATCACGGAACGGCAAGAAAGCATCGGAACCGTAGGACACGCCCGTTAATCCATTCAGCCATTCGCGCTTCTCTTCACGAGTCAGACGGCGCGGCACTTCTGCAAAAGCTTCCTTCCAGCTTGCGGCTTCTACTGGTGTCAGCTCATCTTCGAGCCACAGGTCGATCGCATTGTTCTTCTCGGGACGGGAAACCCCTTCACGGAATTTCATAGTGAGCGCGATCGGATGCTGACGCAAATACCAACGATCCGCTTTGTCGCCGGCTAGACGCGTGCAGTGGATACGGGATTGTTGACCTGCGCCTATGCCGATTGTCTGGCCGTCGAGGGCGTAACAGATCGAGTTCGATTGCGTGTATTTGAGCGTGATTAGTGCGACCAACATGTCGCGCTTAGCCGACTCCGGCAAGTCTTGGTTTGCTGTTACAATCTTCTCGAATACGGAAGCGTCGATAATTCCATTGTTCCGTTCCTGTTGCATTGTAAGGCCGAACAGGTTGCGGCGTTCAATTGCTTCCGGCACGTAATCCGGATCAATCTCCAGAACGAGGAACCCGCCGTTTTTCTTCGCTTTGAGGATTTCCAGTGCTTCTGGTGTGTACCCAGGTGCAACGACCAGGTCAGACACTTCACGTTTGAGCAGCAGGGCGGTGGATGCATCCACTACGTGGCTGAGCGCTGCGCAGTCTCCGAACGAAGACATCCGGTCAGCACCGCGAGCACGCGCGTAAGCATTAGCAAGCTGGGACAGCTCCAGGCCTTCTACGAAGTAGGCCTTCTCCAGCTCAGGCGATAGCGGAGCGTATACAGCTGCGCCTGCCGGGCTTACATGCTTGAACGACGCAGCAGCTGGCAAGCCGGTCGCTTGGCTGAGCTCGCGCACAAGCTGGAAGCTGTTCAGCGCATCTAACAGATTGATGAAGCCAGGATCGCCGTTCACGACACGAAGCGGAAGCTCTCCGTATTCGTTGTAGATCTTCGCTTGCTTCTGGTGCGGGTTCATGCCGTAACGAAGCGACAGTTCTTGCTTGGTTGAATTAGATGGAGCTGTCATCTTATCATTCACGTCCTTAATGGTTTAGATGGTTTACTTCGTTTGTTTGTTAGGAGAGTTGAAATTAGTTGCAAAAAAGCAATTAAATTTGCACTTTCTGCCAAATGAGGTGAATTAGCTGCAGAAAAGCAACTAATCGTGCCTATTGAGCCGTGGTACGTGCTGAACCGAGAATTTAGTTGCTTTTTTGCAATTAAATTCATGAACTTAGGAGCGAGGCCGACTATTAGTTGCTTTTTCGCAATTAAATTCATGAACTTAGCAGCAAGGCAGATTATTAGTTTCTTTTGCGCAATAAAATTCATGTACTTAGGAGCAAGGCAGACTATTAGTTTTTTGCGCAATTAAATTCATGTACTTAGGAGCAAGACAGACTATTAGTTGCTTTTGCGCAATTAAATTCATGTACTTAGGAGCAAGACAGACTATTAGTTGCTTTTGCGCAATTAAATTCATGTACTTAGGAGTGAGGCGGACTATTAGTTGCTTTTGTGGTTACTACTTAGGTCTCGATTGCTCGAATTTGTTGTCAAGTCCACCTTACTCAAGCACAATATAGCTGTTTTTCCTCATCCACTTCTGCTTATTGTGGCCAGTTTGGGTTATAGTGGCAAGCCATTTACACATAAGCCATCTTACTACTGGCTATTTGAGCCATTTCATCGCTCATGCACTAATTAGCCAACCTGACTATCCCCTATTTCCGCATTGTTACCCGATTTTCCTCAGAACCAGGCTAATAACCAGTAGTAAAATAGGCTATCCCATAAAAAACTGTCTTCTCCACAAAATAACCTATACTAGCAATGGCTATCAATCTCCACAGGACCTGACTAGTAACTTTTCTTGCAGCTAATGCTTCGGAAAAAGCCCCGGCTTGGCTTAGCTTGATCAGCAATTGCCAGCCCCTTACTAGCCCCTTACTACCGTACAGACACGTGTCTGCCTTCAAGCTCTACTCGGCCTTCGCGAATCGCAGCCACGACTGCAGGGTACAGCTCGTGCTCAACACGATGAATCTTGACCGCTAAAGTGTCTACCGTGTCATCATTCGCCACTTCCACAGCACGTTGCGCTATGATTGGCCCCGTGTCCATGCCTCCATCTACGAAATGAACGGTGACTCCAGTCACCTTCACGCCGTGTTCAAGGGCATTTCCAATTCCATTGACGCCCGGAAAGGACGGCAACAGCGATGGGTGAATATTGATGATTCGTCCATAGTAAGGCTCGATAATAGTCGAAGTAATAATCCGCATATAGCCAGCCAGCACGATCAAGTCGATCTGACGCTCTTGCAGCTGCTGCATGATGACGGCCTCATACGCTTCCTTAGAAGCGTATTCCTTGGGCCGAAACACGAAAGCATCTACACCCGCCTGACCCGCTCTCTCGACTACTTTTGCCTGCGGCTTGTCGCATACAAGAAGCTCGATGGTTACATCGAGCTTGTTTGCGGTCACCGCATCGACCAGCGCTTGAAAGTTGGAGCCGCTGCCCGAGGCGAAGACCGCAATGCGAAACGGTTCTTTCCGTTTATCTGGAGCTATCTGAGCCTGGCTGGAAGCTTGAGGCTCAGCAGCTGATTGGCTCTGTGTCATACCACCGCTCCGTTGAAGGTTACTACTTGTTCGCCTGGTGTAACCGTTCCGATGCGATAGGCCTTCTCGCCTTGGGCTTCGGCGATACGGATCGCTTCTTCGGCTTGCTCGGCTGGAACGACGATAACCATCCCAATCCCCATGTTAAAGGTGCGGAACATATCGTTATTGCTAACGGAACCGGCTTGCTGCAACAGGTTGAAGATCGGCAGAATCGGCCATGAGCCGTATTCGATAGCTACGTTCACGTTAGTCGGCAGCACACGAGGAATGTTCTCGATGAAGCCACCGCCTGTGATGTGAGCCATTCCTTTGATGTTCACTTGCTCAAGCATCGCGAGCACTTGTTTCACATAGATGCGCGTTGGCGCCAGCAGTACATCGCCCAGCTTGCCGTCAAGACCTTCTACAGGCTCTTGCAGGCTGTATCCTTTGTCTTCAAGCAAAAGCTTACGCACCAACGAGAACCCGTTGCTGTGTACACCGCTTGAAGCCAAACCAATTACAGCATCGCCAGCAGCGATTGTAGATCCATCAATGATATTCTTCCTGTCGACGATTCCGACTGTGAAGCCTGCGATGTCATACTCGCCTTGGCTGTACATACCCGGCATCTCTGCCGTTTCTCCGCCAATCAGTGAACAGCCAGCTTGTACGCAGCCGTCTGCGATCCCTTTGACGATGGCTTCGATCTTCTCCGGTATGACTTTGTCACACGCCAGGTAGTCGAGGAAGAAGAGCGGCTCTGCGCCTTGCACGACAACATCGTTCACACACATGGCGACCGCATCGATTCCGATCGTATCATGCTTGTCCATGGCAAAAGCAAGCTTCAGCTTCGTTCCTACTCCGTCCGTTCCGGATACGAGCACGGGCTGCTCATACTTGTCCTTGTTCAGTCCGAACAGCGCTCCGAAGCCGCCCAGCTCAGTCAGCACTTCTGGACGGAACGTCTTCTGGACGTGTTTCTTCATGCGTACGACCGCTTCGTTACCTGCTGCGATGTCCACTCCCGCTTGTTTGTATGCGTCCGACATTGGGATTACTCCTTTGGGGAGCCGCAGATTCACTTTTGTTGGAAAAATGTTATGAGGCTGGGGTCGCTCAGAAAGTTGAAGGCCTCCGCGCTCCGTTGTAGCTGTCTTCTTCTGATTGTATAAGGCCCTTTATCGGTTAGAAGACATCTACAAAAGTCGCCACTCCGGCTCTTCAACTTCCTTCGCCATAGCCTCGGCTTTTTCCAAAGAAAGGTGAATCCTGCGGCTCGGGATTTTTATAGTTAACTCAGGATGATCGCTATATAGCTATCATCGCAATATAATTGCTTACTGCGGCTTAGTACACTCGCTCCAAAAGTTGAAGGCCTCCGCGCTCCGTTGTAGCTGTCTTCTCTCTGATTGTATAAGACCCTTTATCGGTTAGAAGACATCTACAAAAGTCGCCACTCCGGCTCTTCAACTTCCTTCGCCATAGCCTCGGCTTTTTCCAAAGAAAGATGAATACTGCGGCTTAGTACACTCGCTCAGAAAGTTGAAGGCCTCCGCGCTCCGTTGTAGCTGTCTTCTCTCTGAATGTATCAGACCTTTATCGGTTAGAAGACATCTACAAAAGTCGCCACTCCGGCTCTTCAACTTCCTTCGCCATAGCCTCGGCTTATCAAGCTACAATACAAACCGACTTATTTATACCAATCACTACCGAAGGCGACGGCTTGAGGATCGCCTACTTCGGTCGGGAATTGATTGTCGAAGCAAGCGGTGCAATGTCCGGCATTGAGCTCGTTGCCGGGACGGCCGATGCTCTCCAGTAAGCCGCGCTTGCTCAAGAAATGCAAAGAATCGGCATTGATGGCCGCGCGAATCTCTTCAACAGACTTCGAAGAAGCGATAAGCTCCTTGCGGTCCGGCGTATCGATGCCGTAGAAGCAAGGATTCTTGAACGGCGGCGAAGTGATCCGCACGTGCACTTCCTTCGCGCCAACTTCACGCAGCAGGTTCACGATGCGAAGCGAGGTCGTACCGCGGACGATGGAATCGTCGATCATGACGACACGCTTGCCTTCCACTACCTTGCGCACCGCGCTCAGCTTCATCTTCACGCCCTGCTCACGCAGCTCTTGGCTTGGCTGGATGAAGGTACGGCCTGTGTAGCGGTTCTTGATCAGCCCGAGCTCATAAGGAATCCCGGTCTGCTCCGCATAACCGATTGCAGCAGATGTGCTCGAGTCCGGCACGCCTGTCACTATATCCGCGTCCACGAATGCTTCCATTGCTAGGGTGCGTCCCATGCGCTTACGCGCGCTGTGAATATTAATCGCGTCGATATCGCTATCCGGACGCGAGAAGTAGATGTATTCCATCGAGCAGATCGCGCGCTGCTTCATAGGCGCGTAACGGTCTTCTCTCATCCCGTTCTTGTCGAGCACCAGCATCTCGCCCGGCGACAAGTCACGCACATACTCGGCGCCAACCGCGTCGAACGCGCAAGTCTCGGATGCGAATATATACGCATCTCCCAAGCGGCCCATCACGAACGGTCGCAAGCCGTGAGGATCAAGTGCCGCAATGAACTTGTCGTTGGTGATGAACAGGAAGGCATACGCCCCGTTCAATTGCTCCAACGCTTCCTTGACGGCCAGTTCGATATCGTCATGCTGCGAGCGTGCGATCAGATGTGCTACGACTTCGGTATCGCTCGTAGTCTGGAAGATCGATCCTTGGCGCTCCAGACGTTTGCGAATCTCTGGAGCGTTCACGATATTCCCGTTCGTAGCAATCGCCAGATCGCCCTCGCGGTACTTGAACACAAGGGGCTGAGCGTTGACCAGCTTGCTCTCGCCGGCTGTCGAATAGCGCACATGCGCTATTGCGGTGCTGCCCTTGAGCGACCGGAGCTTGTCGTTGTCGAATACTTCCTTAACGAGCCCCATGTCGCGGTGATAGTGAAACTGATCCTGATCGGTCGTGCAGATCCCGGCGCTTTCTTGCCCGCGGTGCTGCAAAGCGTGCAGCCCGTAGTAACATAGAGAGGATGCGTCCTCGTGTCCGTAGACACCAAAGACGCCGCACTCCTCTCGTATTTTATCGAACATGTTCTCTTGCGTTATGCCTTCGTTATAATACCGTCCAGTCCACAATCCGCTTGGCGTTCTCACTGCATCAAGCATGGAATCGCATCCTTCCAGACTTTCTCTAGCCCTACGACTGGAGATGTTATTGCCGCGCGGCCGTTAACTGTAATGTTAAGTGTGCTTCCTTCTACTTTACCAATTTCAACGACAGGTACACCTTGACCCGCAATCCAGCTCTGCAATTCAGCCGCTTTGTCAGGGGATGCACTAAGAAGAATTCGTGATTGGCTCTCGCTGAACAGAGCATGGTCAGCGCGGAGATTACTCTCCAGGCTAACAACCGCTCCGAGCTTACCGCTGATGCAGCTTTCTGCTAATGCAACAGCAAGTCCGCCATCCGATAAGTCATGAGCAGAAGCAACCAATCCGTTCTGGATAGCTTTTAACACTGTATTCAATAATCTCTTCTCAACACCCAGATCAATGACAGGAGGACGACCTTCAGTTACGCCGTGAAGCACCTTTTGGAACTCACTTCCGCCGAGCTCTGCCTGAGTAGCGCCAAGCAAGAAGATTACATCGCCTTCACGCTTGAAGCCTTGTGTCGTAATATGATCATGATCATGCACCAAGCCCACCATCCCAATAACGGGAGTAGGGTAAATCGCACCTTTAGCATTCTCATTATATAAGCTTACATTACCGCCGATCACCGGCGTGTCCAATTGTCGGCAAGCTTCGGCCATCCCGTCAGTCGATTTCTCCAGCTGCCAGAAAATTTCCGGCTTCTCCGGACTCCCATAGTTCAGGTTATCCGTAATCGCCAACGGTTCTGCACCGGAGCAAACAATGTTGCGTGCCGCTTCGCTTACCGCGATCATGCCGCCAACTTCTGGATCGAGATACACGTATCGGCTATTGCAGTCCGTAGTCATCGCAAGCGCCTTGCGAGTCCCTGGCACGCCAACTACAGCAGCGTCTGAGCCTGGACGCACATAAGTTTCCGTACGAACCATGTAATCGTACTGGTTGTAGACCCACTCCTTGCTCGCAACCGTCGGAGAAGCCAACACCTGCTTCAAAGCATCATCCAGGTCTATCACTTCTACATAACGCGTTGTGTCAATGGAAGCACTATTCTCATAATAAGCTGGCACTTTAGAAGGCTTGTTGTATACCGGGCACTCATCTACCAATGCCTTAACCGGCATATCTCCCACTATCTGGCCACCGTGGAACAATCTCAGACGTCCGTCATCCGTAACTTTACCAACCTTCGCACAGATCAGGCCCCAACGCTCGAAAATCTCCTTAGCTTGCGTCTCATGCTCAGGCTTCACAACGAACAACATCCGCTCTTGGGATTCTGACAGCATCATTTCGTAAGGTGTCATGCCTGTCTCACGCTGCGGCACTTCATCGAGATACAACTCGATCCCGTTACCAGCCTTACTCGCCATCTCAGCACTGGAGCAAGTCAAGCCTGCCGCTCCCATATCTTGAATACCGACCACGATGCCGGAATTAATAAGCTCCAGACATGATTCAAGCACAAGCTTCTCCATGAAGGGATCGCCCACTTGAACAGCTGGACGTTTGGCTTCGGACTCTGCCGTCAGCTCCTCAGAAGCAAAAGTCGCTCCATGAATCCCATCCCGACCAGTAGCTGGTCCTACGTAGAAGACCGGGTTGCCTACGCCGCGCGCGACACCCTTCTGGATCTTATCATGGTCGATCAAACCCACACACATAGCGTTAACGAGCGGATTCCCCTCGTAGCTCTCATCGAACATCACTTCGCCGCCAACCGTCGGGATCCCGATACAGTTACCATACCCTGCAATCCCGGACACTACGTGCTCGAACAAATATTTCACACGATCATTCTTAAGCGATCCGAAACGAAGCGAATTCAGCGATGCTATCGGACGTGCGCCCATTGAGAAAATATCACGGATAATCCCGCCCACTCCAGTTGCAGCGCCTTGGAAAGGCTCAATCGCAGAAGGATGGTTATGACTCTCAATTTTGAACACTACCGCTTGGTTATCACCGATATCTACGATACCAGCGCCTTCACCAGGACCCATCAGGACGCGAGGCCCTGTAATCGGGAACTTGCGAAGGACAGGCTTCGAATTTTTGTAGGAACAATGCTCGGACCACATAACGCTGAATACGCCGATTTCCACATAGTTCGGATTCCGGCCAAGAAACCCGCACACCAGCTCATATTCGGCATCCGTCACGCCCATCTGCTTGTATATCTTCTGCTCGGCAATCTGCTCCGCCGTAGGCTCCTTAACCGACAATTGCTGTGCCATGTTTCTCCCTCCATGCGTTCAAGATCGATGTAAACATCCGCTTCCCGTCTTCTGAACCTAGCAGCTGATGAACCGCGCGCTCTGGATGCGGCATCATACCCAGTACATTGCCCTGCTTGTTACAAATTCCTGCAATATGGTCAACTGAGCCGTTAGGGTTGTCCACCGCATAACGGAACACAATCTGATTGTTAGCCTTAAGCTCTGCCAATGTATCCACATCGCAATAGTAGTTTCCTTCACCATGAGCAATCGGAATATCAATTTGCTCACCTGCGCTATATTGTGTGGTGAAAGGAGTATTCACGTTCTCTACTTGAAGAACCGAAGAATGGCAGCGGAATTTCAAAGTCTGGTTGCGCAGCATAGCTCCTGGCAGCAAGCCTGACTCTAGAAGAATCTGGAACCCGTTGCAAATCCCAAGCACATATTTCCCTTGCTCAGCAGCCTTCACCACTTCATTCATAACAGGTGCAAATCTCGAGATCGCCCCGCAGCGCAGGTAATCCCCGTAGGAGAATCCGCCCGGCACGATAATCGCATCATATTTGGATAAATCCGTCGTTGTATGCCATACATATTCAACCGGCTGACCAATCGTTGCTTCCACCGCTTTATAACAGTCGATATCGCAGTTCGAACCAGGAAACACGAGCACTGCAAAGTTCATTTTTGAATCCTCCTTAGATCTTTTACCATAGGGTCCGTCAAGCAACAGGGGTTAACTTCGACAGCTTGCCTTTACTTTTGGGAGCTGAGCTCAAACCGGTAATCTTCAATAACTGTATTCGCCAGCAGCTTCTCACACATAGCCTTCACACGAGTTTCCGCTTCTGCATGGTCCTCTGTGTCCAGCGTAAGATCCATGTACTTTCCAATGCGAACCTTCCCAACCTCCGAGAATCCCATCGAGTGCAAAGCGCCTTGTACGGCGTTACCCTGAGGGTCCAAAACGTTTTCCTTTATCGTTACGAATACAGTTGCTTTAATCATCGATTAGTCCTCCTAATGGATCCCATAAAGTGTGAAGCCTTCATCCAACAACATAGCTTGTTTCAATAAACGTGCCAACCAACCTTACCCCTGTACCAACCGGTTCAAAATATCTCGGTAACGCCTGGAAGTTTCTTCAACAACCTCAGCAGGCAGCGGATCTGGCTCACTGTTCTTATCCCAGTCCGATTGCGACAAGTAAGTCCGCACCGGTTCCTTGTCCATCCCGTCAATCTCAATGTCCAGCGCATACTTCTCTTGCGCCCAGAAGCGCGATGAATCCGGTGTGAATACTTCGTCGATCAGAATAACCTTGCCGTCTACAATCCCGAACTCGAACTTCGTATCGGCTAGAATGATGCCGTGTTTTGCGCAATAATCATGCGCGTATTGGTACAGCCTCAAGCTTTTCTCACGAAGCTCAGCTGCTAGCTCGGCGCCAACCAGCTCTTCCATCCGCTCAAAAGGAATATCTTCGTCGTGGCCTACATCATTTTTGGCGGCGGGGGTGAAGATCGGCTCTGCAAACCGTTCGTTCTTACGTAAGCCATCGGGTAATTGAATGCCGTTAATCTGGCCTGTTTGCTGGTATTGTCTCCAGCCTCCGCCAGTAATATAGCCGCGCACGACACATTCGATATCGATCCGCTCCGCTTTCTTGGTGACCATGAAGCGATTCTTGATCACATCGGCGCTTCCTTCAACCAGAACATCTCCCAGCTTCTCGACATCTGTATGAATGACATGATTCGGCTGGATTCCTGCTGTCTCCTCGAACCAGAACTTGCTGATCTGATTGAGCACATTGCCTTTATCCGGCACCGCTGGCGACAGTACATAGTCAAACGCTGAGATCCGATCCGTAACTACGATCAAATAATGCTCGCCCAAATCATAAATTTCCCGTACCTTACCCTTATACTTCAGCGGAGCTTTGATATATTCAGCCGCTGTGGAAATGGCTAGTGTAGCGCTCAAGATCATCGCCTCCAATATGAATCTGATTCCGCCTGCAATTTAACCTAGTTCAAGACGTTTAAAGATCGTATCCACATGCTTCAGATGCCAGCTAGGATCGAAGCATTCCTCAATCTCTTCCAGTGACAAATGCTCGCGGATGCCAGCATCGCCTTCTACGATATCGCGGAATGAGCGCTGCTCTTCCCAGGCTTGCATCGCTTTGGGTTGAACCGTGTCATAAGCTTGCTCACGACTGAAGCCCTTGTCGATCAGCTTGGTCAATACGCGGCCCGAGAATGGAACGTCGAAGGTGCGTTTCATGTTGCGCAGCATGTTCTCCGGGAACACCGTCAAGTTCTTGATGATCGTGCCCAATCGGTTCAGCATATAGTTGATCAGAATCGTCGAATCCGGAATAATGATACGTTCTACGGAGGAGTGCGAGATATCGCGCTCATGCCAGAGCGGCACGTTCTCGTAAGCGGAGATCATATGTCCGCGGATTACGCGGGACAGACCGGAAATGCTTTCGCAGCCAATCGGGTTACGCTTGTGCGGCATGGCCGAGGAACCTTTTTGACCTTTGCCGAACGGCTCTTCCACTTCACGGAACTCACTTTTCTGCAAAGCCCGGATCTCCGTAGCGAACTTATCAAGCGATGTGGCGATCAAAGCGATTGTAGCGATATATTCGGCGTGACGATCGCGTTGCAGGGTTTGCGTCGAGATTGGAGCTGCCTTGGTTCCTAATTTCTCACACACATATTGCTCTATGAAAGGATCGATATTGGCATAAGTACCAACCGCTCCGGATATTTTACCGAACTGAACGCCGTCTGCCGCATGGCGGAAACGCTCCAGGTTCCGCTTCATTTCTTCATACCATAGTGCCATTTTGAGGCCAAAGGTAGTCGGCTCTGCATGTACACCATGCGTTCTGCCCATCATCGGCGTGTTTTTATATTGAATCGCTTTGTTGCGCAAAATTTCGATGAAATTAATAATGTCTTTCTCGATAATCTTGTTAGCTTGCAGCATCAAGTAGCCCAGCGCCGTATCTACAACATCTGTAGAAGTCAGTCCGTAATGCACCCATTTCCGCTCAGAACCGAGAGTCTCAGACACCGCGCGCGTGAAAGCAATGACATCATGACGTGTTTCTTCTTCGATCTCATAAATCCGGGGAATATCGAAGCCGGCTTTCTCGCGAAGCGCCTGAACGTCTTCCTTGGGAATCACTCCTAGCTCCGACCAAGCCTCACACGATAAAATCTCAACCTCGAGCCAAGCATTAAACTTGTTCTCTTCTGTCCAAATGGCCGCCATCTCTGGACGACTGTAACGCTGCAGCATGTTGGTTCCTCCATTTATTGAATGTAGTCTAACTGTATCTTAACGGGCTTTATGATTAATGCCCTTAGCTTTTCCAAATCACACTATCATTTACCCATTGAATGGCTCGTTCTACATCCGGGGTCAGAAGATTTATATGCCCCATCTTACGCTTCGACTTCGCTTCGTGCTTCCCATACAGGTGCAGCTTGGCTGTTACACCGTCAGGCAGACCCGCTTGCTCCGGGAGCCAGTCCAATACAGGCTGAACATGCTCACCTAACAGATTAACCATCACCACGGGTGTCAACAAGTCAACCGGTCCAAGCGGCAAATTGCAAATCGCTCTCAAATGCTGCTCGAACTGCGAGGTTTGGCAGGCTTCCATCGTATAGTGACCCGAATTATGCGGACGAGGAGCTAATTCATTGACATATAGGTCGCCATCTGGCGTCAGGAACATCTCTACCGCCAGCAGACCCGTCATCTCCAGCGACTCGGCAATCTGAATCGCCATCTGCTCGGCTGATCTCAGCACCTCTTCACTAACAGCTCTCGCAGGCACAATGGAAAGATGTAGAATATTGTGCACATGGATATTCTCAGCAGGCGGGAAAGCCTTCGTCTCACCGCGAGGACTCCTCGCCACGATAACAGATATTTCCTTCTCGAACGGGATGAATTGCTCCAATACCAGCTCCGTCTTCGCTTGGCTCAGGGACTCGTAAGCATCTGCTGCTTCGTCAGCCGAGCGCAGCACCCACTGCCCTTTCCCGTCGTAGCCTCCGGTTGCGGTCTTGAGCACGCAAGGCGTGCCTAAGACCGCGATTGCTTCGCGCAGCTCGTCTACGCTGCGAATCTCGCGGTATGGAGCCACCTTAACGCCGGCGGCTTCGATCGCGCGCTTCTCGCGGATGCGGTGCTGCGTCGTGTGCAGCAGCTTGCTTCCCTGCGGCACGTAAGACTCGCTCATCAGCATCTGCGCCACGCCGGCATCGACATTCTCGAATTCGTACGTGATCACGTCCGACTTCTCGGCCAATCGGCGGGCAGCCTCCGCGTCATCGTACGCTGCCACAATCTGCTCCGCCACCTGCCCGCAAGGCGCGTCCGGTGTCGGGTCGAGCGTGACGAAACGGTAGCCCATGTTCCGTCCCGCTATAGCGAGCATGCGGCCTAATTGCCCGCCGCCCAGCACGCCGATCGTGCTGCCTGGCAGAAGCGTCCGCACACCCTCATTCCATCCTGCCGCTTGCCTGCTGTTGCTGTTGGATGGGCCGTTACTCATAGCTGATCACTGCTTTCCAACACCTTGAGACGGGTGTTCTCCTTGCGATCGCGCAGTCTCTGTTGCAGCTCTGGGTCAGTGACGCCCAGAATCTGCGCAGCCAACAACCCCGCGTTCGTTGCTCCCGCATTGCCGATCGCGACCGTAGCCACAGGCACTCCACCGGGCATCTGCACGATGGACAAAAGCGAGTCCAGCCCGTTCAAGCTGGACGACTTCACAGGTACTCCGATTACCGGGAGCACCGTCTTCGAGGCCACCATGCCGGGCAAGTGCGCGGCACCGCCAGCCCCAGCGATAATGACGCGAATGCCGCGTTCTATCGCCGTTTCCGCATATTCAAACATCAGATCAGGCGTTCTATGCGCCGATACGACTTTTTTCTCATAAGGAATGTTCAGTTCATCCATAATGTCACATGCATGCTTCATGGTTTCCCAATCCGAAGTGCTGCCCATAATAATCCCGACTAGCGCGGTCATATGTGAGTACCCTCTTTCTTCTTCTTCTGAAATCAAAAAAAGTCCAGCGCGAGACATCTGCCCTTCTTCATTAGGATATAGCCTAGTGAATGGACCTTGTCAAATTCGTTGGACATCTAACCAACGAAGATGACAGGGATCATCCCGTTGGACGCAAGCCGCATCCCGCCTAATCTTCTGCAGAGGCTCTCGATACTACCGTTCCTACTGCAGAAGAAGGCGAAAAAAAGGAAGGCCGATCTGCGCACATGCGGATCAGGCTCATTCCTTCTACTTATCAGCTTACTCGTAGTCCAAAAATTTGCGGTTCTTGGGTAGAAACTTACGGGCCATATCCCCGCGAATATACGAGAAAAATTCATTAAAAGATGAATTGCTTATTATACTTTCATTTTATAAGGTTAACATGGCCATGTCAACTTTAAAAGGCGAACATTTTTGTGAAGTTTAGACATTAAAGTTCGCTTTTTATAGTAATTTACCAGAATTAGTTCTTGACAGCCGCATCAGCTAACGGAATAATGGTTACTCCAGCAGGAACGTCCATAATAATCTCTAGCAGCATAATCCCATAACGCTCAACCTGTTTGGTACTGCGCAGCCGAACCGGACCATTCTCCGAAATAACCGGAATCTGGTTGCCTGAACATACGAACGTCAACCCTTCGCAAGCTTGCTCTGTTTGAATACGCAGCCCCGCTCCTGCCGCGTTGCCGTTATCGGAATTAGCTACCGCGCCCAACTCTTGCTTCGCAGCAGCCGTTACCGTAACTCCGCGCTTTACTTGCAGCCAGTTGTAGATCTGCTCACTCGTCCACCACGGCAGCTGCTTGCCCGTCCCGTATTGCGCCAGCTCTACTAATCCTGGACCTACATTTTCATTTATCAGCAATTGTCCTGGATGCACCAGAAAATGCGCAACACCATATACATCAGCAGCCCGATCGACCAACACCTTCGCTTCCTCCATCGTGCAACGGAGTACATTAGGCGGATCCCAAGCCAGCGTAGGCATAGCGACCACATCCATGAGGCGATTGCGCTCTGCAGCGTTGCTCATCGGTTTGTACGGATGACAGGTTCCTGCTAGAAATCCTTTATTCCCCTGCTTAGTCCCACCCATGCTTTGCTCCACCTTAATACCGGCACGCTCACACCATTGATAGAATGCAACGTCGCCTTCCCAGCGCAAATAGTGGTTTTTATTCGTAATAATCTCAACCTCTTGACCTACTTGCCCCTGCAGCATAGTCAGCTGTGCGAGAAAATGATCTTCCCTCCAAAGGGAGTTTTCTTCCGTCCCAAGCGCATTATAATGAAAGGCTACCTCATGTCCGTCAGACACAATCCGCTCGTAAATCTCCTTGTCGTAGCCAGGCATAATGACACACCAAGAGGATTTCACATGGCCTTCCGCCAATCTGTCCAACAACTGGAGAGCTCCCTCTTTACTATTGCCGTCCGAATCATGCGATATGTGTCCTATTGCCGTAATTCCCTCTGGCCAGAACCATACCTGCGCAAAAGGCAGTCCCAACAGGGTATGATGCTTATGCAGCAATCTCATAAACCAGATACGCATTTCATCTAATACAGGATCCTTGAAAAAAGGAACACCTTGTTCCCCCACCTGCCCCCTGTCTCTCTGCCAATCCAGCACCACGCTATCGTCTGACTTCAACAAATCATCTTGAATAAGAGCCGTACCATCAGGCGCAGATACTCCATCTTTCGTTACAGGCACGCCCTGTTGAATCGTCCGGAACGTTTTGGGAATATGGAACCCGATCATCGCTGCAAAGCCTTGCCCATGCTTCTTAAAAGTGTAAGCAGGCGCCTCCGTGGAAACTCCTGATCTCTTGGTAATGGTCCCTTCCATCTCCGTGTCAGGCAACGCCTTAACCTGAACCCCCCCAAAGAAATGGAACGAGCTTAGTAATCCATCCGCTAACGGAGCATCCTTCCAATCGATCCAGCCTTCCAGCAGTTCAGCTTCTTTTATAACACCCAATAGGGCATCAAGACCATAAGTAGCACCTATAGTGACTAGGCCATTCCCCGCATTACAATAGTCATAAGCGGTTTGCGTCCAGTCGTCGGCATCGTCCAAGCCCAGTACGAAAGTCAGCCCCTTCGGCTGAGAATTCTTCCACTCTTGCGGACTCCAAATCGTAAACGCAACCCCGTTATATTGGAGAAATTCGAACATGTACCCGGTAACATCATCTCTACCTTGCTCCCACGCTTTCTTAGCCTCCAACTCATTCCAAATCACGTGTATCATCTGCAAAATCAACTCCATCGTTTTATGATAATAAGGACCAGTAGTATACCTGTCTTACATCTTGGAGGGTTTCACCTGCATTGTCAATACGTTTCTTCAGTCAATTCCGCTCGATTCGCTTGTCTAGCTGAGCTAGGGTAACGCCGGTTTCGACACTCTAAGCAGACTTTCTCACTCTGCAGCCACACACTACTCCGGTTCCAACGCTCTATGCCGTCTTCTGGCTCTACATCCATACACTACTTCGGTTCCAGCGCTCTATGCCGTCTTCTCCCTCTAACATCCACACACTACTCCGGTTCCAACGCTCTATGCCGTCTATCCCCCTCTACATCCATACACTACTTCGGTTCCAGCGCTCTATGCCGTCTTCTCCCTCTAACATCCACACACTACTCCGGTTCCAACGCTCTATGCCGTCTATCCCCCTCTACATC